>CAXQRU010000061.1:0-14548 GCA_964226685.1 Polaribacter sp. | reverse complement strand
CTCGCCACTTTTGACATAAAAATTATTTAGTGTACAATGCATATGCTTTGCAGCGTTCGCTATAAAAATGCTGTTTTTGTTGAAAATGCATCAAATTTGGAGGTTTTTTGACTACTTTGAAAGCCATTGATCTGAGGGCGCCAAGGCTCGAAGACGGCTTTTCAATACATCGCCTAATAGAGGCTTGTCCACCGCTAGACCCTAACTCTAGCTACTGCAACCTGCTGCAATGCAGCCATTTTTCAGATACCTCAGTCATTGCAATATTCGACGGTAAGCCGGTCGGTTTCGTTTCGGGCTACGTCATTCCCAATACCAATACCCTCTTTATTTGGCAGGTCGCCGTGGCTGAAAGTGTTCGGGGAATGGGTTTGGCGTTGCGCATGCTGTTGCATATTTTGTCCCGGCCATATTGCCGGAAAATAGATCATATCCACACCACTATCACTGAAAACAATCGAGCATCGCGGGCCTTGTTTGAACGATTGGCAAACACTCTGTCGAGCAAATTGAGTGTGGCTGATTGGATGGATAGTGAAGTTCACTTTGAAGGGCGGCATGATTCTGAGCCCCTGATATCGATTGGCCCTTTTGATCCATTAACTATTTTAACGGAGAAATACAATGAAAATTTTTGAAGAGATTGAATCTGAAGTACAAAGTTATGCTCGTTCTTTTCCTCGAGTCTTTGGTCGAGCAAAAGCCGAAATCATGTGGGATGATGATGGCAACGAATACTTAGACTTCTTGGCGGGAGCGGGTACGTTGAACTACGGTCATAACAATCCTATTTTTAAACAAGCACTATTAAGTTATATCGAACAAGATGGCATTACTCATGGTTTGGACATGCATACTAGGGCCAAGGGAGAGTTCTTAGAGGCCTTTAATGAAAAAATTTTAAAGCCGCGCAATATGGAATACATGGTTCAGTTTACTGGGCCGACTGGTACCAATGCGGTTGAAGCTGCCATGAAGATTGCCCGTAATGTGACTGGTCAGCAAAATATCGTGACGTTTACCAACGGCTTTCACGGGGTGAGCTTGGGAGCGTTGGCGGCGACGGGTAACTCCCATCATCGTGATGCGGCGGGCGTTAGTTTATCCGGAACACACAGAATGCCTTATGACGGTTATTTGGGGAGTGACATAGATACCACTGAATACCTAGACAAAGTTCTTTCAGACTCTAGCAGCGGCATTAATTCTCCCGCTGCCGTCATTGTGGAAACGGTTCAGGGTGAAGGTGGAATTAATGCGGCGAGTATCAAGTGGCTGCAGAACCTTCAGGTTGTGTGTCGTAAACACAACATTCTGTTGATTGTCGATGATATCCAAGCGGGATGTGGTCGCACTGGTGACTATTTTAGTTTTGAAGAGGCTGGTATCGAGCCTGACATCATTACTTTGTCAAAATCGTTGGGTGGTTATGGCTTGCCATTTGCGCTGGTGTTAATGAAGCCGGAGTTGGATCAGTGGAAGCCTGGTGAGCACAATGGTACCTTTCGTGGCAATAATTTAGCTTTCGTTACGGCTAAATCGGCGATTGATCACTATTGGTCTGATGAAATGTTTTCTTTGGAGATTAAACGCAAGGCCGCTTATGTTTCCCAAAGGCTCGAAGCCATTGTTAAGCAGTACGGCGAAGGTAAATTTTCTACCAAGGGTCGGGGAATGTTCCAGGGAATCAATTGTATCAATGGCGACTTGGCGGGCAAAATCACTAAAAAGGCGTTCAAGAAAGGTTTGATTATTGAAACAAGTGGAGCGGATGATCATGTGGTGAAACTATTGTGCCCATTGATCATTAGCGATGCAAATTTGAAAAAAGGCATTGATATCGTCGAGTCGGCTATTAAGGAAGTTTGTGCGGAGGAACAGATGCCTGATAAGGTCGTTTACTTTAATGTAGCGTAATAGCGGCAATTATCTCGATTTGGGCGCCCACTTGGTTGGCGCCTTTCACTTTTTTGGAATGCGTATATGAAGGTTAGAACATTATTAGGAGCTCAGAAGTCGGGAAGGACGGTCGTCTCTCCCGATGGTAATTGGGAAAGCACTCGTATGCTTTTAAAGGATGATAATATGGGTTTTTCTTTTCACATAACGACCATCTATAAGGGTGCTGATTTCCAAATGCACTATCAAAATCACCTTGAGTCTGTCTATTGTGTATCTGGTTTGGGTGAGGTTGAAACCTTGGTTGATGGTAAAAAATATCCGATAGAGCCGGGGACTCTCTATATTTTGGATCAACATGACAAGCATGTCCTGCGTGCCTTTGAGGAAATGGTTATGGCTTGCGTCTTTAATCCGCCTTTGAATGGCAAAGAGGTCCACAACGCTGAAGGTGCCTATGAGTTGGAGGCCGAGGCTATCTAATCACACATTAATGTGATCACCTTGCATTTTGATGCGTATACTGAGCTATTAAATCTAAGGAAACGTGTATGAATGTAGTGTGGTTGCGAAATGATCTTCGCACGCTTGATAACCCGGCTCTTTATCATGCGTGCCAGGCAGGCCCAACTTTAGTAGTGGCGATTGTAACTCCCGGTCAATGGCGTGAGCATGATGATGCGGCTGCCAAAGTGGGGTTGTGGTTGTCGCGCTTGGCCGTTGTGGCGAAAGAACTCTTGAGTTTGAATATTCCATTTAAACTGCTCCATTTGGATCGCTATTGTGATGCTCCCAATGCTTTAGTGGATTTGTGTAGTGAGCATGATGCCGCTACTCTCTGGTATAACCACGAATACCCTCTCAATGAACAGCGAAGAGATCAAGCGGTGAATGAGCTCTGTCAGTCAAAGTCTATTGCTGTCAATGCTTATCATGGTGATGTGGTGATGGCTCCTGGCTCGGTGTTGACTCAGTCAAATGATATCTACAAAGTCTTCACGCCGTTTTCGAGAGCTTGGCGAAAACAACTGACTGAAAATGATTTGAAGGTGCTACCTGTCCCTCGTAAACAGAAGTCCATGGCAGTGTATTCTGATGAAGTGCCAAGTACTTTGAGTGGCTGGGATTTATCATTTCGAGAGGATCTATGGCCGGTTGAAACCTCAGTCATTCACAAGCGGCTAGATACGTTTGTTGCTAAAAGAGCGGCTGCGTACCAAGAGCATAGGGATTACCCGGCGATTAATGGTACCAGTATATTATCTCCTTACTTGGCCATTGGTGCTTTAAGTGTGCGCCAATGTTTGTATGCGCTGAGACAAAAGCATGAGGATGCCTTAGAGACGACGTGGGCGACGGAGTTAATTTGGCGGGAGTTTTATCGTCATTTGATTGCCGCTTTCCCTCATTTGTCTCGTTCAGAAAATTTTAAACCCACTTATCGAGCGATTCGATGGGAAAGTGATGATTCCGTTTTTAAGGCTTGGTGTCAGGGGCAAACAGGGTACCCGATTGTGGATGCCGCTATGAAGCAGTTGGTGAGTACTGGTTGGATGCATAATCGTTTGCGTATGGTGACGGCCTCATTTTTGACAAAACTCTTAATGGTGGACTGGCGCAAAGGCGAAGCCTTTTTTATGCAGCACTTGGTGGATGGCGATTACGCTTCAAATAATGGTGGTTGGCAGTGGGCTGCCTCCACGGGGGCTGATGCGGTGCCGTATTTCCGAATTTTTAACCCTTATAATCAATCTCAAAAATTTGATGCATCAGGTCAATTTATTCGAAAGTTTTTGCCAGAGCTTAAGGGGCTGACTGATAAAGATATTCATCAGCCCTCAGTGAGCCAGTGTGAAGCCTGTAGTTACCCCAAGCCTATTGTTGACTATAAGTTTGCAAGAGAGCGAGCGAAAGATCGCTTTGATGCAGCCATGAAAAAATAAGGAACTTTTTCTTCGCCTAATTATCATAAGAATAACGATTATTTCTTAGGGTTTTCTTTATGAGACAGTTTTTTGCTTCGGGTTTTGGGTTGTGTGCATGGTTGCTTGCTAGTATGGCGTTTGCTGGCCCGCAATTTGTCAATAAGAAAAATCACTCAATAGATGGTTATGATGTAGTGGCATATTTCACGCAGTCTAAACCAGTTAAAGGCGATAAAAATATTTCAGCCCAGTGGAATGGCGCTTTGTGGTTATTTGCCTCAGAAGAAAATAAAGCGTTATTTCTCGCTAGTCCCGAAAAATATGCGCCAGCTTACGACGGTCACTGTGCGTTTGCAGCGGCTCAGGGTAAAAAAGTAAAAGTGGATCCAACCGCTTGGAAGATTGTGGAAGGCCGTTTGTTTTTAAACTACAGTGATGGTGTTCAAAAGCGTTGGGAAAAAGATATTCCAGGTTTTATCAAGGATGGGGATGCTAACTGGTCAGAGCTTGAGGCGAAACCGGCGGCCAGTCCTGGGTTTTTCTAAAGCTTGGTTGCTGCTAACTCGTGCTTGAGCTTAGCAGCAACTTCCAATAATTACCTTTCTATTTTTTCTACGCCAGATTCACTGCTGAGTAACAATATATCGGCTCCGCGATTGGCGAATAGACCATTTGTGACGACGCCAGTGATCTGATTGATGGTCTCCTCTAAAGCTTTAGGTTGGCTGATTTTAAGGCCGTGAACATCCAAAATTATATTGCCGTTATCTGTGGTAAATCCCTGGCGATAAACGGGGTCGCCACCAAGCTTCACCAGTTCTCTAGCAACGTAGGATCTGGCCATTGGGATGACTTCGACGGGTAGAGGAAAATGTCCTAGGAATTCAACTTTCTTACTTTGGTCTGCAATACAGATAAACGTTTTTGAGCAGGCGGCCACGATTTTCTCGCGCGTTAATGCGCCGCCACCGCCCTTAATGAGTGACAGCGTGGGGTCAGCTTCATCGGCGCCATCGATATAAAATGTGATCTCATCCACCTCATTGAGGTCGTATACGGGTATATTGTGTCCTTTTAAGCGCTGCGCTGTGGCTTCAGAGCTTGCTATAGCGCCGTCGAAGTAGCCCTTCAGTTTGGCTAGTTCGTCAATAAAGTAATTGGCGGTTGAGCCAGTGCCAACACCAATAATCATTTTGTCTTCAAGGTGGGGCTTGATGTGCTCGGCAGCGGCAAGCGCTACGGACTGCTTCAGTTCATCTTGGGTCATTTTTGCATCTCTAATCTGAATTTGGGCTAGTTTAGCACGATTGTAAAACCAGTTCTCAATTCGGGATGGTGCTCTTTTTCTATGTCAACAGCAAAAAATGTGTTACAATCGTCGCCCATTTAGTCATTGAGCTATAATTGCCCATTTTTATAAGACTTTATAAGAGGGCCCCAATTACCCAAGTGGTAAATTAAGACCATGAGTAAGACCGACGACACAGGAAGAGGACAAACTGACACAGTTTCTACTGACGCAACGTTAGTCAGTGGCCGTCGTTCCCTAAAAAAAGAGCTTGAACCTTCTGACGTAACTCATGTTTCATCTGTTTCTCAAGACTCTGATTCTAATAAAGAGTTAGATAAGACACTGATCACTCAGCCAAAATCGGTTAAGCATTCGCAAGATCAGACCCAAATCAAGTCCGTTAAGAAGCCCCAAGAAATTGTTGGTTCAAAAGAACCCTCTGTCAAATCAGCTAATCCAACCCTTGTTAAGGCCAAAGGTAAGGTCGAGGTGGATAAACAGTCAAAGCCTGCTGAAAAATCTAAAAAAAATGCTGATCAAACGATTTTAAAGCCGGCTAAAAGAACCGAGAATCAAACAGTTGTCAGGCCAGAAAAAACTACCTTGCCGCCAGCACAAAAGGTCAATAGTGACCCCACCAGCTTGTCTGCAAGGTTAGCTGGTAACAGTAAAGCTACCAGCAAGCCTGAAAATAAGTCAAAAGCAGGTAAAAAGGCCGTTGAGCCAACCCTGTTGTCCAAAAACAAGATGAATGGCGGTGAGCAGACTCAACCAACCGAAAGCCTGTTAAATGTCGGTGAGATTAAAAGTCCCCAAGATTATGCGCCAGCCCTGACAAAAATTAGAAAAGTTGTTATCAATCAGGATGATAGTCGAGGTTTTGCTAAGGCTCAGCGCGCGGCGGATAAGGCCCTTGAAGATGATAAAATTGTTCTCAACAGCCGCTTTGTACTTGAGAAAATCTTGGGTGCTGGTGGAATGGGGACGGTCTATCGTGCTCGTGATTTACGTAAAGTGGAGGCCAACGACTTAAACCCCTATGTGGCCGTTAAGGTTTTAAATGAGGATTTCAAAAACCACCCAGATGCGTTCGTGGTTTTGCAGCGTGAGGCTAGCCGTTCCCATACCTTAGCTCATCCTAATATCGTGACTGTGCACGATTTTGATCGTGATGGTGATGTGATTTACATGACCATGGAGTTGCTCGATGGTAAGCCGCTCGATGTGATGCTGCGTGATTACAAGGAAACCGGTTTAGATAAAGAGCAAGCGCTTTCGATCATTGAGGGATTTTCCAAAGCCTTGATCTATGCTCATCATAAGCACATCATTCACAGTGATCTAAAGCCAGGCAATGTGTTCATCACAGAGGAAGGTGGCGTTAAAATTTTGGATTTTGGTACGGCCCGTATTGCCAGCCAGGCCATGGCTCAAGGCGATTTTGATGCGGGTACCCTGGGTGCGCTTACCCCAGCCTACGCCACACTGGAAATGCTAAGTGATGATGTGCTGGAAGAAACGCACCCGGCGGATGACATCTACGCGGCCGGTTTGATTGCCTATGAATTGCTTACTGGGCGTCACCCTTATGATCGTAAGCCTGCCGATAAGGCCTTGATTGAAAACCTTAAGCCCAAACGGATATCTAAGCTCACTAAGCGTCAATGGAAGACCCTTGAGTCGGCGTTGAAGTTGAGGCGGGAAGATCGTTTGCATTCGATGGATGAGTTTTTTGATGGCTTGATCAAAAAGAAAAAATTCCCTGTCTTCAAGGTTGCCAGTATCTTCTTGCTGGGAGTTGCTGGGTGGTTTGGCTACCAACAATATATGGTTCCCAGCGAATTGACCTTGAAAGTGAATGCGGCTTTTGCCGGTGCCCAGCAATGTTTTAGTGACGGGGATTATCAGTGTGCTATTGATAAGGCCAAGGTAGTGACGCAGTTGTCGCCAGAACATGCTGAGGCCATGTCTTTGCTGGGGTCTGCCCAAACTAAGCTATTTGAGAAAAAAGTCGCGGCACTGGCTCAAAATGTCAATCAAAGTTTGGCCGATGGCGATATCGTTGGTGCTCGTGAGCAGCTTAATTTGCTTCGCAGTTTGTCACCCGATGGCCCCGAAATTCAGAAGGCTGAAGTCGCTATTGAAGAGGCAGCTCAAGCGCAAACCTTGACAGCACTAATCCAATCCGCGCAAGAATGCTTGACGGCTAAAAAATATCAATGCGCCAAAAATTCGGCTAGTGAGGCTTTGCGGCTGGATGAAGGTAACGCTGATGCAAAAAAAATTCTTGATGATGCTAACAAAAGTTTAGCGGCTATTGCCAGCTCCTACAGTAAGTATTTTAACCAAGCAAAGCAGTGTTTTTCCAAGCAAAAATATGATTGTGCGATAGAGTCGGCCCAAAAAGCGATGTCTTATAGTTACACCAATGAAGCGGCCGCGCTTAAGCAGAAGGCTGAGCTTACGAAGGCTGAGCGTGAGAGGATTTTAGCGATTGCGAGTAAAAATGTTAACGATGGTAGAGCTTGTTTGAGAACTGCGAATAATAGCTGTGCTCTCGCCAGTGCTAATGCGGCCTTATCTGTAGTTCCAGGTTATGGGCCCGCTCTTAAATTGAAGAGAGATGCTGAAGCGGCAATAAGAAAGCTTTGGGGTGATGTGCCCATTCAATAATTTTTTAACTAACCTAAAGGGATGATCCTTATGTACAAGAAAATAGCCATAGTTTTGGTTGCTGTATTATCTTTAACTCACTTGACGGGCTTTGGTCTCAAAGATGTTGTGCCCAATACTGGAAAGTGTGATGACTCAAAAAGCTGCAAGGCTAGAGAAATTGTTAAAGCTGCTGCGATAATCATTCTCGCGGATATGCTCATCAATGCGAAGACTAAACAAACCAAAACTGAAGAGCAAGTGATTCAGGAGCAGAAAGCCAAGAGCCAGCAGTTGCCTAAGTTTTCTCGGGTTGATTCATATGCTGTCAATCTTTCGCCCAGCAAAGTGTTTAAGGCTGATCAGCTTGCGACGGTGAAGTCCTCGTTTTACATTACTCCTGGCCAGAATGCCGGCAATATTAAAATTGAAGAGCGCTTAGAAATTCTTGATCCAAAGCAGGAAGTTGCAAAAAGTCATACCAAATTGGTCAATGAGCAGTCTCAGAAGGGTGGCGAATTTGAAAATTCGTTTGTTTTTACGCTGCCTAAAGGTTTGCAGGATGGCCTTTACACCGCAAGAACCACTCTGTTGATCGATGGTAAGGATCAAAAGACCGTAAATAGTGAATTTCAATTTGCTGTTCATACGGTATGGGGCAATATGCAAGTGGCTTTAATGCATTAATTGCTTGGTTTTTGTGTGTTGTTTTTTTGAACACTGTGAACTTATTCAACACTAAAGTGCTTTTGGGGGTGCCGTTATCATGTATAATCGGCGCTCTTGTATCAAGTTAACTAATGAAGGGAATACTTATGAAAAAGAAAATAGCGATATTGCTTGTTGCCGCTCTGTCTGTTACCGGTTTAACTGGCTTAAGCTTTAATAAAGATGATCTAAAAAATGCGGCCAAAGTAGTGGTTGTTGGTATGGTGGCCAAGGCGCTCATCGATATGATCGTTGAGTCCAATACCAAGCAAACCAAAACTGAAGAGCAGGTTGTGCAGGAGCAGAAGGCTAGAAATCAGCAGTTGCCTAAATTTTCTCGGGTAGATACGTATGCTGTAAATCTCTCTCCTAGCAAGGTATTTAAGGCGAATCAGCCTGCAACGGTGAAGTCGTCGTTTTATATTACTCCTGGCCAGGATGTCAGCAAGATCAAAATTGAAGAGCGTTTAGACATTCTTGATCCTAATAAAGATGTTGCTAAGACTCACACCAAGTTGATTAACGAGAAATCGCAAAAGGGTGGTGAATTTGAAAACTCGTTCGTATTCACTTTGCCTAAAGGTTTGCCAGATGGTCTATATTCCGCTAAGACTACTTTGTTGATTGATGGCAAAGACCAAAAAACGGTTAACAGTGAGTTCCAGTTCGCTGTTCATACTGTATGGGGTAACATGCAAGTTGCAATGATGTATTAAATCTCCCCGCAAGCCATACACTATAGTGTATGGCTTCTCTCCAAATCAATTAATGAACCTATTGGTTCCGTAACATTAATAAGAGACCCCCCTGTTCTTTATCGCTAGGTTTGTGCCTGGTAATAACTCCTTTGGGTTGATTTTTGAGCGTTTTCTAACCTTTCTTGGCTTTTTTTGATATCAATTGGCGCGAAATTTTTCTATAATGTCGTGAATATCACTTTTTGGCTACAATAATCTAATAATGCTTTTCGGGAGTGGATATGACTGCTGCTATGGCGGCTGCCCGCGTTGGTGACCCTATTGGACATAGTTCAGGCCTAATGGGCTTTTTGGTCGGTGCTGCAATTGGCATCGCTGTTGGTGTTGCTATTGTGGCGGCTACCATTGGCACAGGTGGCTTGGCTTTGGCAGCAGCTGTTGGTGGGGGTGTGGCGATTGCTGGTGCCGCTGCGAAAGCGGGCCAGGCGATCGGGGGGATGTTTAGCAATATCACCGGAGTCATTAAAAGCGGCGCTAGTACAGTCTTTATCAATGGTAAAGCGGCCGCTCGTGTTGGTGATGCCACTATTTGCAGTAAAAAGGGTCATACAAAACCGCCGATTGCCGCAGGCAGTCAGGTAGTGTTCATCGAGGGTCGGCCGGCCGCCCGAGAGGGTGATAAAATTTCCTGTGGTGCCAAAATCGCGAAAGGTAGCCCTGATACCTTCTTTGGTGCCGCCCCAGTTTCCTATATGGCTATTCAGTCAGAAGTCCCTCAATGGATGACCGATATGGCTGATGGGGCCATCAAATACGGTACCTATCTAGCTCTTGGAGCCGGAGCTTTGTCCGTATTAACAGCGGGTAGTCTTTGTCTGATGGTTCAGCAGGGTGGTGCTTTTGTTGTTGGAAATTTTGGTGATAAGATTGGTGGTTATGCCGGTGAAAAAATTGGCTACGCATTAGGTGGTGAGGAAGGTGCGGCCAAAGGTAAAATGGCCGGTGAAGGGCTTGGTTTTGCAGCAGGATTCCTAACCGGTAGGCGCGCCTTTTCTGGTCACCCAGTCGATGTGGTTAGTGGTGAATTGCTGTGTGAACACACCGATTTTGGTTTGCCTGGGCCAATCCCTTTAATTTGGCATCGAAGCTATTTATCTAGTTCAACCTTGCAGAGTGATTTAGGTCATAAGTGGCATCATCGTTATGATATGGAGCTGATTCAGCGGCCAGGAAGTAAAGAGGAGGCGGTGGTTGTTCGTCTCTATGATGGTCGCTTTGCTCTATTCCACCTCCCAGAAATCGGTAAGCCTTGTTTCAACTACACTGAGCAGTTGGTTCTTCATAAGACCCAGCAGGGTTATCGCTTGCAGGACTTCAATGGTTTGAATTATCTGTTTGATAATGCCTTTGATGATCCTTTGGAGAGTGTCGAGAGGCGTTACTGGCTGGATGCGATTGTCGATGAGCGAGATAATCGCATCCAATTTAAGCGTAACGATTTGGGTAGGCTCATAGGTATTACTGATAGCGTAGGTCGGACGCTGGAGGTCGTGCGCAGTAATAATGGCCAACTGATTAAGCAAGTTCGCTTATTTAATTCTGATAAAAACGAATTCGAGAGTTTGGTGCGTTACCAGTACACGGAGGAGGGCGATCTGGCGGCCATTTACGATGGCAATAATCACTGTGCAGAATTTGATTATGACAATCACTTGGTTGTTCGAGAACAGCATCGCGGTGGCTTTAATTATTATTTTGATTGGGACGATGGTGCTTTAGGAATTCAGGCTAAGTGCATCAAAACCTGGGGTGGTTCTTTAGAAAATCCTCGTTATTATCGAGAGTTGAAATACGATACTGAAAACCGCACCACGGATGTCATCGATGGTCGCCAAACAACCATGCGATACATTGCCAATGATATAGGTCTAGTGCGTTTTACTATTGCGCCCAATGGTGAAAAAACCGAGACGCTCTACAATGATATGGGCTTGGTGGAGATGGTGTGTCATCCCAACGGCGCTAACGATAGTTATGTCTACGACGATCTGCAGCGGTTGGTTCAACACATCAATCCTGAAGGCAACATCACCGAATATCAATACCATTTATCTCGTATTGTGCCAGATGGGCATCATTACAATGATATTACCAGTATCACTCAGGCCGATGGTGGCGTGCATATTTATCATTACAGTGCTTATGGTGAGTTGAGCCAATATACGGATCCTGAAGGTCGACACCGGCGTTATCTGCGAGATAGTGTTACAGGTGTGCCTGTGGCTATTGGTAGTTCAGAAAATGATTGGGATCGCTACCATTGGAATGAGCAGCAACAGTTGGTTGCCAAAGAATTATCCCAAGGCGGCAAGCGAACCTTTGAATATGACTACAGGGGCCGGCTGATTCAAACGCAGTGTGAAGGTGTGACTACGACTTACACCTACGATGCCAATGGTAATCGACTGAGCCTGAAGCGCGGTGATCAAGAGCAATTTTGGCAATACAATGCGGATGATCAATTGATCAAGCATACCTTGGCTAACGGCAGCAGCACCCAGTGGACTTATGAAGATTATCATGTGGTTAGCCGCATTAATCCTGACAACACCGAGTTTGCCTATCAATATGACAGTGATTTCAATCTCACGGCGTTAGTCAATGAGCGTGGTGAGACTTATGGGCTTGAGTACGACGAAAACGAGCGCTTGGTACGCGAAGTGGGGTTTGATGGTCGCGAGCAAATCTATGAGTACAATGAGTTAGGGCAGTTGGCTCACTGGCGGGACAACACCCGTCAAGCGCATTACTCTCGAGATATTATGAATCGGCTGGTGCAGGTCGATTATCGTTACTATCAAAACGGTGCGCAAATTAATGAGGCCTATGGCCCTTATGATCCGCAAAATGAAACCACGGTCGAAACGGTGATTTTTAGCTACGATGTGATGGGGCGAATCGCTGAGGCTCACAATATCTATCGGCAGTTAAGTTTCGCATACAACCTGGCGGGCGATTTAATTGGTGAGCGTCAGGATCGGGATATCATCGAGCACCAATACGATGAAAAAACGGGTGCGCTCGCAGCAACTATTTTGCCCGATGGTCGGCAACTGAATTTTGATTACAATCAGCATCATCAATTGCGTGAACTCAAGATGGATGGTCGAGTGCTGACCCAGTACCAATATGATCACTTTGGGCGCGAGCAGCGTCGCCAGTGTGGCCAGCTTACCATTGACAAAGATTACGATCCTGCAGGGCGATTGATTCAGCAAAAAGCCTATAAGGCCAGTTTGGGAGCCGGTGCACTTATTCAGCGTAATTATGGCTATAACGCCATGGGCCAATTAATTTCTAAGGATGATTTGCAGCGAGGACAGCAGCGTTATCAATACGGAGTTCGGTATCAGCTTACGGGTATCGATCATATTGATCGAGAGCAAAATACCGGGCAAAGTCACTATGAGTTTGACCCGGCTGGCCACTTGATTAATTTGCAAGAATACGGTGATGCTGCCAATGATAGCCCTCCTTTGGTGGTAGTAGAACCTGATGGCAGTACACGGGAGCCGGCTGTTTTTAAGGGGCGTTTACACCGCCAAGGCGACAAAGTTTACAGCTTTGATGAAAGTGGTAATCGCATTCGCCAATGGCGAGGTAAAGGTCATCAAACAGAAACTGAATATCGTTATGGTGTGACTGGTGATCTGATCGAGGTCATCGATAAAAAAGCCCATTACACGATAGTTGCAAGATTTACTTACGATGCATTAGGTCGTCGCGTTAGTAAGACTATTGAGGAGGTCAGGGTTGATGGTGGTTACTTAAGAAAACATTATCAGGATCGCTATCTGTGGCTTGGCAATGTGCTCTTGCAAGAAAATCGTAAAGATTATAAGCCACGCATTAATCAGCCCATGCCTGAGGATGGTTACGATGATGGTGCCACGACTTATTTACATGAGCCGGCTAGCTACAGGCCGCTATTGCAAATACATCAGCAGGGAACTAAAGAAAACATCTACTACTACCAATTGGATCAAATTGGCACGCCGATGGAGTTAACCAACGAAGCCGGTCATACCGTCTGGTCGGCCAATTATTCGGGGTTTGGAAGGGCGAAAGTGGCCAATGGGCGTCAATTTGAGGCTCGCAATCCAATCAGGTATCAAGGTCAATATGAAGACGAAGAAATTGGATTGCACTATAACCGCTTTCGTTACTATGATCCTTTAAGTGGCCAATACACCCAGCAAGACCCCATTGGTTTGGCAGGTGGCACGCCGCTATTGAGCCAGTATGTAAATAACCCTATGTCTTTTGTTGATCCTTTGGGTTTGCAGCAAAGTTGTGGTGATGTCCCTGTCATTGGTGAAGGTGGGCGGGTTGTTGAAAATATCCCCACCACAACAAAATTGGTGAGGTATGAACCTCGCGATATTCCTACCCCCATGACCCCTCATGAATCGCCTTATTTTGATATGATGAAGGGTATGGAGTACGGTATTAAACCTGCAAATCATAAAGCGTTATTCACAGCTTCCAGTGATAATTTGGATGAATTGCATAAGTTAAGGAAGGGGCAAGGGTATTTTGATAATGATGTAGTGCTTCGTGAAACGACGGTAGGTGATATGATGAAGCAATATCCCGATGCTAAGATTTTAAGTGATATACGATTTAATTATTCTGTTTTAGGTAAAGATTCAGGTGGTTATATTGTGGTATTGCCAGGAAAGAGGTGAGTGTTATGCTTCCGCAGTTAGAGGATATTCCTAGCGAGATAGATTTATCCACAGTCAAAGAATTTATTAGGCAGTTTGACCCAACAGCATCTTACAGGCAGCGTTGGGGTGCTAACTACCTTGATAATATGCAGACGCTGTGGAATTCTCAGATCGAGCGTTTTCAATCAAGTTTGCCTGCTGATGTCGCTTGTGAAGATCTGTTAATGGTAATGACCTTTGATTATTACTTGGGCCCCAGTCTTGGGGTTCCTAGTGATCGAAAAGTGGATTTCTTTGCTTGGCTGTGTGCGGGTATGAAGCGGGGGCTTGCTCAAGGATAAGCAGTCTCTTTCATTTTTTGGCTCAGAGCCTTATTTGGGCTTGGTTTGTGCGGCTGATGTTGTTATAATCCGCCTCCTTAAAGGGTAGTCGTTGTTTGACACCGGTATTGAGTTGTTTTGTTGGCCCTTAACGTGGGCTTTTTTTGTATATAGGATCCCATAATGTCAAATTAGGCATTCATATTCACCTAGTTACTCGTTAAGTAGGTGGTACAGTGGGCGGTTGGTGCTTTTGGTGCTAACTCTGGATGGGCGATTGCGCCCTTTTTTTATTTTTAGATCTTGAGTTTTTTGTAATTTCTAG
>CAXQRU010000060.1:0-13247 GCA_964226685.1 Polaribacter sp. | reverse complement strand
TTTAATGATACGGCGACCACCGAGATCTACACCAGCTTATACACTCTTTCCCTACACGACGCTCTTCCGATCTTTGGCATTAGCCTTGCAGTATCTCCGTGTATCGTCAGATTTATCTACGAATTGGAGTGATTATGGGCCCTATGGCTAATGTACAACAAACTCATGAGCTTTCCGGTGAGGATAATCCAGCACTCTTGATGGAAGATAAGGCTCAAAATTTACAGCACGCTTTTTCAGTGTTTAATGATATTTCCTTGCAATTGGCAAATTCTTATCAACACTTGGAATCCCAAGTAGCCCAATTAACGGATGAATTGGAGGTGGTGACTCAACAACGTTTTGAACAACTCAAAGAGAAAGAGCAATTAGCTCAACGTCTTGAAACATTATTAAGTGTTCTGCCCGGTGGGGTGATCGTTTTGGATCAGTCTGGTAAAGTCGTCGAGTCTAACCCAACCGCTTGTGAAATGTTAAATAGTCGTTTGATGGGGCGGCCATGGCGGGAAATTATCAAAAGCTGTTTTTCTCCTAGGTTTGATGATGGTCATGAGGTGTCAACTCATACCGGGCGTCGATTGAGTATTGCCACTAGATCACTAGGTGATGAAGGTCAAATAATACTACTGACCGATCAAACTGAAACCCGCGAGTTGCAAGACAAACTGTCGAGACATGAGCGTTTGTCAGCTTTAGGTAAGATGGTTTCAGCACTTGCTCATCAAGTAAGAACGCCTTTATCTTCCGCTATTTTATACGCGAATCATTTAAAAACCCAAAACTTATCCGATGATATTAGATCTGAGTTTTCCACCAAATTATTAAATCAACTCAATCACCTTGAGCAGCAAGTGAAAGATATGTTGTTATTTGTAAAAGGTGAGGTGTCCACCAATGATGTGCTAACTATCAATGAGTTAGTTGAGCGCTTAAAGGAAGCCACTGAGGTGATTTTTGATAGGCGCGGGCTCACTTTTAAATATACCATATCTGAAAATGATGGCTTAAGAAAGTTGGTCTGTAATCAAGATGCATTGATCAGCGCGGCATTAAACCTTTTTAATAACAGCCTTCAAGCACTTAATTCTGATAGCGAAATTGTTCTTAGGATAAGTGTCTTAAATAAAAATAAGGTAGCCATTAGTGTTTGTGATAATGGTAAGGGTATTTCCAAGAAAGAGAGAGC
The DNA here is from genome assembly GCA_964226685.1 of Polaribacter sp. GTDB lineage: Bacteria > Pseudomonadota > Gammaproteobacteria > Pseudomonadales > Cellvibrionaceae > CAXQRU01. Next base: position 12,061 of record CAXQRU010000060.1, on the reverse strand, counting down.
TAGAGCCTGCGATATGTTTTTTACTACCAAATCTCAAGGCACTGGTATCGGGCTATCGGTTGTTGCGATTGTTGCCAAAGCACATGGGGGTCGTTTTTCACTCCGATCCAAGCAAGGTGTTGGCACGGTTGCAAGTATTATTTTACCACTGATTCAAGATTAAGGAGATGTTATGACTAGGGTTACAAGACAGTGTTCCGTTTTGATTGTTGAAGATGATCCATCGTTACGTGAAGCACTAACGGATACATTATCTCTGGCTAATATTGATTATGTATCGGCATGTGATGGTGAGGATGCAGTATCCATTTTATCTAAGCCCAATAATATTGGCATGGTGGTTTCTGATATTAATATGGGGCAGATGACAGGGCATGATTTATTGTGTCATTTACAGAAAAGTCATCCACATATTCCAGTGGTGTTGATGACGGCCTATGGTAGTGTTAAAGATTCGGTCGATGCTATAAAACAAGGTGCCGTTGACTATCTGGTGAAGCCATTTGAACCCAATCAATTGGTTGATTTAGTCAACCATCATATGGTGGGCACGATTAAATCATCTTTGAATGAGCCGATTGCTAAGTCGGAATCCAGCCTTCAGTTGTTGAGCTTGGCAAAGAGAGTGGCTAGCTCAGAATCCACCGTTCTTATTATGGGTGAATCTGGAACGGGTAAAGAAGTGCTGGCTCGATACATACACCAACATTCCACTCGGGCTGACCAGCCATTTGTGGCAATCAATTGTGCAGCGATCCCTGAAAATATGTTAGAGGCCATTTTATTTGGTTATGAAAAAGGTGCCTATACGGGGGCACACACCAGCACTCCCGGTAAATTTGAGCAAGCTAATGGCGGCACTATTTTATTGGATGAAATTTCTGAAATGGAATTGGGGTTGCAAGCTAAATTGTTGCGAGTTTTACAGGAGCGAGAAGTGGAGCGCCTAGGTGGCCGTAAAACCATTGATTTAGATGTTCGAGTGATTGCAACTTCTAATAGAAATATGCAGGAGCAAGTGGCCAATGGTTGTTTTCGGGAAGACTTGTTCTACCGTCTGAGCGTATTACCTCTTCAATGGTTGGCCCTGAGAGATAGAAAGGCCGATATCATACCCATTGCCGAGTCGCTACTGTCAAAGCACGCTTCAAAGCAAAAACGCAATGGTGTTGTACTACTTGAATGTGCCAGGCAAGCGTTAATTCAACATCCTTGGCCCGGCAATGTTCGAGAGCTTGATAATGTGATGCAGCGAGCCTTGGTGCTTCAGCCGGGTAATCAAATTTCTGCCAATGATTTAGGTTTAAACATTGGAGCTTTTAATCAGAGTGCTCAATTAGTGGAAGCACCCATGGTGGCGCAAGCGTCGAGTGCCCAAGCCCAAAACCTAGACATGCCTGATGACTTAGATGCTGGCGTTCGACGCCGCGAGTTTGAGATTATAGCGGCGACTCTTAAGGAAGAGAAAGGTAGCAGAAAAAATACAGCCGAGCGTCTCGGTATTAGCCCTAGAACCTTAAGATACAAACTGGCCAGAATGCGGGAAGAGGGCATTTTGATGGATAATTCTTTAACGCCAGTGATGTGATGAGCGATAAACCGTAGGTATTATATAAGTGGTTATAATATCTCCATATTTTGACTTTAATTTGTCATAAAAAAACACTTGACGATTGCTTAACATGACGTTATTTTTCCTATTATGGCCACTTGCTACAATGGGGCCACAAGTAAGGACGGCACTGTGACTATCGTTTTGTTTTTGGAGATATCGGTATGAGCAACCACTCAGATACAGGTTTAGATTTTGACCCTACAGCCGCTGAGCAAGCTATGTTTGCTGAGAAAGAGTTGTCAAAAAATGAGAGTAAAGTTGACTCCAGAAGGCGTCTTGAGGATAAGTTGGCTGATCTAGCTCTAGCTAAGGATATTCGAGAGTTTGATTTTGATATTTAAGGAACCTTATAGGTTCCTTGAGTAAGCATTCAGGGACTGATGTACTTAATTTTCTCTTTTTGTTAGACATTTCCCCGTCACCAAATGGTCATAAGGCTGTTTGGTGGTCGCTTTAGTAATTCTACACACCTTTTATTCTACCCCCTTTATTCATCGGCAAGCACATGCCGGCGGCAATTTTTGGCCCAAATCCTGCTTTGTATACGGTAAGTAAGCAAAAGCGACTGAATTAGCCAAAAAATTGTCATTTGTGAGGTGTTTATGATTTCAGACAGAATGGACATTAACAAGGTTCTGATGGAAATGAGAGCGATGAAAGCTCAAGTTCAGGCACCGACCCGAGAGATAGATAGTGTAGAGATCAATCGCCCTGTTTCCGATGTCAAGCAAACGACAAGTTTCGGACAACTTTTGGAGCAAGCTGTCGAGCAAGTCAATGATGTACAGGTAACATCTTCCAATATGCAGGCTGCCTATGAAAGGGGTGAGCCTGGAGTCAATATTACGGATGTCATGATCGCTTCTCAAAAAGCCAGTGTCACCTTCGATGCGATGGTGCAGGTTCGCAATAAGTTGGTTGAAGCTTATAGAGACATTATGAACATGCCCTTGTAGTGAGTGTAATGTATGGCTGAGTCTGAAATAACACAATCTGGCCGTTCGGCGAGTGATTTACTCGAAGGATTTAATAATCTAAATTTAATCCGACAAGCCGGTTTAATGGTTGGTATTGCAGCCAGTGTGGCTATTGGTTTTGCGGTTGTTTTATGGACTCAGGGAGAGGACTACAGGCCATTGTACGGAAGTTTAGATCGGTTAGATTCGGGAGAGGTGATCGATGTTTTAGAGCAAAATAATATTGCTTTTAAGGTCGATACTCAAACTGGAGCCTTGTTAGTGGCTGCTGATGATATGCATACGGCACGCCTGAAACTCGCGGAAATGGGTTTGCCAGGTGACTCCTCCGCTGGCTTTGAATTACTGGATCAAGAGCAGCCTCTGGGAACTAGCCAGTTTATGGAAGCGGCTAGGTATCGTCGCAGTTTAGAGGGTGAGCTTGCTAGGACTATTACTAGTATTAATAGTGTTCGCTCGGCCAGAGTGCATTTGGCCATTCCTAAACCTTCTGTTTTCGTTCGAAATGCAAAAGAGCCTCGTGCGTCGGTTTTTGTTGAGCTTTATCCTGGTCGTGGTATCAAAGATCATCAAGTTAAGGCGATCTCTAACTTGGTGGCTTCTAGCATTCCAGAGCTAAAGTTGAAAAATGTTACCGTGGTGGATCAAAAAGGCAATCTACTCTCAACGGGCGATGAAGATCCCAAGCTCATCAAAGCGACTAAGGAGCTGGAGTATGTACGCTCGCGAGAAGAGCTGGTGATACAACGCATCAATGGCTTATTAGAACCTATTATTGGTTCGGGTAAATTTAGAGCCGAGGTCGCGGCTGATATCGATTTCAGTGAAATCGAACAAGCTGAAGAAATGTTTAACCCTGATTTCCCCGCTATTCGTAGTGAACAAACCGTTGATGAACAACGTTCAGGGGCTGGTGTTGGTGGTATCCCTGGTGCATTGGCCAATCAACCCCCTGCCGATGGCGCCGCTCCTGAAGTCGCAGCCCAAGGTGATGGCGCCAATGCTCAGGGACAACAAAATAGTCGTTCGCAAGCCATCAGAAACTTCGAATTAGACCGTACAGTGAGCTACACTAAACATCAGGTAGGTAAATTAAGGCGGTTGACGGTTGCCGTTGTTATTGATGATAAGTTGGTGGCCGATCCTGTGACGGGTGAGGAACGTTATGAAACATGGAGCCAAAATGAGCTGGATCGCCTGAGCATCCTCATAAGGGATGCGGTGGGGTATTCAGCAGCTCGTGGAGACAGTGTTAATGTCATCAATACGCCATTCTTAGAGAGTGAAGATCTAGCAGGCGTTCTCTCTGATCCTCCATTTTGGGAAATGCCTTGGTTCAAGGAACTATTAAGGCCAATAGCCGGTATCTTAATTATTATCGCGCTCATCCTGGGTTTGTTAAGGCCCATCTTGAAAAGTTTGACGAAGTTAGGCTCTCAAGTGAAAGATGATGATGAGGCCCAACAATTGGCTGCTCTTGAGGCCGCGGGTTTAGGCGATTTTGATGAATTGTCTGATGAAACCGTAACCTTAACGGGAGGCGAGGCTCTGGCCTTACCTGGGCCATCAGATAGTTATGAGCAATTACTAAACTCTATCCGGGGATTGGTTGCAGAAGATCCTGGTCGAGTATCACAGGTGATCAAACGTTGGGTGAACGATGAATAGCGACTCCACAGAAATTTCAATGCCAAAGGTTACTCAAGCAGCTATTTTGCTGATGACCTTGGGTGAAAACGATGCGGCCGAAGTACTCAAACACATGGGGCCTAAAGAAGTGCAACGGGTGGGTGCGGCGATGAGTCATCTATCCAATATTCAACAGTCTCATGTGCAGTATGTGTTATCGAATTTTATGGATGAAGTCAGAACTTTGACAGGTCTTGGAGTCGGTTCCGACAGTTATATTCGAAATATGTTAGTGACGGCTTTGGGTGAAGATAAAGCGAATGGCTTAATCGATCGCATTTTATTAGGCGGTAATACCACAGGGCTTGATACTCTGAAATGGATGGAACCAAGATCGGTTGCCGATATTATTCGAAACGAGCATCCACAAATTCAAGCCATTGTTATCGCCTATTTAGATCCCGATCAAGCGGCCGAAATTCTGGTTTATTTCACTGATATTGTGCGCTTGGATATCATGATGCGTGTTGCATCATTAGATACGATCCAGCCCAGTGCGTTACAAGAATTGAACGATATTCTTGAAAAACAATTCTCTGGCAATGCCGGCTCACAAACCACATCCATGGGTGGTTATAAGTGTGTTGCTGAGATTATGAATAACCTAGACAGCAGCATTGAAAGCGAATTGATGGAGGGTATTAAAGAGCTGGATGAGGATATGGGTAGTCAAATTCAAGACCTTATGTTTGTCTTTGATAACCTTAGGGATGTGGATGATCGTGGTATTCAATCCTTGCTGCGTGAAGTATCTTCGGAAATTCTTATTGTTGCCCTTAAAGGCGCTGATGTTGATCTGCAAGAGAAAATTTTCGCCAATATGTCCAAACGTGCTGCCGAATTGTTGCGTGATGACTTAGAAGCGAAAGGCCCGGTTAAAATATCAGAGGTAGAAGCCGCTCAAAGAGAGATCCTGACAATTGCCAAACGCATGGAGGATGCCGGTGAGATTGTATTGGGTGGTAGTGGGGAGCAAATGGTTTGATGAAAGAGGGTAATGATGTTAATCCCGGTAGTTACAAAAGCTGGACCTTTCCAGAGGTTTCCTCTCCAAATACCATTGATTGCTCGAAACCCGATCCAGTTGAAGAGGAAGAAGTCGTTGAGATAGAAGAGGATGTGGAAATTGAATCTTTAGAGCAAGATATTACTGAACTCGTTAGTGCAGAGCAGTTGCAGAGTATTACCGAAGAAGCGCATAAAGAGGGTTTTCAGTCTGGTTATCAAGAAGGTAAGCAAACTGGCTATGACGTGGGGAAAAAGGAAGGCTTGTTGGCAGGACAGGGTGAAATCGATGAAAAACTTAAGCGGCTGGATAATTTGATTCAAGCGTTGATGATTCCTTTAAAAGGCGAGCAAGAAAAATTAGAAAAAACGATATTAGTGATGGTTGTACAGTTAGTGAGATCAATCGTTGATATTGAAATGAAGACTGACTCATCGGTGATTGTTAAAACTGTAAAACAATGCTTACTCGCATTACCTCATATGACCAAGCATTTAACGCTGTATCTTAATAGCTGTGATCATCAAATGCTAAAAGACAGCCGACTTCTCGATGATTATGATTACCAAATTATTGACGATGATGAACTGATTCCAGGTGGTTGCCGCCTTGTGAGTAATGATACCAGTATCGATAATACGCTTGAAACCAAATTAGATATTATCATCCAAGAATTTTTAAACCAACCAAAGCCGGCTTCCGATGGTGCGATAGATGCCGATTGAATCTGTAGCAGACCGTTTGTCTCGATATCAAATTCCTCCGGCCAGTTTGGCAGCTCCCGTTGTTGAGGGTCGGTTGACTCGTATGATTGGTATGACGATGGAAGCCGTTGGTATTGCGCCCTTTATTGGGTGTCATTGTGAAGTGGTGACGGCAGATAAAGGCCGCATACAAGCGGAAGTGGTCGGTTTTAGCGAAGAAAAAGTTTATCTTATGCCCGTTAAAAATGTCGACGGCTTACAGCCTGGTGCTCGGGTTGTTCCTCTCGTAAAAGATCACCAACTTTGTGTTCATCCAAAACGCTTGTTGGGTAGAGTGCTTGATGGCTTGGGTCAACCACTCGACTCTAAAGGCCCATTAAGAGGTGATCAACAGCTTCCAGAGGGAAAATTAATTAATCCTTTGCATCGAAAACCCATTTCGGAACCTCTTGATGTCGGTATTCGAGCGGTTAATAGCTTATTAACCGTTGGTAAAGGGCAGCGCATGGGCTTATTTGCTGGCAGTGGCGTGGGTAAAAGTGTGCTTTTGGGAATGATGACTCGCTTTACAACGGCGGATGTGGTGGTCGTTGGCTTAGTGGGGGAGCGTGGGCGAGAGGTTAAAGAGTTTATTGATCACAGCTTGGGAGAGGAAGGTTTAAAAAAAGCGGTGGTGGTGGCCTCGCCCGCAGATGACAGTCCCTTGATGCGTTTGAGAGCTTCTTTATTAGCTAGCCAAATTGCTGAATATTATCGAGATCAAGGTAAAGACGTTTTATTATTAATGGATTCTTTAACTCGATTTGCTCAAGCGCAACGTGAGATTGCCTTAGCTATTGGGGAGCCACCCGCAACCAAGGGTTATCCTCCTTCGGTATTTGCCAAGTTGCCTCAGTTGGTTGAAAGGGCGGGTAATGGTGCCGAGGGAAAAGGCTCCATTACCGCTTTTTATACGGTGTTGACCGAGGGTGACGATCTGCAAGATCCCGTTGCCGATTCAGCGCGAGCCATTTTAGATGGTCATATTGTGCTCTCTCGAAAAATTGCGGAAAAAGGCATTTATCCAGCCATCGATATCGAAGCTTCCATTAGTCGGGCAATGCCAAATATTGTTGATGCTGAACACATCAAAAGAATGCAGCGTTTTAAGCAGTTATTATCCGATTACCATCACAATCATGATTTAATTAGTATTGGTGCTTATGTCAAAGGCAGTAATCCTGATATTGATATCGCTTTAGACATGTTTCCCAAACTTCAGCAATTCATTCAACAAGGTTTAGCCGATAGCCATCATTACCAGGAAAGTTGTCGTGCTTTAGAGGTACTGATTAATGCTTCCTATCAAACGGGACCCAGGGTGACTGAATGAAGGGGCAGCTAAAGCTGTTTTTTGAAAAGCTGGATCGTGAGAAACAAAAACTCACTCAGCAATATGAGAGAGCAAATGCGACATTGCAAAATGAACTCGAACAATTTGAGCAGTTACAAAAGTACGAAGAAAATTACAATGCGAGTATAGATTCACAGCTAGGCTATCAAGATGCGTTATCGTTATCGAGATTTCGTGATTTTTATCATAAATTGGGTGAATTGCTCTCCACTCAGGAGCAAAAAGTTAATTTAGCTCGTCAGCATGTGGGTAATATTGCGCAAGCATTGTATCGACATCAAAAGAAAATGGATCTTTTAGTGGATTTGGCTAGACGTAAACATTTGGCGCTAGAGGCTATGGATGAAAAGCGTCTACAGAAGGAAATTGATGATATGGTGGCGCGTAAATACAGTGTTGGAACGTCCGATTAACTGTCTCCACAACGCTCTCGCTCATTACCTACATCCATGTAGGCAACGCTTCCGCTCCTGCTCTCGCTCATTACCTACATCCATGTAGGTAACGCTTCCGCTCCTGCTCTCGCTCATTACCTACATCCATGTAGGTAAAATGGCATTCGACTTGCTTAACAAGTATTGTCAGCCACTATTTGCTTAAAAGCGGCAAATCATTTCCGCTTTTTTTAGGAGCCTCTATGTTAGATAAAACGACTTCTCCGATTACTCTCTTAAGTCCAAGTGCTAAAACCTCTAGTGGTAGCGCGCTTGCGGGGCAGACGGATGATGGTACCTTTACCCTTGTTTTTGAGACTCAAGCCGAAAGTCAAGCCAATACTAAAGTCGTATCGGCAAATACATCGCTTGAATCTGAATCTGAATTTTCAACGATCACCATGAGTGCTCGGCCAGTAAATTCAGATGGCTCTCAGTTAGTGTCAACGGCCATCATGCAAGCCATTAATATCGAGATCAGCTCCATTGATCTGGATGATTCTGATATGGAAACAATGCCCACGGATGCCATTATGGGTGCATTAGTGGATGATGGGGTTGTGAATCAATTATCCTCAACGATTCATTTTGGTCAGCTTTCAGCAGATGGTACTTTTATTGGGACGACGGCGCAGGCAGAATTTATTGGACAATCAAACTTAGATGCCAGTACCAATTTGGTCGATATAAACCAGAAGCAAACTTCTATTCCTTTGCCCAGTGCTGGTATTGTGCCTGAAATTGCAGTTAATTCGTTGAATGCTAGCTCAGAGGTTTCTGCGATAGCCAACAGTGTCAGTCAGGAGCTTCATTCTCTAGCTGAATCACAATCTTCTAGTGGAGTGCCCCAAACCCTAGAGTTACCCAATAACCTTAATGAGCTTGAGTTGCCTTTAGAAAAAGCAACTCCAGGTTTTGAGGTATCGCAGCAGAGTATGGGGGTAGTATCAAATGGTATTAAGTCTGCAGTGCTGCAAGCAGGCCAGGTAGATGACACTGCTTCTATCATTACAGAACAGCCTGACCTTATGGGCGATCATAAAAAAATAGTTCAGTCTCCTGCGCTTACTCCCCAAGTGAATGAAATTGAAAAAAGCACCAATAGCATCAATGCGAAAGCTATCGACATTAAGCAGACTGGGGAGTTAATAAATAAACCAGGCGTAATGCCGAACCCTGTGGATGTGGTAGAGCAGAATACTCAAAGTTCATTGGATATAGAAAAATCAGTACCTAGATTAACCTTAAACCCCAGTCAATACAGTCAGTTGCAAAATAGCCAGGGGCCTCGTTTAACAGAGCAGGTTACGGTTCCGTTTAGTCAACAACCACAATGGCAGGCTGCTGTAACGGAAAAAGTCATGTGGTTAAGTTCTCAGGATATAAAGCAAGCGGAAATTCACCTAGATCCACCTGAGTTAGGGCCGTTACATGTTAAAGTGACAGTGAATCAGGATCAGGCACACGTCAGTTTTAGTGTTGCTCATGCTAGTGTTCGTGAAGCCTTGGATCAAAATGCTTTGAGGTTAAGAGAATCATTTGAGCAAGGTGGCTTGGATTTGATCGATGTTGATGTTTCTGATCAGTCTCAACATCAACAAGAAAAGAATGCACCTAAAGCCGATAGGTATAGTGGTCATGATGCCGATAGCGAGCTAGATGAAATGGACTCTGGTGAAACAAAGCTAACCATTTCAACTCATATTGTTGATGCCTATATATAGGAACCTATCCAAATTTTGCTCTAGTTAGCCCTGACTAACTAGAGCTTCAGTTTGTCCTCCCTCATAAAAGCCAATTTCGTGGCATATCTTTTGCATTTTTATTCATATCTAATTCAATTGACAACATTTTGACAGGTGCCGCCTATGGCTGAAGATGACGACAATGATTCTGGAGAGAAAACCAAAAAAGCCAGTAATAAAAAGCCACTGAAAATTCTTTTGGTGGTTGTGATCCTTATGGCTGTGTCGATTGGCGGAACGTTATTGGTCATCAAATTGTTGTCTGGTGGTGATGGTGAGAATGAAAAAGAGATGGTAGAAGGGGAGCCTGGTAAAAATAAAGGTGCAGCGGAAGAAAAACCACCTGCAATCTATTTTCCTCTTAAACCAGCAATTATTGTCAACTTTCAGTCAAAAGGAAAACAGCGGTTTTTACAAGCGGAGTTGACCTTGATGGCTAGAGAAGATGATGTCATTCAAGCGATTGAACAACATATGCCAATGATTAGAAATAGCTTGGTTTTATTATTTGGTGGTCAGGTGTATGAGGACCTTCAAACGGATGAAGGTAAAGAACTATTACTCCAAGCTGCATTACTGGAACTTCAAAAAATATTGGAAAGAGAAATCGGTAAAAAAGGTATAGAGCAAATACTGTTTACTAATTTTGTGATGCAGTAAAGTCATTCTGCTAGAGGTTTGATCGTTTATGCAAGATTTATTGTCACAAGACGAAATTGATGCGTTACTTCATGGCGTTGACGATGGTGATGTCGATACCGATGGAGATGAGAATTATGGCGAAGCGCGAGCTTATGATTTAACAACGCAGGATCGAATTGTACGTGGGCGGATGCCTACGCTAGAAATGATCAATGAACGTTTTGCACGATATACACGAATTAGTATGTTTAATTTATTGCGAAGGACCGCAGATGTATCGGTAGGCGGTATTCAAATACAAAAATTTGGTGAATATGTCCATACTCTCTATGTTCCTACCAGTTTGAATATGGTCAAGTTTAGGCCACTTCGAGGAACGGCATTAATAATATTGGATGCAAAATTAGTGTTCAAATTGGTGGATAATTTTTTTGGTGGTGATGGCAGACACGCAAAAATTGAGGGAAGAGAATTCACTCCCACAGAGCTTAGAGTAGTTAAAATGGTACTTGATCAAGCCTTTACTGATCTAAAAGAGGCTTGGAAGGCGGTGCTACCCATTGAATTTGAGCATGTCAATTCAGAGGTGAACCCATCTATGGCTAACATCGTTAGTCCAAGTGAAGTAGTTGTGGTGAGCAGTTTTCATATCGAACTTGACGGCGGTGGTGGTGAGCTTCATATCACTATACCGTATTCGATGATAGAACCTATTAGAGAAATGCTAGATGCTGGTTTACAAAGTGATACTGATGATAAAGACGATCGCTGGGGTAAATCATTAAAAGAGGACATAATGAATGCTGAAGTTTTATTAAATTGTAGCATTGGCAAAACAGTGATTCATTTACGGGATTTGGTTGCCCTTAAAGAGGGTGACATTATACCAATAGAATTGAGCGAAACCCACATTATGACGGCCAATGGTGTTGCAATTTATAATGCTTCTATTGGTCAATCTAGAGGAAAGATGGCATTAAAACTAACGAGTTTGGTTGAAAAACCAAAATTACAAAACCTATCTCCTATAGCAAGCCTGTTAAATAATGGAGGCCAAAAAGATGAGTGATGATAATGATCCAAATGATCCTTCAAAAGAAGGTGAAGACCAGCAAGCAATGGCCGATGAATGGGCTAACGCTATGAAAGAGCAGGGTGATGCGGAAGATGACTGGGCTGCGGCTATGGAAGAACAGGGTGCTGGTGGTGAAGATGATTGGGCGGCTGCAATGGAAGAACAGGCCGAATCTGAATCGGCTGGCAAGGTGAGTTTACAAGAGTTTGAAGAAACGAAGCATGTTGTGAATAATAATCCTGATTTAGAAGTTATTCTTGACATTCCTGTGACCATATCGATGGAAGTTGGCTGTACATCAATTAGTATTAGAAATCTATTGCAGTTAAATCAAGGATCTGTAATAGAACTCGATAGATTGGCGGGAGAGCCGTTAGATGTATTGGTTAATGGTACGCTCATTGCCCACGGTGAAGTGGTGGTGGTGAATGAAAAGTTTGGTATTCGAATGACAGATGTTATTAGTCCTTCTGAACGAATAAAAAAACTGGGGTGATTGATATGCTAAAAAGAGTGTTTTGTTTGCTATTGGTTTCCTGGTCTATGATGTCATTTTCATTTCAAACAAATGAAACCGTACCAAAACACTCTCAGTCAGCATTATCAATGTTTTTGGGTCTAATATTTGTCTTGGTAGTCATATATTTATTAGTATGGATTTCAAAGAAAATTGGGATTAAAAACTTTTCAAATTCAGCTCTAAAAGTTACTCATACACTAGCCTTAACCAGATCGGAAGAGCGTCGTGTAGGGAAAGAGTGTATAAGCTGGTGTAGATCTC
>CAXQRU010000059.1:0-23142 GCA_964226685.1 Polaribacter sp. | reverse complement strand
CCCCCCCCCCCCCCCCATATTTTCAAGCAGAAGACGGCATACGAGATTAACGATCGTGACTGGAGTTCAGACGTGTGCTCTTCCGATCTAACAACATGAAAAAAATCGGTACCCTTCTATCAGGTGTAATACTGTCATTATCAGCCACAGGATCTTTTGCTAGTTGTGAGAAAGGTGAAATTGTCGCCAAGCTTTCTCATGTGACTGGTGGCACCACCCACCCGAAAGTGCTTGCGGCCAATCTGCTTGCCGAGCGCGTTAACAAAGAAATGAATGGTAAAATGTGCGTTGAGGTCTATCCAAACTCGACGCTATTTGGAGATGGTAAAGAGCTAGAAGCACTCCTATTGGGTGATGTGCAATTACTGGCTCCATCATTGTCAAAGTTCGGTTCTTACACTCGCAAACTAGGTGTTTATGATTTGCCGTTTATTTTTAATGATATGGATCATGCTATCCGTTTCACTAAAACCGAAGTAGGAAAAGATCTGCTAAATTCGATGGAAGATGTTGGTTTCGTCGGTCTAGGCTATTGGATGTCAGGTATGAAATACTTCTCGGCTAACAAGCCCCTGATCGTTCCAGAGGACGCTAAAGGCCTCAAGTTCCGCGTACAAACATCAGATGTTGCTAAAGCTATGATTGATGCAATGGGCGCATCACCGCAACCTCTTGCATTCGCTGAAGTGTACGGTGCCTTGCAAACAGGTGTTGTTGATGGACAAGAGAATACTTGGTCAAATATCTATACCCAGAAATTCTTTGAAGTACAAGATAGCACCACCGAAACTAACCATCAGTTGTTAGCATATATGCTATTAACTTCTTCAGAGTGGTTAGAGAGCTTGGAGCCAGAGGTTCGTGAGCAGTTTCTAAAAATAGCTGATGAAGTGTCTCAAGCTTCGAACGAAGACGTTAAAAAGCAAGAGGCTATCAACAAGGCCAATATCATCAAAGCTGGCGGTAAAGTCAATGAGTTGGATGCTGCAGCAAAAGCTAAATGGATTGAAGCAATGAAGCCTGTTTGGAAACAATTTGAGTCAGATATCGGCAAAGAAATTATCGATGCCGCTGCAAAATCTTAATCGACCCCCCATTATCCACCACTTCGGTGGTGGATATCCTTTAGTATTCTTGAGGTATTCGACATGACTGGGTTACTTGAGGCCTACTGGCCCCATCTATGCCTATTGGTAATGATGGCACTTATTTGGGTTTTGGAAATCTTCTTTCCAAAGGCGGTGCAGCGCGTTGAAGAAAATATCATTATCACTATTATCACTTCCATTTTACTCGTTTCATTGGGTCAGATTATTGCTCGCGATGGGTTTGAGTCTGGGTGGTCTGCTGCACTTGAATTTCAAATGTTTGCGTTCTCATGGTTAATTATTTTAGGTATGAGTTTCGGCATTAAATATCGCCTACATTTGGGTATAGATATCATAACGAAAGCCGTATCGCGCCCAGTGGCTCGCGCCTTTGGATTTTTCGGAGCGCTCTGTGGTTTATTTTATGGCTTGATTTTGTTAGATAGCACTTGGCTCAATGCGATGGGCGTTGACGTAAAAAGCGGAGCCATTGACTATTGGGTAACGTTTTATGAAAAAAGCCGCATTGGTGTCGATGAATTAAGATACCCCGAGTTTATTCAATCCTGGTTTGGGGTTGGAGAACGCGTTCAAAAATGGGTGGTTTTATTGGTGGTGCCGATTGGTTTAGCGTTGCTTTCTCTTCGTTCACTTCAAGCTTGTGTCGATATTCTATTGGGCAAGTGTGATGGCATTATCAGTGGTCACGAGGCTGAAGATTTAGTAAAAAGTCACGGTGTTGAGCCAGAAGATCACGTTTCATTAGATAAGAAGGTATAACGGAGTTTTTATGGAAGCTATTATTTTATTTTCAATGGTTTTAGCTCTGTTATTTGTGGGCGTACCGGTCGGTCTCGCTCTAGGGTTATCATCTATCACGTTTGTTGCGTTTATTGCCGATGGCGAAAAAATGTCAGCCGTGGCCATATCATTGTTTGGTACGGGGCAGCATTCTACTTTATTGGCAATTCCGTTTTTTATTATTGCTTCTGCGTTCATGTCAACGGGTGGTGTGGCAAGGCGGTTGATTGATTTGGCGATTGCAAGTGTCGGTCATTTGCGAGGTGGCTTGGCGATGGCCTCGGTCTTGGCTTGTATGATGTTTGCCGCTCTATCTGGTTCTTCTCCGGCGACCGTTGTGGCAATTGGTTCGATCGCAATAACCGGTATGTGCAAAGTGGGTTATAGCAAGGACTTTGCAGCGGGTATTGTTGCCAACGCGGGTACCCTAGGTATTTTGATTCCTCCCTCCATCGTGATGGTGGTGTATGCTGCGGCGACCAATGTTTCCGTTGGTAGAATGTTCCTGGGTGGTGTGATTCCCGGGTTGTTGGCCGGCGGTATGCTCATGCTAGCCATTTATATTACTGCTCGTGTTAAGAATCTCCCTGCTGAGCCGTGGGCGGGTTTTGATCGGTTGTTGCGTTGTGGCAAAAGTGCATGGTGGGGTATCTTCCTGATTGTTATCATCATGGGAGGTATTTACGGGGGGTCTTTCACTCCCACCGAAGCGGCTGTAGTGGCATCTGCTTATGCTATCTTGGTAGCGTTGTTTGTTTATCGGGATATGGGGCCTTTGAAAGGGATGCCATGGGTGGAAAAAACCGACTCTCCTGAGGCTAGGTTAGGGTTCTCGGCTACCGCTTATGGTGTTTCTTTCTTTGTCGTGTGGATGAGTATTGCTTACTTCGCAGCTGACAAAATAGAAGGGTTCTCGGTTTCTCTCCGGTTAATCATAGGTGTTGCTATCGCCATTATGGTGACCTTGTTTTATGGTGTCATCAGAAAAGGGTCCTTGTCATTATCCAAGGCTCTTCAGCAATCGCTTGCAATCTGGGGCAGAAACTTGTTTTTGATTGTTCGAAAGCTACTCCCGTCATTTTTCCATAATGAAACCCGTGGTGTAATGCTAGATGGCACCAAAACAACCATTATGTTAATGTTTATCATTGCGAATGCGCTGTTGTTTGCTCACACCTTGTCTGCGGAACGAATTCCTCAGATGATTACCGAGTGGATGCTGGACTCGGGCTTTAGTTGGTTTACTTTCCTACTGATGGTGAATGTCATATTATTGATCGGTGGCCAATTCATGGAGCCTTCAGGGTTGCTCGTTATCGTAGCTCCGGTTGTATTTCCAATTGCCATTGAGTTGGGGGTTGACCCAATCCATCTGGGAATTATGATGGTTGTGAACATGGAAATTGGTATGATAACCCCGCCAGTTGGGTTGAATCTCTTTGTGACCTCTGGTATTACTGGGATGAGCTTGGCTCGAGTCGTGAAAGCCGCATTGCCATTTGTTGGCGTGTTGTTCATCTTCTTGATATTGGTAACTTACATAGAGCCAATTTCGACTTGGCTTCCAACGCTAATGATGGGGCCGGAGATCGTCGTCAAATAAGGGTTTAATGAATGGTATGAATTTATTTAGAGGTAGCGTAAATATCTTATATCATTCATTTGGAGCCATTGCTTTACTGGTCATTTGCCTATTGGTTCCAGCTTCGGCAGTGGCCGCCCCTCAAAAGCTCATCTTTGCCCATATCGTGGAGCCAGACACCCCAAAAGGGCGGCTGGCTACCATGGTCAAAGATATCGTTGAGCACCACCTTGGCGATGAGTTTGAAATCATTATTTATCCCAATACCAGTTTGATTGATGATGCGGATATCGTCGAAGAAATTCGTGCGGGTCGCGTGCACTTTGGTGCGCCATCGTTGTCTAAATTTGAGCGATACACGGATCGCTTTCGCTTATTCGATTTGCCTTTTTTGTTTGAAGACATGGAAGCCTTGGAGCGTTTTCAAGCGAGTCCAGAAGGTAAAGCGCTACTCAATACCATGCAACCTTACGGCATTAAAGGCTTGGGGTATGTGCACAATGGTATGAAGCAGCTTTCTGCCACGAGACCCATTGTTTTGCCTAAAGATGTGGCCGGTTTGAGTGTTCGAATCATGCATTCGGATGTTATTGAGGCTCAATTCAAACTGCTGGATGCCAATCCTATTAGGCTTCGCTTCGCGGATGTCTACCAGTATTTGGCTCAGGGCAAAATTCAGTCGCAAGAAAATACTTGGTCCAATATTTACAGTAAGAAGTTTTATGAGTTCCAACCCTATATTACCGAAACCAATCATGGGGTGATTGAATATGTTGTTATTACCAGTACGACATTTTGGTATAGCTTAACTCCCGAGCAAAAAGAAGTGTTTGAGTTAGCCTTTCAAACCGCCATCAATTATGCCAATGCGGTTGCCAAGACTAAAGATGCCAGTGATCGTCAGCGTATAGCCAATAATGCTTACAATAAAATCATTACTCTAGATATTGAACAGCGTCGCAAGTGGGTTGAAGCCACGCGCCCGGTGTGGGATCGATTTGAAAAATCAGTGGGCCAAAATTTGATTCAAGCGGCTCTTAAAGCTAACCGCAACCAATAGACTGATTTTTTAGGCGTTACCGGGTTAATACTTTTCTTTGCTGCCACAGTAAATACGCGCCCCATAGCATGCTGCTGATCATAATCAGACTACCTAGGGTAAAGCTAAAATTAGCGATGGCCCTGTCGTATTGTAGCCAACCCAGCATGGTGAGTAGATTACCCCAATCGTGAGATTCTTCTCCCAGGCCGCCAATGAGGGGTAGTCCTCGGAAGGTGGCATCAGCGATATAGGGAGCTAGGTCAACAAAGCTTTGACCCAGCCACCAGAAAGTGATGGTGGCGGCGAAAGTATCTTTTTGTTTGATCAAAAATACCAGTGTTAAACCCAAGGGTAACAGCAACTGAAACAAGCTGCCCCCCAGAATCGTCATGAAGCGTCCAAAGGGGCTGAATAATACGTGGCCAAACTCGTGGAATGGCAGGTTAATATTGTGCATGAACGAATTCATAATATCTTGCCAGTCTAGGCCGTTGATAATAAAACTCATGCCCCATAGGGCAAATAGAACCCAAACAACACAGCGCCCATAAAAATAAACGTCCTCGACCTCTTCAGGCGTGTAGGTGATCAGTGCAACAAGGCGCTTACTTTTGGAAGGTGTGATGGTGTGTGTCACCTCTTCCAGCCCTGGTGACTCTTCTGATTCGCTTTGGGATTGCCATTTGGCATAAACAATACCGCATTGAGGGCAGATGGCACCGTGCAGGCGAGCATCGGCTGGCGTTCTTTGGTAGTGGCAGTTAGGACAGCAAGGATATACACTCATGATTCTCTAAGTATTGTTGCTGCCAAAATAAAAAGCAACAATGTCTCCTAACTTATGATGAAGGTATTGATTATGAAAATGACGGCAGGTGCCAATGCTCCGGTTCCAATCGATGAGTTGAATGTTAAGGTGGTCTCTGGAGCGGCCGTCGATGTTTCAGCTTTTAGGCTCTATGATAATGGCAAGGTCAAGGGCGATAGCGACATGATCTTTTATGGCCAGACCAGTACTCTTGATCAAAGCCTTTCTATGAGGGCAAATGGCAACGAAACGACGTTTGCCGTGGCATTGCCAAAAGTCGATGGCTCTGTACAAAAAATTGCCTTTGCGGCGACCTGCGATGCAGGTAAAACGGTGGCGAACTTAGGGCAATTAGCCATTCATATTGAGCATCAGGGTCAAATATTGATGACCGGTGAAGTCGATCTTTCGAGTCGGGGCGAGGCGGCGTTGATTTTAGGCGAATTATATCGACGAAATCAGGAATGGAAGTTTCGCTTTGTATCCCAAGGCTTTAATGGCGGTCTCAAGCCTTTGTCGGAATTTTTCGGTGTTGAGGTAGCTGACGAGCCAGCCCCCAGCAGCCCGCCACCCCAGGAGTCATCGCCCGCAAAATCGTCGGTGAATCTCAGCAAGGTATCTCTGACGAAAGATAAGCCCAGCATTAGTTTAGCTAAGCGCGAAGACTATGGTTTGATTAAAGTGAATCTCAATTGGAATCAAGGCGAGCCTCAAAAAGGATTTTTCAAAAAGCTGCTTAATCGCGAGGTGGATTTGGATTTGGGCTGTTTTGTTCGGCTAAAGAATGGACAGCAAGATGTGGTGCAAGCCTTGGGGCGTCGATTTGGGAGCTTGCAAGCCGCGCCCTATGTGCATTTGTTGGGTGATGATCGCTCAGGCCAAAATAAAGATGGCGAATGGCTGCATATTAATGGTCAATACTGGCGCGAGATCGATGAAGTATTAATTTATGCCTTTATCTATGAGGGCGTTGCTAATTGGGCCAAAACCGATGGCGTGGTGACTTTGCATGTACCCAATGAACCGCCCATTGAAACTCGTCTGGTCGATGGCAATCAAAATAATATGTGTGCGATTGCGCGAGTTGTTAATGAAGGCGGTTCGATGAAAGTCGAGCGTCTCAATCGATATTTTCCTGGCCATCCTCAGCTGGATCAAGCCTATGGTTGGGGTTTTCGTTGGGGAGCAGGTAGCAAATAAAAGTAGCCCAGCAAAGCTGGGCATTGATTACCGTTTTACCGCAAGCGTAACAGTAAAAATTCCCCATTGGTCGATTAGCTGGGTGAGCTTTTCAAAGCCTGCATCGTCAACGAGCTGATCCATTTCTGCTTGGCTGCGTCGGCGCATCACCCAGGCTTCATGTTCTCGATGGCTCGTCAGTGCTCTGGCGATAAAGGCCAGTTGTGGGTGCCAGGGCTGGTTGGTGTAAATAAAGTAACTGCCCGGTTTCATGGCTTGAGATAAACCATCCAGAGAAGCATTGATGAGTGCATTGTCTGGAAATAATTCATAGAGCCCTGAGCTGATTGCCAGAGTCGGGTGGGGGAGTGTTTGGCTTAATTCTTTGGTGTTGAATGCATCGGCCTTAATAAACTGCCCGACCTCATCTAGGTGGCGACTTTTTAGTAGTTTTTTGCCTTCCTGGACATTGGTATCACTATAATCTCGCAGAACAATGGAGTCGGGCCGTTTGTTGAGAGCATCTAGTAGATAGCGACCGTGACCCGCGGCGATGTCCACAATATGGATGGGTTTTTTGGCCTTTGTTAGGCGTTGAATGGCTTGATCAATCAGATTTTCTAAATGAACTTTGCGTTGGCGGATGCCTCTCCAGCCAATGGCATTGAGGTATTGTTTATCAATGCAGCGTCCCAATTGCGATAACACTGGAGTTTGTGTTGCGGCTGAGGGTTTGTTTTGATAGACGTAATCGAGCATGCTGCCAGAGTCAAAACCAATTTCATGGCCAAGGGCTACACCTTTAGAGAGTTTTCCGCCTAAACGTAAAGCACTTTTGGTCGCAGCCCAATACCAATGTTCAAGTGAGAGTTTGCTTAACGTCTGGTTCAGCTGTTGGCACTCTTCGTAGCTGTAACCATAGCGGTCAGCTTGGCGAAGTGGTGCTGGGTTATGAGTATAATCATGGCAGCGATCGACAAAGGCTCGAATTTTATCAAAGGCCAATTCGCGATCTTTTTCACCGAGTGTGTCGTGATAAAAACCATTTAAAATATGTTTTTCTTTGATGGTGGAGGATAGTCGATCATAAAACTGGTGCTGAGGTTTATGGTGAACGACCCAGTCGTCTCCAGAGATCAATAATTGTATCGGGGTGTGAATGGCTTGAGAGTCAGCGACAATGCGTTTGCTGGTTTTAAATAAATCCAGCAGCATATCCACGCTGATGGGCCGCGTGATTAATTTATCATGATTGTAGCTAGCAACGCGCTCAGGATCGTGCGTTAACCACTTGCCTTTGACGTAACTATTAACGTAAAAATGCCCTCGTATTTTTTGCATCAAGCTAAGGCCGGGAATCGCCAGCGGAACATAGAGTTTGACCTTGAAAGCCGGGCTGGCCAAAATAGCACCTTTTACTTTCGGGGCGTAATCGTGTAACCAAGTGGCTGCGATCACCGCTCCTACACTTTGAGCAATGATAAAGCTTTGGTTAAGGTTGACGGCAAAATCACCTTGCAGATGATCCACAAAACTCTGGAGATCTCGACAAGCGGTGACGACATTGGGGCAGTAGCCTCGCTCACCCTCCGAAAGGCCATGCCCTCTCGCATCCCACGCAAAAAAATCGTAATCCTCATACCCAAGTTCATCGACAATATGCTGTAAGCGCCCAGAATGTTCGTGTCCGCGGTGCATAAGAATAAAGGCTTTTCGGGGAGAATTACCTTGGGTGGGGTTTGAAGTGGTAGCTGGCCAGTGGCGAAAGAAAATGGATTGTCCATCAAAACTGGTGAGCGTATGTTCTATGCTTTCTCTCATAAATTCCATCCTTAAAATGTTCCTCGACACGTTAGGTGAATTTGTAGAGGATTTCAAGCGCAATCATGCTTTTGTTTTTGAGGTCTAGCCGCTACACTGCTCGCATGTCTATTTATGCTCTCAAAAGCCGCTTTCAAAGCCTCCTGCGCCCCTTGGTGATAAGGCTGGCGACCATTGGCGTCACCGCTAATCAGGTGACGCTGCTGGCGTGTTTTGTTTCTATTGGTTTGGGTGTGTTTTTGACCCACAAGTTGGATCTCTTAGAGGAAGAATGGCTATTGGTTTTGCCCGCCTGGATGTTTTTGCGCATGGCACTCAATGCCATTGATGGCATGTTAGCGCGCGAGCACAATCAAAAAACTACCTTGGGCGGCTATCTCAATGAGCTGACTGATATTATTTCCGATGCGGCCCTGTATTTTCCCTTTATCCATGTTACGGGGGTGGAAGGGTGGTTGGTGTTGATTATTATCTGGTTGTCGGCCTTGGTGGAGACGGCAGGCATATTGGGTCAAGCGACGGGTGGCCAGCGCCACTATCATGGCCCGATGGGTAAGAGTGATCGAGCATTCGTATTTGGAGCGTTAGCCCTCTGGGTCGGCCTGTGGGGGGCGCCTTTATGGGTGAATCATTTACTTGGGTTAGTGATTGCGCTGTTGGTATTTTCCCTGTTGCGTCGCGTTCGGGCTGGCTTATGATTGAACGCATTGTGGCTCAAAGCATTGCTTCGGTCTCTCAATGGCTGACGGGTGCTCAGGCTATATCGCGCTCTGAGCCGGTTGTTGAGCCCTGTGTTTACTACGCCAATCACACTAGTCATGGGGATTTTGTGTTGCTTTGGGCGTCTCTGTCCGCTTCGATGAGAGCGCGCACTCGCCCCATTGCGGGTAAAGATTATTGGTCGGTTTCTCGCACTCGATTCTTTATTGGTGACAAGGTCTTTCGAGCCCTGATGATTGATCGGGCGGCCCTGCGTGATGCCACCTTGTTAATAGATCAAATGGAGGGGGCTCTGGATCAGGGGGATTCTTTGATTATCTTCCCTGAAGGTACTCGAAACCTCACTGATGAGCCTTTATTGCCCTTTAAAGCGGGCATTTATCATTTGGCTAAGCGCCGTCCCAATACTCTTTTTGTGCCAGTCTGGATCAACAATATTAGTCGGGTCTTACCCAAAGGTCGTTGGCTGCCGGTGCCCTTGTTGTGTCAGTTGGTTTACGGTCAGGCTTGGTCGATGGACAATGGAATGAGTAAGGCCGAATTCATGGCTAAGGCGAAGCAGTCCCTGCTTAATTTAGGAGAAAACTCTGATGAGTGATGTGCAGCGCTTATTTTTGGGGGTTGGTGTCGTCTTGTTATTGGCCTCGATAATAGGCTGGATTTTGAAGCGCAAGCTTTCGCCCGGTCAGCCACACGCTGTCATTGATAATCTCAACGCTCGCATCAATGCCTGGTGGTGGATGGTGGCCATTTTGGGCTTGGCTTTTATGTTTGGGCTTAATGGTGTAAACACCTTATTTGTGTTGATTTCTTTTTTCGCGTTGCGAGAGTTCCTTACCATTACTTACACCCGGCGCGCCGATCACTGGGCTTTGGTGGCCAGTTTTTATGTGGCCTTGCCAATGCAATACTATTTCATTTGGACTCAATGGTACGGCATGTTCTCCATTTTTATTCCCGTTTATGGTTTCCTGGCTTTGCCTATTTTGGCTATCTTTGGCGCCGATAGTACCCGCTTTTTAGAGCGTGCCGCCAAAATTCAATGGGGTCTTATGATCTCAGTGTTTTGTATTTCCCATGTGCCCGCCTTGCTAATACTCCAGATCGATGGATTTGAGGGCGGGCAGCAAATTGCTCTAATTGCCTTTTTAATCATCGTGGCCCAGGGCAGTGATGTGCTTCAGTATGTCTGGGGTAAATTGTGTGGTCGCCACAAAATAGCACCAACGCTATCGCCTTCAAAAACGGTGGAAGGTTTTATTGGAGGTGTGGCTAGTGCATCACTGGTAGGTGGTTTGTTGTGGTGGGTTACACCGTTTACTTTCTGGCAAGCTTTACTGTTGGCATTCATCATTTGTTTGATGGGCTTTTTGGGTGGCTTGGTGATGTCCGCCATCAAGCGCGATGTCGGTATTAAGGACTGGGGAGCTACGGTACAAGGCCATGGCGGTATTTTAGATAGGCTCGATTCCATTTGTTTCTCGGCCCCAGTCTTTTTCCACATTGTTCGATACTACTGGGCGTAGTTGGCAAATCTGATAACTCGGTCACCCTAATGGCTGAATTAGTGGTTGAGAATGACGCGTATATTGTCATACACTCGAACATCGATCAGCCACAATAAAAATGATTGGATATTTCAAGGAGTGTACCAACACATGTTAACCCTATTACGACGTTACTCAACCCCCTTAACGCTTATAACGCTATCCTGTTCGCTATTGGCTTGTGGTGGTGGCGGTAGTAGCCAAAAATCAGCTACGACCACTGATCCAACCGTTATCGTCGAGCCCCCAGTTACCCCGCCTCCAGTTGACCCTCCAGAGCCCAGTAGTGATCCATTATTTAGTGCCCAATGGCATTTATTGAATACGGGGCAAGTCGGTCGTAATAGCAGTGTTGCCACCATCGGGGAAGATATTAATGTGGTACCGGTCTGGTCTTGCGAAGATGATAGCTGTCGAGGTGAAGGGGTTGTGACCTCCGTGGTGGACGAGCCTGTAGAGCTCACGCATAAGGATTTGAGAGACAATGTGTTAGCAGGTCAAAGCTATGATTATTCTAGAGCAACGGATGTCATACAGCCATCGACCAGTCAATATCATGGTACTGCGGTTGCGGGCATTCTTGCGGCTAGAGACCAAAATGGTACTGGTGGGCGTGGAGTGGCGCCAAGAAGCCAGTTGGTCAGTTATGGTCTGGGGCTTACCTTGGTTGATGAGGCGGATGTCATGACCAGAGGCATTGGTGTGGTCGATATCTCAAATAACAGTTGGGGGCCTGAAGATGGTACTGGTCAGTTGAAACGGTCCGATAGCGATTGGCGCAATGCCGTTCAGTCAGGCACAAATAATGGTCGAGGTGGCTTAGGTATTGTTTACACGTGGGCGGCGGGTAATGGTCATAACGCAGGATTTGGTCAGCTAGCGGATAATTCAAACTACGATGGTATGGCCAATAACCCTCATGTAATAGCGGTGGGTTCGGTCAATGCTCAGGGAGTTAAGTCATCCTACTCTGAGCTTGGTGCCAATCTGCTGGTATCTGCTCCAGGTGGAGAGTTTTGCAGTACTTTGGCGATTGTGACCACGGATCTTTCTGGCAACCTTGGGGGTAATTTCGCGGGAAAAGCAGGGGATCTTAGCGATCGAGATTATACCGCTTGTATGAACGCCACCTCGTCGGCAACCCCTATGGTTGCGGGTGTGGCTGCCTTAATGTTGCAGGCCAATCCACAGCTAAGCTGGCGCGATGTTAGGCGTGTATTGGCGAGCACGGCCCGCAGAAATCATGCCGTCGATACAAATTGGTCTCAAAATGGTGCAGGCTACTGGTTTAATCCAAAGTACGGCTTTGGTGTGGTGGATGCCGAGGCGGCTGTTGATGCGGCTCGCAATTGGAGTGTTTTGCCTGCACAAAAAATTTCAGAAACAGCCTTATTTAGCGTGGGTACTTTGATTCCTGATAACTCTCTAGTTGGTGTTGCCAACTCGGCGACCGTGAGTGGTACCGGCATCACCAATATCGAGTTTGTGAAAATAGAGTTCAGTGCAAGTGATCATGACTATGCAGGTGATTTGCTAGTCGAATTGACCAGCCCAGCTGGCACCACCAGCACGTTGTCTGTTCCCCATGGTTGCTTTGAAGATGATACATTGGTCGGCAGTTGTGAGCCATTTAATGCCTGGGACTTCGGTAGCGTGCAGTTTATGGGTGAGCCTGCCGATGGTGAGTGGCGATTGCGGGTCGCAGACGGAAGGGCTGGGGATGTGGGCACTTTTCAGTCTTGGAAATTGACGTTTTACGGTTATTAATAAAAGGATTCGGTCATGAAAATAGTCAATATTATGGTTTTGCTAGCGGGTTTGTCGACAACAGCGTGTTCGATGGCGCAAACCATGGAGAAACCCCCAAAGGAGGCTCTTGAGGCTAAGGGTGAAGCGGTGGTTTGGTACGATGGCGATAAACGCCGCACATCCCGGGTTATGCCTGGTTTGGTGGCTGAGTTCGCCGGTCAGGATGATATTCAGACAAAGTCGGTACCCGCTACCACGGGTGCTCCTGTTTTGAGCGAGAGGGGAGTGTCAATTTGGAAAGTTGATTCCACGGCCTACTCGACTAAAGCCGCCCAAACTCTACCGCGAAATCATTCACCAGTCTTTAAAGATGGTGGCTCCATGAGGGCTTTGCCTGGCGGTGTGGTAGTTATATTGAATCCATCCTTAACTCAACTTGAGGTGGAGCAATGGTTTGAAAGCCAGCAGCTAGAAATTGCCAATCAACTGACGTTTGCGAAATACGCCTACCTAGTGTCAACCGATGCAGGATTGGCAGCCCTCAATGTAGCCAATCGTCTGGTTGAGGAGAGTGATAAGCAAATCGTTATCAGTGTGACCCCCAATTGGTGGGTTCGGCGCTCCAAGCGTTAATCATCCCTCATTCATTTGTAGGGGCCATTGTGTGGCTCCTACGTTTTTAGGTGTTAGTCAAAAGCGTTTTTCGCCGTCAAACTTCCCCAAGACCGTTTATTCTCGATCCTTCTATGCCCTATAATGAAATTTAGTATTCACTAACGAGAGTCAGTATGAGTAATCGAGGTACATTGTTGACCGTGTCGGCGCCCTCTGGTGCCGGTAAAACCAGTCTGGTAAAAGCGCTTTTAGAACGGGATAGTGGAGTAAAAGTATCTGTTTCTCATACGACCCGCGCTAAGCGCGAGGGTGAGCAGGAGGGAGTTAATTACCACTTTGTCGATAAAGCTGCTTTTCTCGATATGGTGAATGAAGGCGCTTTTTTAGAGCATGCTCAGGTCTTTGGAAATTACTATGGTACCTCGACACAGTGGGTTAGTGAGGCTTTGGCGTCGGGCTTTGATGTGATTTTAGAAATTGATTGGCAGGGCGCGCAGCAGGTCAAAAGGCTGATGCCAGAGGCCTTGAGTGTGTTCATATTGCCCCCTTCTCGGGCCACTCTGCTGGATCGACTCAAAGGGCGTGGTCAGGACGACGATACTGTTATCGAAACGCGCATGAGGGAGGCGATTAATGAAATGTCGCACTATGTGGATGCGGATTGGTTGGTGGTCAACGACAATTTTGATCAAGCGCTCAATGAATTACAAAGTATCGTGGTATCTCGCCGCTGTGTCATCACACGGGCGCAGCACACCCATCAACAATTACTGATTGATCTATTGTCCTAGGCATCGATATTGCGTACAATCCATTGTTTTGCAATTTGGTAGACTTACTATGGCTCGTATTACTGTTGAAGATTGTTTGGATCATGTAGCTAACCGTTTTGAGTTGGTTTTGGTGGGTACCAAGCGCGCACGTCAAATTGCCGTTGGTGGTAAAGAGCCTATGGTGGCTGAAGAAAATGACAAGCCAACCGTCATTGCACTGCGTGAGATCGAAGAAGGTTTGGTCGGTCCAAGCATTTTGAATCAACGTGAAGAGCGTGTTGAATTCACATCCTCTACACCTATCGATCCTTTCGCAACTGACGGTAGCCTGTAAGCGGGAGGCAGTTACGCAATTCTTAGGTCTTTTGGACTTAAATCACATCTTTAGGCAGGCGTTTTTATGTCTGCCATAGATGCCTTTGTTCATCAACTCTCTCAGTATCTTGATCCAGCTAAAATCCAGTTGGTTAAGCGCGCTTATTACTACGCAGAGCAGGCCCATGAAGGCCAGATGCGCAGTAGTGGTGACCCCTATATTACCCACCCTTTAGCTGTTGCAAAAATTCTCTCAGGCATGCAGATGGATCATCACAGTTTGATGGCGGCCATGTTGCACGATGTGATCGAAGATACTGAAATTAGTAAATCAGCCCTGTCAGAGCAATTTGGTGAGACGGTGGCTGAGTTGGTTGATGGGGTCAGTAAACTGACTCATATCGAGTTTGCCAGCCGTGAAGAAGAGCAAGCTAAAAACTTTGAAAAAATGGCGATGGCCATGGCCAAAGACATCCGAGTCATTGTCGTAAAGTTGGCTGACCGTCTGCATAATATGAGAACCTTGGGCCCATTAAAGGCCCATAAGCGCCGCCGAGTGGCTCGCGAGACCCTCGAAATTTACGCTCGTATCGCGGGTCGCTTGGGCATGCAAGACATACGGATAGAGTTTGAGGAACGGGGCTTTAAGGCCTTGTACCCCTTGCGCTCAAAACGTCTGCAAGCGGCGGTTAAAGCGGTGCGAGCCAAGCAAAAAGAGCTGGTGGATCACATTCGTCAGTCGATTGAGAAGCAATTGGCTCGCTGGGGCATCGAAGCGGAAGTGACTGGCCGCGAAAAGCACCTTTACAGTATCTATCGCAAAATGGAAGGTAAAAAGCGCTTTCGCGATATTACCGATGTGTTTGCTTTTCGCATTATTACCGAAGATGTGCAAACCTGCTACCGGGTGCTGGGAGCCATGCATACCTTGTATAAGCCATTAATGGGAATGCTCAAAGACTATATTGCAATCCCCAAAGCGAATGGCTACCAATCTATCCATACGATTTTAAATGGCGTACAAAATGTGCCCATCGAAGTGCAAATTCGCACCAAAGAGATGGATGCGATTGCCACCACGGGTATAGCCGCCCACTGGCTTTACAAAGAGGATGAAGGTAGTGCCAGCCAGGCACGTGCTCGTCGCTGGATTAAGGGTTTGTTGGAACTGCAGCAGCATGCGGGTAGCTCCTTAGAGTTTATTGAGCACGTAAAAAATGATTTCTTCTCTGATGAAGTCTATGTGTTCACGCCCAAGGGAAAAATTGTAGAGTTGCCCGCAGGCGCCACAGCCGTTGATTTTGCCTATGCCATCCA
This sequence comes from Polaribacter sp., assembly GCA_964226685.1. Taxonomy (GTDB): domain Bacteria; phylum Pseudomonadota; class Gammaproteobacteria; order Pseudomonadales; family Cellvibrionaceae; genus CAXQRU01. The sequence continues at coordinate 7,785 of CAXQRU010000059.1, read as the reverse complement.
TACTGATATTGGTAACTCTTGTGTGGCCTGTCGAATCAATAATCGCTTAGCTTCCTTGTCGCAGGTTTTGGAAAATGGTGAGCAAGTCAGCATCATCACCAGTGAAAAGGCCAGCCCTAAAGCCATTTGGCTCGATACCGTCAAAACCAGTAAGGCTCGCAGTGCGATTCGCCACTACCTCAAGCATTTTCACCGGCAAGAAGCGATTAGCCTTGGTAAGCGAATGTTAAGCCGGACGCTTAAAACCTTAGATGTCGACTTTGATGCGATCAGTGAAGATCAAATCCAGCAATTATTGCAGGCTTTTTCTCTGGAAAGTTGGGATGATCTATTGGCCGATGTGGGCTTGGGTAATCGTATGAGTACGGTGATTGCCAAGGCGATTGTGCCAGAGAAAGCCGACGAGTTAGCCAAACATATTGAGTCGCCGTTAACTATCGACCCAACCGATGGTACCGTGATTACGCTATCTCGATGCTGCCGCCCTATCCCTGGCGATCCAATAGTCGGTTATATGAGCAGCGGCAAAGGCCTGGTGATTCACCTGGATACCTGCAAAAATGTCGCGGATATGCGTCAAGACCCAGATAAGCTGAGTGAGGTCAGTTGGTCTCCCGATGTCTCGGGTGAGTTCTTGGTCGAGTTGTTAATTGTGGTGGGTTCAGAGCGAGGTGTTATTGCAGAATTGGCGAGCCGTATCACAGATGGTGCCCACATTGAAAAAATTACCTATCACGAAAAAGACCCTGAGCGTAGCCATATCAAACTAACGTTGGGGGTCAATAATCGGGTACACCTGGCCACTATTATGAGAAAAATTAAAGCCATGCGCTTTGTGGAAAAAGTCACCCGAGATAAAAACTAATGGATCTTGATGAAATCCTAGAGGATTTGCAAATTCGTTTGGCTTACCAAGAAGACATGATACAGTCTTTGAACCAAACCATCGCCGCCCAAGACCAAGATATTTTGTGGCTCAAACGTCAGTGCCGTCAATGGGAAGAGCGCTTTAAAGCGCTGTCTGAAAATGCTCAAGGGCGCTTGCCGGAAGAAAAACCACCTCATTATTGATCTTTTTAACAACTTAACGTTTTGAAATGAATTTACTACAAAAATTGCTTCAAGATACATGGAATTTTTTCCGAAGAAATCTAGGTGGGATATGGCACGTCATATGGCCGGTCGTTATTCCGTTGTCTATTCTAGGTGCAATCACAATGGTTTTGCCTGAGATGGAGTGGCCATCCATCTTCCTTGATATTTTGATGTACCCTATTATTCAGGCTGCAACTATTTTCTATATTTCTTCGATCATCACCGGAGATAAATTTTCAAGAACGGTATGTTATCGCTATGCTCATCAGTTTTGGCCCCCCTTGGTCATACTGTACTTAGCCACTAGCCTTTCAATATTCGTTGGTTTGATTTTTCTGATTATTCCTGGGTTAATTATAGCGGCTCGACTTGCATTTGCTGAATTTTTTTGTTTGCTTCATAAGCAAAAAAGTATGGAAGCTTATAATTCTAGCTGGGCATATACGTATGAATATCAATGGATTATTCTGGGTGGTTTATTGATTATTGGTTTTCTGGCTTATCTTCCTGTGTGGTTTATTGACCAGTTTATGGGGCGTTCAGGAATGTTTGGGCTATTGTTTTTGTTCTTCACGAATGTGATTTACTATGTGTCTACTGTTTTCCTCACTATATTTTGCTTTAGAGTGTTTACTTTCTATTTCGACAATAAAGATAAGAAAAACATTCATTCACCTTTATAAAAACGAGCGTCTAATCCGCCTCATCTAAACAAACGCAATTACGTTTTTTCTTTGAGCTATAAAGCGCTAAATCCGCTTTTTCATGAATGCGATCGGCATTAAGGATCGTTTCATCAGGAGTCAGTGAGCTAACGCCAGCACTGATGGTGATTCTCGATGTTTCGTCAAATGCGATGCCTAACTTAAAAATGTCTTCTCGGATGAGTTCAGCGATATATCGGGCTTCCTCTTTAGAGGTTTGAGGCAGTACCACCGCAAATTCGTCGCCGCCCAGTCGAGCGGCAATATCACCAGGTCGTCGAGTATACTGCCTTATTACCTTGGTAATGGATTTAAGGCATTCATCACCGGCAATGTGTCCGTGCTGGTCATTGTATTGTTTAAAAAAATCCACATCCATCATGATAATGCTGAGGGTAGTTTTGTGCCTGTTGGCCCTTGAGAATTCTTCTTTGACCAAATAGTTGAAACCTCGACGGTTATACAGTTCAGTGAGAGGGTCTTCTAAGGCTTGTTGTTCCAATAATTTGTTGCGAGTAATATTTTGATGAGAAATCACATAGCGATGGTTGTGGTCCTTTAATGGAGCAATACGAACCAGAAACCAGCGCTTTTCAGAAGGGCTATCGCATGGGTATTCGTAAGTAAAAAAAGTACGTTGTTGCGTGATAACAGACTCAATGCCATCCACCATGACTAGTGCGTGCTTGTCACCTTTTTTGGCGGCGGCTTTACAAACAGTGAGGTAATTGTAAGCTAGCCAATTGATGTTGTGGATTGCGCCATTATCCTTTCCAAACGCGATCCAGGCATCATTCACATAAAGAATTTCCCCATGACCATTAATGACTGCGATATGGGTATCTAGTGTATCGAGCACTGAGTTAAGCGTTTTGTCAGCGATATCTAGGTTCCTTCTTGTTGTAGCCTAGAAACTTTATGCTGGAAACATCAGTCGATTGAGTTTGGCAGTGAAGTATCTAAACTGGCCGTTAACATACTATTTTGACGCTCTATTCGAAATGTATTGGATTTTAAAGAGGGAGGCCAAGACTTTTTTTCCATTAAAAATAGCGCTACTAATGTATAAAAGTTATACATGTTGGCTATTTTTGATGTTTTTGGTGATTAAAGTGAGATCTGCATCACTCTTCTGGCTCTGAAAATTTCTTTTCGAGAGCCAGTTTGACTGGCTTGCTCACGAAGGCGCTAACGTCACCACCAAAAGAGGCGACCTCTCTCACGAGAGATGAAGAGAGAAATGATAGGTGTTCGGCCGGTGTGAGAAACAGGCTTTCCATATTAGGTGCCAGAGCTCGATTCATATTGGCGAGCTGAAACTCATATTCAAAGTCTGAAACTGCACGTAGGCCGCGCACAATGCCGTGGGCTTTACGTTCGATGACTAAGTCAGCTAATAGACTGTCAAAGCCGCAGACTTCGACATTCTCCAGGTGGCTAAGTGACTGCCTAGACAGCTCCACTCTTTCCTCTAAGCTAAACAGTGGCTTTTTTCGTTTATTTTTCGCTACTGCTACGATCACAAAATCAAATAATTGGCAGGCGCGTTCAACGAGGTCAACATGACCATTGGTAATGGGATCAAAGGTACCTGGGTAGACCATTTTTTTCATGAGAAACTCACAAGCCGAATTAAAAGGCCGACAGTAGATCAAATTGGCTTAAGGCTCAAGAGTTAATTAAGGTGGTAAAGGCTAAAGCGGATGCTGCCCGCACTTTTTTGACGATGCAGGTGCCAGTTGGGCGGAACTGTAAGGGAGTGGTCGCGGGGTGTCTCTATGTAGACCCAGCTTGGGTGGGTTAATTTTTGATCTAACAGATCGAGCGTGCGTTGCCAAAGCTGTTTTTGAAAAGGTGGATCGACAAAGACCAGGCTAGAGGGCAGGCAAGGTTGCTGTTCTAGCCAGTTAAGCGCATCGCCTTTAATGAGAGTGGCCTTGGCGTTCAAGTTCTGTTGGTGTACTTTCAAAGCCTGGTAGGCGCTGGGTGATTGCTCAATCAGTGTGGCCTCAGGAGCGCCCCTTGATAACGCTTCGAAGCCCAGGCTGCCCGTTCCTGCAAATAAATCGATACAAGGAAAACAAGATAGGTTGGGCTGTAGCCAGTTAAACAAGGTTTCACGAATGCGATCCCCCGTGGGACGCAGCCCATCCTGGTCAACGATAGCCAATTTTCGGCCTCGCCATTGGCCGCCGATAATGCGTACACTGTGGGTCTTTGCCAAGAAAAGGCTCCTTTGATGGCTCTAGAGAGTGCGCTCGCGCTCGCGCGATGATAGGATAGCGCTTTTTTATTGAGCCGTCATTACTATGTTTTTCAAGCGTTTCAAATCAAAATCCAAAGAACCCGCTAGCGAAGAGTCAGTCGCTAAGGACAAAGAGCTTCCAGAAGCTCCTGTCGCAGCCAGTGATGAGCCAGCGAGTGTTCCCAAGCCCCCGCAAGAGGAGGCTAAGGAGAAGAAGGTTGGCTTCTTTGGGCGCATCAAGCAGGGCTTGAGTCGAACTCGTGGCAGTTTGGTCGAAGGCATTGGCAATCTGATTCTGGGTAAAAAGGTCATCGATGAAGACCTATTGGAAGAGCTAGAGACCCAGCTGATCAGTGCCGATTTGGGGATTGATACGACCACCGAAATTATCGATGCCTTGACCAACAGCGTTAAGCGCAAAGAGCTATCTGATGGTGATGCCTTGTTCGCCGCTTTAAAGGATAAGCTTCAAGCGATTCTAGAGCCTGTTGAACAGCCTTTAGTGATTGATCAATCTCACCAACCATTTGTTCTATTGGTTGTGGGCGTCAATGGGGTCGGTAAAACCACCACGATCGGTAAACTCGCAAAGCAGTTTCAAAATCAGGGCAAAAGTGTCATGCTGGCTGCCGGTGATACCTTTCGTGCTGCGGCTGTTGAGCAGTTGCAAGTTTGGGGTGAGCGCAACCAAGTACCCGTGATTGCTCAGCACACAGGAGCCGATAGTGCCTCGGTAATCTTTGATGCCATATCGGCTGCTAAAGCGCGCAATGTGGATGTTATCATTGCCGATACAGCAGGCCGTTTGCATAATAAAGATCACTTAATGGAAGAGCTTGCCAAAGTTCGTCGGGTGATGGGCAAGCTCGATGTCTCCGCTCCCCACGAAGTGTTGCTAGTATTGGATGCGGGTACGGGTCAGAATGCTCTGAATCAGGCCGAGCAATTCATCAATGCCGCCAAAGTCAGCGGCATTGCGCTCACTAAACTCGATGGTACCGCCAAGGGTGGAATTATTTTTGCGCTCAGTCAGCGTTTTGGTTTGCCCATCCGTGTGATTGGTGTGGGTGAGGGTATTGATGATTTGCAGCCCTTTGCCGCCAAGCCGTTTATTGATGCTTTGTTCAGTACCGATGATGCCACTTAGTAGGTGTTAAATGATCCGTTTCGAAAACGTCAGCAAGCGCTACGCCGAAGGTCACGATGCCTTAATGGGGGTCAATTGTGAGCTGAGTGCAGGTGAGTTGTGTTTTTTGACGGGGCATTCTGGTGCGGGCAAAAGCACCTTTCTAAAATTGATCATGCTGATCGAGCGAGCCTCCCGAGGCCAGGTGTTTTTAGCCGATAAAAACTTATCGAAAATCTCCCGTTCTCAAATTCCCTATTTGCGAAGACAAATTGGCGTAGTCTTTCAAGATCATCAACTACTGCACGATCGCAGTGTGTTTGACAATGTGGCATTGCCCTTGCAAATTTCTGGTGCCTCTTATAAAGAGCAGGGCAAGCGAGCACGAGCGGCACTGGATAAAGTGGGGTTACTGCATAAAGAAAAAATGAATCCTTTGGCGCTTTCCGGTGGTGAGCAACAACGAGTCGGCATTGCCAGAGCGGTTGCCAACAAACCTCAGATTCTATTGGCTGACGAGCCTACGGGTAATCTTGATCCGGAGTTGTCAGCGGAAATTATGCAACTTTTTCAAGATTTTAGTGCAGTGGGTGTAACCGTGCTGATTGCCACTCACGATATTGCACTGATCACACAGATGCATCGGCGGATGATCACATTAGAGTCCGGTCGCTTAATGCACGACGGATTGCCCAATGGATAAGCCAAAGCGCGGTGCGCGCCAGAGCCGAAACTCTATTGCTAACCTCTTTCGAGCGTGGTGGGCACATCATCGCAGTTCTTTGCAAGATAGCTATCAGCGCTTGTGGTTATCGCCTTTGCAAACCGCTTTGACCTTACTGGTGGTGGCGATTGCGCTGAGTTTGCCAACGATTTTATTTGTGGGTTTGAGTAGCCTTCAGGGGCTGGGACAAAACTGGCAAAACAGCAGCCAAATGTCTGTTTTTTTAGTGCCCAATACCAGCCTTAACGATGCAGAGCGTTTTCGCGAACAACTGCAGTCGATGCCTGAAATTGAGTCGGTAGCGTTGACTGATGCCGATACTGGCTTGGCACAATTTGAGCAGTTTTCAGGGGTATCTGAGGCGCTCAATGGCCTAGATGAAAACCCTTTATCTCATGTGCTCACGGTAGTGCCTGCAGCGGGGCTCGATACCCCAGAGAAGCTTGAGTTGCTGCAAACCCAATTGTCGAATTTATCTTGGGTTGATGAAGTGCAGCTCGATTTGCTGTGGTTGCGCAAATTATTTAGCATGATTGACTTGGCCGAGCGAATAGTTTTGGGTTTGGCCGCTTTGCTGGCTTTAGGCGTTTTGTTGATTGTAGGTAATACCATTGGTCTTGCTATCGAAAACCGCCGCCAAGAAATTATTGTGGCAAAACTGGTGGGTGCGACGAATAGCTTTGTGCGTCGGCCTTTTCTCTACACCGGTTTTTTCTATGGTTTGGGCGGTGGTTTATTGGCGAGTTTGTTGGTCTTATTGCTGATCACTTGGCTCAGTGATCCGGTAGCCGAGCTTGCGCTTCAGTATGCGAGTGATTACGCCTTAAGTGGTTTTGAATCCGAAGTGATCCTGGTGCTCTTGCTTGCCTCGGCGGGTCTTGGTTGGTTGGGTGCTTGGTTGGCGGTTGGGCGTCACCTTCGAGCGATAGAGCCGACGTGAAAATTCCATAGTTTCATGAAAGATAAAATTTTTGATAACCCACACAATTAGGCGGTATTTAAGGAACCTCTTATATGGCGCCTTTGGGGCAGAATGGCCTCTTCTTAGTTGGGTAGCCGATGAAGATGAAGAACCAGAGTTTTACCAAAAAGCTTATGAGGCTGCGATCAATGTGCTCTAAATTGTGTACCAACTTGACTCCGCTTGATATACTCGCTAAAAATCATTTCATCACCCAAAGGGATTTTTTATGTTAAAAGCACTTATTAGTATTCTTATTTTTGTTGTGGCTGGCTTTTTGGGTTATCTATACTATCAAAAGCATACCACTCAAAACCCCGCTGCTCCCGGCACTAGAGATATCCAAGATAAACCCTTAATTTGGGCCTGGTCTCTTTCAGCTGGTCTCAATCAAAAAAACCAGATGAGCCACTTTGATTATGGTGGCAGCAATCGTGATATTACAACAGCAGAAGCTAAGCAGTTGCTTTTGGAGTGGTGGGATATCACCTCGAAAGCCGATGCCGAGGCTGCGGTTGGAGAGTTAGGACAAGGGAAAATGCATAACGCTGAGTTCATTCAGCAATACGGTAATTTATTTTCGATTTCACAGCCGGAGCTGGAACTGGCCGCTCGGCAAGACCCGTTTGTCAACGAACTGATTAGTCATAAAGATAATGTGGTTAAACACGGTATTATTGCTTGGGATATGGTGCGAGCGCAGTGGATTATCGCAATCGCTTATAAGGCAGGCTACTTTACTCTTGATGAAGCCCGACAACTTGCGCTCCCGCTCGCCATAAAAACTCAATCCACCTTTTCTTCATGGGAAGAAATGGCGAATAACCACGCTCTGGGCTTCTATTTTTGGTCGCAAAACCCACAGCAATATGAAGAAACTAAAGCAATTGCTGAGCAGTTGTTAACAGAGATCGGAAGAGCACACGTCTG
>CAXQRU010000058.1:0-6418 GCA_964226685.1 Polaribacter sp. | reverse complement strand
TACACGACGCTCTTCCGATCTCTTTCTTCAATAATGGCGTCATATGCCACTGCTGACTTGATATCTACGCTTGCCTATCAATATTTATTTGCGTGGTTTTCATGCCGCTAATTGATGAAGAACTGATAACAGTTTCATCAACGATCGAATATGTCGTACCTTCATATTGACCATAGTTAGCATAAAACCAACGCACACAGCGTGTAGCCAATGCTTTACTGCTATCAATAAGTTCATGAGATTCTTCTACAACACTGGGGATTTCTGTACACCCGAGCACTACAGCTGCCGCACCTTTGTCTTTTAGCCGTTCTATCTTTTCATTGAATATTTTTCTAGCGAGATCAAGATGACCGGATTTAACCAATGCAATTCCAACCATTAGCTCTTTTTGGTCTTGAGTATCCAGCACCACGGAATCCCAGCCGACCTGATCAAAACGCGACTGATAAATCTTCCCTAACACCGTACCTGTCGTCCCCAAAATGCCGACGGCTAGTTGGCTAGAGCTGTATTTATTTTTAATCACATCAATGACGCTATCGGCAATATGAAAGATGCTGATGTCCAATCCTCGCGCCAAATCCTCGTACCAGAAGTGCGCTGTATTGCAGGGGATAGCTATCACACTAGCGCCCATTTTCTTTAGATTTTGCACGCCTCTGCGCAGTTGCGGTAATGGGCTCTCACCACCATTCACGATAGACTCAGACCGGTCGGCAATCTGTGGAACAGACCAAATCAATGTTGGAATATGTTTTTGATCCACATTGACCGCTGTCCCTTCAACAATTTTTCGAAAGAAATCTGCTGTTGCCAATGGCCCCATACCACCCAAAATACCTAACACGTACTACCTCAAAGCTTCACGATGAATAAATCACATGCTAAGCTATGCTGCAGGCATTAATCTAATGCTTATTTCTTATAATCTATGCAAAAAATGCATAATGATGATTTTTGCGTCAATCAACTTGTGGAGTAGACAACGTGGATCTTGAGTGGATATCCGATTTTCTCGAGCTGGCCTCAACCAAAAACTTTACGGTCGCCGCCAGAAACCGTAACCGCAGCCAACCTGCTTTTAGCCGACGCATACTGGGATTAGAGCAATGGGTAGGAGCATCATTAATTGATCGCTCGGTACACCCTTTTACGCTGACAAGGGAGGGGGAGCACTTCAGGCAATCGGCTCAAGAGATTATTCTTGCTATTCATCGCACACTCGATGAGTGCCGACAAAATCAAAAGCGAAAGCATCATTTTATTAAATTTACAGCACTTCATACGTTGGCAATTAATTACTTTGCTGAATGGATGTCAGAGGTACACAAAAATTTTAAACCCCTACATACCTCAATGGACGCTAATAATATTCATGATTGTGTCGAGGCATTGAGATCTCGGCAGGCAGAATTTATGTTGTCTTACTCTAATCCAACCATACCATCACTGCTTGACCCATCATCCTTTTTATCTCATAAGCTAACCGCTGATGAACTAGTCCTAGTCAGTGCTACCGATGTTAACGGCAAACCAATATTTACTTTAAATAACTCGAATCCTATTAATTATCTTTCTTATTCTGCCAATTGTTTAATGGGAAAAATGACGGAAAAAATTATCTCTTCTCAGTGCTCCGAGTATCATCTCAATTGTATCTACGAGAACACAGTAACGGAATCTATTAAAGCCATGGCCATTCAGGGTATGGGGATTGGTTGGGTTCCCAAAATATGTATACTCTCTGAAATTCGTCGCGGTGATTTAATCGATATTGGTGGCAAAGAATTATCAATGGCTTTGGATGTGATGCTCTATCGTTCCAATCAACGACTTTCTAATGAAGGGGAAAGTCTGTGGGCATATATAAACAGTTAGCTCGTTTAATAAAAACCCCCAGCAACTATAAATTTTGCTGGGTTCTGTTGCCGCCCTATCAAACATCAACGATGTAGTATTAGAGACAATTATTTCTAATTGTTAAATAATTTCTGCATAGTTGCTGTAAAAAGGAGTTAGCTTGATGGCGTGCTTTTTTTCAACTCAATGATGTAACCTGTTTTATGCCATTCGATAACGGTTTTGCGCATAAAATCATAAAGATCTTGCTGGCCTAACTTAACTGCGGATCTCCAGGGTGCGCGATACCGCGCTCCCTATCACCTCACTGTCGGCTTCATTGTGCATCCTCCATCGTTTGCCTTTCTTGTTGGTGTAGCTGGGCGTGTAGGTTTCACCATCGGGCGCAAAAAAACAGGGTTTGGTTGTGGGATTGCTGTGGCTTTCCTGGCCAGTGATATGAGCATCTTCCGCTAACGCTGTGATTATGTACAGTGTGGCGACTCGCGCTCAGCCGTCTAGTCTGGAAAACCGAGAAAACACTGAACCTACTTTAGTTCTCACGATTTTTTATCAGCTACAGTCCCGATTGCTCCACCAATTGAAGAAGGTGAACTGATCTCAGTTCACCTTTTTTATGCCGCGTGAGGAAAGGTTTTTCGGGTTTCATCATCCGCTGGGTGGGTTAAGTTGACAATATCTTACAAACAGCAATGCTCACCATTATTCATTCTAATTAAATAATTTATTCATCGTTGCCGTAAAGGGCGTTGGTTTAATACCGTGGGCTTTTTCTAAATCGATAATGAAGCCGGTTCTATGCCAATCAATCACTGTTTCTTTCATAAAGTCATAGAGGTCTTGTTGGCCTAATTGAACCGCCAGCCCCCATGGAGCGTCTTCAATAGTATTAAATGGCATCTCAAAGTCCTTTGAATAGGCAGGGTCTAATAATTTACCGGCAATATATGAGTCATCAAAAATGAAAGCCACGCATTTATCTTCTTTTAGTCCCTCTAATGCTTCCTCTACATTATCAAATTCTACGACTATTGCTCCAAAACTTTCAGTAATGAATTTGTTATAGTAAGAGCCCTTGTTGCCACATATATTTTTTCCTTTAACTTGCCCCCATTTACTAAGGTTAGCGCTCTTTTTAGCGATGACATTTGTTCCGGAGGAGTAATAATTAGGATCTATTGTATAAACCAATTTACGTCTGTCTGGTTTATCCGTCATAGTAGCTATCATTAAGTCCGCAGTACCATCTTGAATGGTTTTCATTCGAGTTGCACTGGTCACTTCGATAAATTTGACATTGACCCCTAGACGCTTGGCAACATCTTTGGCAAGGTCTATTTCTAAGCCAACATTTTCTCCTGTCTCATTTTTATAACCATAAGGCTTATAGTCTGCCTTCACCGAGACGACTATTTCACCGCTGTCTTTAATCTCTTGAATAGATCTTGCAGCAGCAGTTGAGGTTATCAGTGTGAGTGATAAAGTAGTAAATAATAAGTGAACAATTAGTGAATTCAAGCGGTTTTTCATAGATAACTCCGTTGGGTTGGGAGGCTAGTAACTTAACGTTAGCATACTATTTGAGTAGTGCAAGAACGAATTAAGTGGTGAAACTTACTGAGTTTGAGTCAGATATGACGAGCCCAGTGTCATTCTAATGGCAGTGGCGGAAAAGATGGGCAAAGACAGTTTTGGGGAGGCCCTACAAAATGGACTACTAATGACGGATAAAGGCCGCATTGCGAATAATGCCATACAAAAGCATTATTTTTTAACGATGATTTCATGCTTATTATCGACTCTGTAAATAATTCTGTGTAACCGCCCAGTTAATGCCTCATAGCCTGAGGCAGTTTTTTATTGACGACAAAAATATCAAGCCGGTCTGACACTATCAAAGAGTTTTTCTATGTGTACCTAGGGGGCTGCCATAGGCCAAGAATTTTTTCAAGAGTCCAGGGTATACGTATCCGACCTCAGTGTATTACGGGCAAGCTTTTCTTTCCGCGTCTTGGCGTCAGATATCGGGTTATTGGGCAAAAAAGTGGTTTATACGTTTATACTTCCTATAGCCTCAACCAAAGACTCGTAATAATAAAAAAGAATAAATGTAGACGGTTAACGCGTGGCGCGGTGAAACTTCCTTGTCTACACTTATCTCTAAATGCGACATAAAGGGAAGTTGGTTATTCTCAAGGTTGCATTATCACAAGTTTAGAGCGATTCAGATGCCACAGTTTAATTTACAGCTATCATGGAAACAGAAGCTATCTATCGTTATTCTCATAACTCTTATTGGTTTGGGGGTAGTGGCTGTCTCGGCATTTATGGGACTCAACAGCGTTAATGATGGTTTTACCAAACAAAGTGTCGCCAATGAGTATGAAAAAAACTCACTGTCTTTAACCATTAGTCTGCTCGAGCTTGAAGCAGCTACAAAAAACCTAAACAGTGATAGCGTGCAAAAACTAACACAAGATTTGAACGATTTGCACAAGTTTGCTGAACAAATGAAAGTGCAAGCCATCGCCTTAGGTTACGAAGAACTCGAAAACTTCTCCGATGAATTAACAGAGTTAACGGCACAATACATCAGTTTACGCAAAGAATGGTTAAATATTAGCTCTATACTGGGGTTTGCTACCGATGAAGGCAAGTTAGCGGCCCTGGTAATCGCCTCTGAAGACGTGAAAAAAATCGGTTTTTCCATGATAAATGAACCTGTTAATGCTTTGAGCTTTAATCAAGGTAAGTATTTGGTTGATCAAGATTCTGGTAGTGAGCAAGCCTTAGAGGAGGTATTGATCGAGCTCGAGACAACAGTAAAAACCATGGAGTGGCAAGATAGCAAAATTGGACAAACCATCTCTAATTACCGTTCAGCTTTCGATGAAGCCAAAGTACTCATTTCCAAGGCCAGTGAAATAAATGCTGCACTAGCCCCTATTTCTGACAATTTAGCAAAAATGGTACAGGAGCAAAAAGCCTTTTTAACTGAGAGCGTTTTGACGCAGGTCTCTGCGGAGGCCGATGATGCCCGTGAGGCAGCGCTTCAAATCATCATTTCTGCGGGTTTTGTTGTTGGTGCGATCATGTTTTTGAGTCTTGCAGCCAATGCCCGCCAATTAAATATCCAATTGCGTGCGATGCAGGTCTTTCTGAAAAAAATGGCTGAGGGCGATCTTTCTGAGCGCTTGGAGACCAACAATAACCAACGTGATGAGTTCACTCAATTACGTCTCGCCTCCAACAATATGATCACCGACATTTCAGAGGTTATTTCAGAAGTTGTTGATGGAAATAAGTCCTTGCTTATTTTACGCGAGGAACTGGAACAAGCGGTTGAAGAGTTGGGCGCTTCCAGTAATGAAGTGGAAGAGAAGACGCAGCAATCAACCCTAGCAACACAACAAATCTCTGTGGCTGTTAACGATGTTGCCAAGCGTTCTGTAGGTGTCTGTGAAACTGCTCAAGCAGCTACCATGTCAGCCAAAGCTGGTGGCAAGGTTATCGGTGATTGCGTCAACTCCATGACCAGTATTGTGTGCCTTATCGAGAAAACCCATGAGGAAGTGACCAACCTGGCTCAATCCAGCAGTAAAATGTTAGGGATCATTGATGTCATCAACGGCCTTGCCGACCAGACCAATTTGCTTGCTTTAAATGCGGCGATTGAATCAGCTCGTGCTGGTGAAGCTGGACGCGGTTTTTCTGTGGTCGCTGATGAGGTGCGAGCGTTGGCACAAAAAACCGTAAGCGCTACCAGCAGTATTGGCGACATTATCAAAGGTGTTAACAATCAAACCAAGCGTATGGGTGACCTAATGGAAGAAGGTGTAAAACTGGCTTCTTCTGGCCAAGAAAATGCCCATAATGCCATAACATCGATAGAGTCCATTGAGGCGTCCATTCAAATGGTTGAGACAGCAATGGATCAGGTTGTGGTTGCAGTGGAACAAATCTCTTATAACGCCAACGATATTGCCGGTCAGGTTGAACATATTTGTCATCAGTCTACTCGCACAAAGGAAACTCGCTTAACTATGGAGGAGCAGACTCGTCAGCTATCCTTGCAAGTTGAATCCCTTGGAAGGCTCACCACTCGCTTCAAACTAAAGTAGTGGTCTAAATCCGTACTAAAGTTACCGTGATAGAAACCTATCTATGGCGAGTTCTCAATTCAAGAGGAAAAAGGGGACTACCATCGTATTTTGTAGATGGCGGCCTGTCGCATCGCCACCACCGATGCCCTTGGCAACACCATCGCCTTGAATACGATGCCGATGGTAACTTTATCGCCGAAGCGGACGCCAAAGGCAGTTGCGCCAAGTATACAATGCGCCCGACCATGAGGCCATATTGGTGACCAAAAGCGGAGCTATCGGCAAAGTGGGTGTGGGTGTGCTTTCCTAATATATCGGGTTTGGATTGGGGCCTTTGGGTATTGTTCGCCATGCGAACCAACTTGATCGGCGTATTGCAGCCACAGGCCTCTTGCAGCCATTGAGCGACCCCAATTCCTTCGTCAACCTGCACCTCATCTCGCCAGACGGTG
>CAXQRU010000057.1:0-10972 GCA_964226685.1 Polaribacter sp. | reverse complement strand
GTTACATTTGTGGTTTCTATCACGCCCCCTTACATAAGTTTAATTATACTTATGGTACTGTTGATGAGTTTGGAGTTTGATAATGTATAAGTTTTTCTCTACCTTACTCTTAGGTCTGAGCGTTAGTTCCTATACCGCTGCTTATGAGTCTCCGATTGGGATACCTGACCCAGGCAGCCCTTCTTATGGTTGGGGTCAAAATCACCCAATCGATACCCAAGCGCCCTCTCGTCCTAGTAATTGGAATAGCGAGAGAGCAGGATTCTACTATGTAGACCCTAGCCATAGTAACGCTACAAATACCAACAATACTTATGGTTATCCAGGGAAACCTCGTGCGTCCATTCCCAGAGAAGTAGCTCCTGGTAGCTATGTTGAACTCAATGGTGATCATGGAACTGCTCAATATCAAGTTGAATTTAAGTGTACTGCACAGGCGCCATGCTGGTTAAAAGGTACGCCAGGAAGTAATAGCTTGGTGTCATCTGGGTACCTTCGTATAGTCGATGCCAGTTATTTGTTTGTTGATGGTTTAAATTTTGATGGTGGCACAAATGGGGCAATATCGATTATCGGTAACAGCCATCATATCGCGATTCGAAACTCCAGAGTTACCAATCGCCTACAACCTAATGGTGCAGGAGCCGGTATAGGCGTTACTCCAGGTATCGGAAAGCTAGTAGAAAACATCGTGCTATATGGTAACTATCTGCATACCCTCGGTGACTGGACGGTTGATCGAGATCTCGATTTTCATGGTTTCGGTATTGATATGTGGGGCCGTGATTCTACGGCAGAGCTTCGAAATGTGTGGATACTCAATAACTATTGTAAGCATTTAAGTGGTGATTGCGTTCAGGTCAATGCAGGAAATTGGACTGACAGTCAAAAGTATTTACATCATGTGTATATTGGTCATAATGAATCGGAGCAAAACCGTCAATCAGGTTTTTGGATTAAGCAAGCCTCTGATGTGATTATTTCCCAGAATAAATCTCATGGTTCAGCGGGCAACGGTAGCGCTAACGCCGGTAGTGCTGCGGGCATGCAGTACCCCAAAGACAATGTTTGGTTTATCTTTAATGAGCTGTACGACTCTGTTTACGGTATTCGCCAATCAGATACCAGTACCGCAGGCGACATCTATATTATTGGTAACCTAATTTATAATATTCGTCCCAAATCCCCCAACTATGATCCAAGTAATGCTTGGGCTGAGGGTACCGCTATTGCATTGTGGCATGGAAATTCAAATCGCTACATAATTGATAATACGATTCATGGAGTAAATGATGGTGTAAACGCAATTTATGATGGATATGTGGAGCTGCAGGGGAATATCATCAGCCAAATAGGTAAGAACTCTGGCAACCATTTTTTCACCTTCAGTCATCCCGCCCGCAGTAACAATGTGGTCATGGATAGAAACTTATTCATCAATGATACGCAGAGCTACTACGCTTGGTGGGATAATGTGGGTCGGATCAGCAGTCTTGATCATGTGAAAGATTTATCTAAACAATGCACCAACTGCACTTATTTGAAGGGGGACAGTAGTAACTTATTTGTGAACACTAGTGTTGATCCTGACCGTAAAAATTACAACATAAGATCCGATGCGCCGAATATTGGAACAAATCGCAAGCATGCGGCTTATGATATTTTTCAACAACGTTACGGCATCAATATTTTTGTTGATTTTTATGGTAACCCTCGTTCACAACAAGGTGCCTTAGGAGCAATTGAGAATGCTACCTTTCAATCTCCGCCTGAAAAGATGAGTACACCAAGTTTTGAGGTGCTGGATTAATCGTAATGATTGTATGCGTCTTCTGAGTTTGGAAATTAGGCCCTCTTCGGAGGGCTTAATTATGTCTGAGCTAACTTAAAAGCTAGCTGTGTTTTTTAGCTGATAAATTGAGGTTCAAAATTTGATAATGCTATAGGTTTGGCTATTCCCATAAGTAATATCAAGCGATACCGACGTATATTTTGAAATATTTTTACCTTTACATAATTGAGGCTCTGTCCACAATTCAACTTTATTTTTACCATCGAAAATTGAGCCGCTGCAGCCATCGTCTTTTATAATTCAGTTCATGGCACTAGTTAAAGTGACGACTTCATTTGAATTTTTGGGTAACTTATTAAAAGGTTTATGGTTTGGTAGAGGTCGATGGCGTTAAGCGACAGCAGCCGGCATAGGTGCCCTCTGTTGTTTTCAGATAGAGCGAGAAAGCCCATAAAAAACCATAATCATCACCCAGGCCATAAGAGCACAGATTGTTGTCGTCATTAAAGGGTTCGCCTAATTTTATAAAGCCAAAGAGGCTGTTATCAGTCGATGAGAAGGAAACCAGCGAAGAGTACATATGCGCCGCTTCCATTTGATACGCTTTAGGTGTTAACTTTGCATCATAATTGTCAAATAAAAGTGTGTCCTTGTTTGCCTCAAGGCGAAAGCCTGGCTCGTAGCCGTCACACTCTAGCTTTACAACACCTTGTTTCATGTGGTCAATAAAGGTCTTGTTCCATAATGGCAGCCGTTCATCACTGCTCGCGCTCAACTTTATCAATGAGGTGGTTCCAGTAACTGAGTCAATATATTCGGTGGCTATAGTAGAAACTCTTCCTGAAAATATCTTGTCGGCATATGAGGCCAGAGGTAGAAAAAGCAAGGCAAATAGTAGCGCTCTTTGGGTCAGCATCGTATTTTCTCAAAATGATAGCAGTGTCTCTAGGGTACGTTGTTGGGAGTCTAATTACCACCGCAAAAACCATGGCACAAATAATTTTATATTGCTAGTATGATGTGTTTAAGCCTAACGAGACAGCGTCATGAAACTGGTTAAAAAATCGCGGCTTCAGTTTATTGAAGGTAGCTCAGATAAACTCTATGAGGTGGATCTTTGTGAGCTTCCAGGTTCAAGGGAAGAGCGCTTTTTGGTGAACTTTCGTTATGGGCGCCGTGGGCGAGCATTGCGAGAGGGCACCAAAACTCCTGACCCAGTGAATTTGGAAATGGCGCAGAAGTTATTTGATAGCGTGGTGGTTTCCAAGACCAATAAAGGTTATGTCGATATGGACTCGGCACCTGAACCGGTAGCGGTTCCATCAGAGGCGCCCGATGACTTAGCTTTTTCCCCCGTACCGATATTGCTTGAAAAGTTAGCGACGGAGAAAAGCTCCAAAGTTCGCAGCCGTATCATCTGGCGCTTAGGTGAGGTGGCTGGGCCTGAGGTTGGGGCCGTCATTGCGGCTTATATCGGCCGAGGCGATTGGTTGGAAGATTATAGCATCGCCTGGGCGTTAGGGCGCATGAGGGCCGTGAATCAGCTCGCGGATATTGACCGTTTAATGCAATCCAAGCATTCCAACGTTCAAAAAATTGCCTTAGAAGCCAAGCTATTATTGGAGCCAACACATACGCATCAGGAGCTACTCTCACGGCAAATAGCCAGCTTACCAGAGCCGTTGAAAGCGGCAATTGAAATCAATCAGGCTGGCGAGATTGAGAAAGCCCTGGCACAAGCGCTTGATACAGACGATAACAATGCCTTGCTTGTGACTTGCTATCAGCTATCTTTATCCATTGTCGCTTTGCATGAATCTTTATTGACACAACTGGCCACACTGCGCTTAGTACCGGGTAACTTTAAAGGCATTCGCTCGATATTCAAGGCGGCCGAGTGTCGGCTTGATGTGAAAATGCTGGCGCTATTGAGCTATCGAATTGAAATGTCGCCCTATTTTTTCCGCTATGAATGGGACTGGGCTTACGTTCCGGGCATTGGCGGTATTCAAACGAAGAAAGAGCTGAAAAAGCCCAATTCGCGCTTGGCCTACTCGCACCGTACTCGGGATTATTTTCGTCGCCGCAGTTGGCGTGTTTTGCGCCGCTTAGGGCAAGCTAATGATTCGAACTACGTGCCATTAGCGGCTGAGCTGCTCATGAATGTGAAAGATGAAGACGGTGGTACGCCTCGTGAGTTGCCTATTTATCGATGGGCTCGAGTCGATGGGCGCTGGCAAAACCAATTAGTGGCGACCAATCGCTATGATCGCTTTGCGTCATTTCTAGCGTTTAATCATATTTTATTTGGCGGGGGTGATGATTATCGCCTTGCTCCGAGCCGCCGAGTATGGCTTAAAATTAATGAGCCTCGAGGCCAGCGCTCAGAATCGTTTCCGCATCTTTGGGATCAAAAACCTGAATATGCTTGGCAGCTATTAAAGGGCAGTGCTTGTGAGTGGGTGCATCGCTTTGCCAGGCGCGTCTTAAAAGATCACGCCAGCTTTTGCGATACCTTAGATCTTGTGGATGTCTGTACCTTATTGCAAAGCCGCTATGATGAGACCTGTGAGTTTGCATTGCAGTGGATAAAAACCAAATTAGCAGGCGCCCGGCACATTGATGATGAACTTTTACTGGCGCTGCTCAGTAGTGCTTTACCAGATGCTCAAAGTCTGGGTTTGGAATATCTCGATATCCGCTCCGTCAGCCGCAATGAAGCCTTGCTTGCAAAAATTATATTAATCCCTCATCAAAAGGTTATCCAGCATGTACTTGAAGCGAGTGCTCAATTAAGCCTAACCGCGCGTGACCAAGAAAGTATATTGTTGAGCATCATCCGTGAGATGCAGCGAGGCATGAGTGAAGAGCAGGGAGAGCATGTGGCAGAATTTGCGATTCGCTATTTAGCAGAGGGAATACAGCGCTTATCGCTTGCTCAAATCGATAATATCATTAGCCGAGATGATTTCGGCTCTCAATTATTGGGAGCGCGGCTATTAGCAGCTTACGATATTCGCTTTAGCGAAATCCCAAGAACCTTATTAGATCGTCTGCATGATAGCCAATTGTTATCCGTACAAGCGATCGCGACCAGTTTATTGAACAAGCAGAGCGATGAGGAGCTTGCGGTACAAATGCCTTATATTGTGGATTTGTATCAGAAGGAATCTGAGGCTTCCGGTAAGGCTTTGCTGAATATTCTGCAGCGCTTAGCTCGTACACAAGCCGATGAATTATTACAATGCTTGATGAGCTTGCTTTTTAAAACTGAACCGAGAGAGGGGCAGCACCAAGAAGTGATTGGCTTTATTCAAGCGCATTTATCCAATGCCCTACAATTATTGAACAAAGATGTACTGTGGCGCTTGTTGCAAGCGAAAACCAATGCAGCTCAACAAGTCGGTGCATTGGCCTTAGCTTATAAGCAGGCCGGTGACTTTAGCGTTAAACAATGGGCTTTGATGAGCTACCACTGTGATGTGTCAGTCAGAGAGTATGGCTTTGAGGCTTATCGGCAAAATGTGGTTCGCATCAAGCGCCATACTCGCGATGCGCTCAGAATCATTGAAAGCCCCTGGGAGGATGCCAAACATTTTGGTTTTGAATTTTTCAGAGAACAGTATCAACAGCATGAGTGGTCGGTCGAGGCAATTATTTTTATTTGTGATAGCGTTCAAGACGATGTTCAGCGATATGGCCGTGAATTGCTGCAAACCTATTTTGAGCAGAATCAAGGCCCAGAGTATTTAGAAAAGTTAAGCCAGCATCCCTCGGCCAATGTGCAGCTGTTTGTTAGCAGTTTTTTACAAGACCACGCCAGCGGCTCGCCCGATCGAATCTTGGCATTGAGGCATTATTTTAAAACGATGTTAACGCAAGTTAATCGGGGTCGTATTTGCAAAGATCGAGTGACTCAATTTCTCTTGCAAGAAGCCCAAAAAAATCGCCCCGTGGCGGAAATGGCGATGGATCTATTTGCGGAAGTCTCTTTAACCGTGGTGCATAAAGATAAAGCGGCGCTGATTACAGGCATGTTGCAGTTGCAACGTCTATACCCAGATCTGCCATGCCCTTTGAGCGCAAAATCCACCGTTATCAAACAATTTGCCTAGGACGTTTTATGGAATTTAATTATCGATACCACGGCCAGAGCCAAGTCTCCAATGATAGCGCCAGCTCAACGGTGAGCTTTGCCCCAGATACGCTAAGACCACCAACGTATTTTGTGGGCGAGCTGAAGCAAAAAATAGCGTTTCGAGAAGCCATATCCGCTTTGCATGATGTGGTGATCTCAGATATGCGCACCATGCCCAAAGATAGAACCCAATATCAGCAATGGCTGGCTCAAGAAGAGCAGCGTCTGCTGGCTGAGTTTATTGGTAGAAAAGCGCAAGCCGAGCAACAAATGGAGCAGATTCGCCAGGAGCTAGATGCGTTAAATCAGCAAGGCCAAAAACTGCTGGCACCTTACTATAAAGCACAAAATAAATATTTTAATTATTTATACAAGCACGATCGTGATGCTTGGTTTGTGCTTGACCCGGTGATTACCGTACATCCTGATGAAATATTTTTTGAATGTTTTTCTGAGGATGAGTCGAGTTACGGTAAGCTCAGTTGTCAGTACGATGTCTTTCAAAATGTATCCGATACCGCTTTTGGCACCACCAATATTGATTACTCAGACGGCTTATACAATGAGTTTCAAAAAATTCGTGATTATCGACAAACGTCAATTATGGTCGACCCTGATGGTTTTAATATTCAAACCACTCATCAAGATGCGTTTAGCGAGAAAAAAATCGATCTGCCCGATAGTTGGGTGAGAGGCTTTTTGCAAGTCAGCTCGGCTATGACGCTACCCATGGTTGAATTGACTCTGCAGCCAATGGATATTCACAATATTTGTTATCGCCTGCGCCGCAAAAAAGAGCGAGTGGGGCCACGTTCTATGCGTTTTGAATTGGAGCCGGGTCAGCCAATCAAAGTGATTTTTGAGCCGTGGAACGATGAACTCATTTTATCTCGCAGCCCCTATCTAGGTAATGAGTCGCGCTCGATTCGTCTATGGGGGCGCCGGCGTTTGCATATTTTAGAGCGATTAATTCCTATTGCGAAACAATTTACCCTGCATTTATTGGGAGATGGTTTGCCTAGTTTTTACGTGGCTGATTTAGGCTATATGAGCTTTACACTCGGGCTTTCGGGTTGGTCTGCCAATGATTGGTCTCGCCAGGGGAATTTTGATTTGCTAGCGCCTCGAAACGAGATTGACGAATTAACCTTGAAGCGAGTGTATAACGCACTGGCGGAAACTTGGCAGGAATCGAGCGCATCCTTAGCGGCTCGCTTACAGTTGGATGAGCCGACCATCAAGGCCGCCTTGGCGGTGTATAGTCAGCATGGCCAAGTACTTTATGATTTGGCGAGTCAAGTGTATCGCATTCGAGAACTCAGTCGAGAGCCGCTGCCGACGGAGTCGCTCAGATTTATGAACGAGCGAGATAAAAAGGCTTCACAATTTGTGAATGCAAACTTGGTAACCATCAAAAAGCGCGATGACAATAATGGCAACCTCTCGCTGAGTGGTACGGTTTTAGATAATGCCAAAAGCTTATCGGTCAGCTTGAAGCTGGATGCCGACCAACGTCTGTGTGAAGGCACTTGTGACTGTTATTTTTATTATCAAAATAAACTGCGTAAAGGCCCGTGCGAACACATATTAGCCTTGCGTAAACATCACGCTCAATCTTTTACGTTTGCGGTCTAGCACTATGAACGGCTTCAGTGTTACACTAAAGATACGTGCCATCGTGAATAAGCTACCTTGCCTTTTGGGTGGTGGTTCGCCATCCTTGCTTATAGACTATCCACGCGTCACTGGCTTGATCTTCATAGGGCCACATAATGCATGGTATTGCTATTGCGGTTTGACTTCTTTGAAGTCAATGAGCAATACCATGCATATGTGGCGTCGAGTTGATCAATCCAGTTCTGAGAACTCTACGAAGGGAATACTATTCACGCTGGCACGCCTCTCTCGTATTTTTTCACCCGCTCAATTACCCACCCTCAGCCACTGTTGGAGCTCGAGATATGTCTGACGGACAAGAAAAATTAACCCGGCAACAGCTGTACGAAAAAATTCGCGAAACCAGCAAAGACGAATATATTTTGTCAGAAATGCAGCGTTTGGGCTTTTGGCCAAAAGACAATGATGCGCCAACATTAACGGAAGAGTTTGTCACAAAGCGCTCGGCATTACTCAAGCAGCTAAGAGATGTAGGCCGTGATTACCAATTATACCAAGACCCGGCAAAAGCCTTGGCGGCGCTTCATAAAGAGCGTAAGAAAGAAGCCTTAATTCGTCGTGAGCAAAAGCGCAAGGAGCGTAATCAACAGCGTTTTGAACGGGCGCAGCGCTGGTATGAGACACAACAAACAGATATTACCTATATTGGTGACGGTTACTCCCATGGGTTAAAAAACTCCGAGAGTGATTTGGAAAAAGTCGAAGCCAATGACTTGCCGGTTTTGCGAGATGCGCAGGAGCTGTCTCAAGCGATGGGCATCACCGTCAATGAATTACGATTTTTAACCTACCACAAAGCGGTGCGCACGGTCGATCATTACCAACGCTTTGAAATGGTCAAAAAATCCGGCGGCACCCGGCTTATTTCCGCTCCAATGCCTCGCCTAAAGAGAGCGCAATATTGGGTTTTAACGAATGTGCTCGAACCTTTAGCTCTGCACGATGCGGCCCATGGCTTTGTGGCCGAACGCTCCATCGTCTCCAATGCCGCTGAGCACGTGGGGCAATCGGTGGTGATCAATCTAGACTTACAAGATTTTTTCCCCACCATCAGTTACCCAAGGTTGAAAGGATTATTTCAAAGTTTGGGCTATAGCGAACATATCGCTACCTTATTATCGCTATTGTGTACCCAGTCACCGGCGCAAGAGTTGGAGCTTGACGGCCAAACTTGGTTTGTATCCGATGGCGAGCGAGTGTTACCCCAGGGCGCACCGACTAGCCCGGCGATAAGCAACTTACTGTGCCGCCGTTTAGATAACCGCTTAGCTGGCATGGCGAAAAAATTGGGTTTTCACTATACCCGTTATGCCGATGATTTAACCTTCTCGGCCAAAGACATTGATGATCGACGCATTAACCAATTGTTGTGGCGTTGCCGTGCCATCGTCAGCTCGGAAGGCTTTATTGTTCACCCCAAGAAAACTCGCATTATGCGCAAGCACCAGCAGCAAGAAGTGACTGGTGTGGTGGTTAATGATAAGTTGAATGTGGATCGAAAAACCTTAAAGCGCTTTCGAGCCTTGTTGCATCAAATAGAAAAAGACGGGCCTGAGGGGAAACAATGGGGCAATGGTGAGCTGTTTGCAACCATAGAGGGTTATGCTAATTATGTGGCCATGGTAAATCCTGAAAAGGGTTTGGGCTTAAAGCAAAAGGTGCTTGCGCTCAAAAAACAATATGGTTACCAAACCAAACCGTCGACCTTGAGAAAACTCAACAAGCAATTGATGCGGGTTAAATCCGCCAAGGGTGAACCACCGAGAGAGCCCTGGTGGCAAGCGCAACCTCCTGCGCCTCCAGCCAGAGAAAAAACCGCTGAAGAAATCACGATCGATAAAAAGAATGAAAAGATCCGGGAGTCAATGGCGCAAGAACCAAGAGCAGAGAGAATCGCAGAGCGAGCGCAGCCTCGTGTTCACTCAAATCGATCTACTGAGGATCAAGAGCGCCGAGATCAAGGGCAGCCGCGGCCAGATACGAAGGGTGCAGGCAACACCATGTTGATGATAGCGATTATTATTTTTGTCATCTTGGTGGTGATGAAGTTGTAAAGGCTTTTGATGATCCCATTAATAACGCACCCAAGCTATAGCTACCCTTTTCCTCATAGCCACCGATTTCCGATGGAAAAATTTGGGCTGATGGTCGATTATTTACAGCAAAAAAACTTATTAACTCAAGCCAATTGTTATCGACCAGGGCGCATTAAACCCGATGTGTTAGTCGCCACTCATGACAGTGACTATGTCGAGCGCTTTGTTCACAATCGCCAGAGCGATAAAGAGCGCCGGGAAATGGGTTTACCCTGGAGTGAAGGTCTTTGTCAGCGTACCTTGATCTCACCCAACGGAACCTTGCTTGCGGCAAGTCTAGCGCTAAAGCATGGAGTGGCCTGCCACTTAGCCGGAGGCACTCATCACGCGCACAGAAATCGGGCTTCCGGCTTTTGTATTTTCAATGATCTGGCCATTACGGCCAATGCCTTATTGGCTCTTAATAAAGTGAATTCGGTGTTAATCATTGACTGCGATGTGCACCAAGGTGATGGCACGGCGGCATTGCTTGCCAACGAACCCCGTGCAATTACCTGTTCCATTCATTGCGAAAAAAATTTTCCCGTGCGAAAAGTTCTCAGTGACCATGATATCGCGCTGCCACCCAAACTCGGTGATGAGCCTTACTTAGCGCAAGTTGAATCAACCGTGAATGAGCTGCTTGTGCGCTACCAGCCAGATATTGTTCTCTATGATGCGGGAGTTGATGTTTATGAGCACGATCCATTAGGCTTATTATCAATTACCGAGGAAGGTATTCGCCAAAGGGAACGTTTGGTGTTATCCGCTTGTCAGCAAAAAGGTGTACCGGTTGCTACCGTCATTGGCGGTGGTTACGATGATGATCGCAGGCGCTTAGCCCAGCGCCATAGTATGGTGGTCGAAGAGGCATTTGCGTTATATGCAGACAAATAGGATTACTTGAAATGTTAACCGATTGATTTAATTGGTTATATTTTGATTATTTGTAGATATACGTCACGGTGACGTATAATGTAATGTTAAGCGAATCATGAACATAGAACATCATAAAAATTTTTTGGCGACTATAGCAGAGTATGCTTCTGATTCTGTGTCTATACGCGAAGGTGAAAAACTCGTTTCTTTAAATCTCAACTTTTGGAGCTGGGAGGAAATCTCTGATTCGCTCCGCCTTAGAGCAGATTGGGATGTGGCAGACGATCTTATTCCCTTCTACGGGGACTGGCATGATTTGTACTGTCTTGATTTAAATAGCGAAAAAATAATCTATCTCAATGATGCTCGAAAAAAAATATGTGAGTGGAAGAACTCCGTAGATTTTAAAAA
>CAXQRU010000056.1:0-17637 GCA_964226685.1 Polaribacter sp. | reverse complement strand
CTTCCGATCTAAGCTATTTGCCTTAATTAGAGATACCATTAACTCTAATCCATAATTTTTGTCACGAAATAAAACAAAAAAGATTGCAAAAATTGGCAAATTCTTAACAGTTTGTTCAAATGTTATTTTGTAAGCCTAATAAAAACATTGCAATCGCTCATTTTCATGGACACCTAAGACAATAAACCTTTTTCACCCAAAAAGGTTCAGATTCAACACATATCCGCGCCTAATAAGCTATGCTTATAGACACTATTCGGAGGAACCTTTTGTGAATCTCAGCCAACTTATTGCCAATGCACAGCAAATTCCTAATATCCCCAAAATTGTGCAAGAGCTAATAGAGAGCTTTGGCAACGAAAATATCGATAGTGATGCTATCGCCGAAAAAATAAACAAAGACCAAGCCATGACTGCAAGGGTTCTCAGAATGGCCAATTCAGCTCATTACGGTGGTCATCGTTCCGTGGGTAGCATTAACGAAGCGGTCGTTCTACTCGGGTTCAACTCGCTGAGAACTTTGGTGCTGGCATCTGGATTAAGCAATACCGTCAAACCTCCCATCAGCATGAATATTAAACAATTTTGGCACAAAAGCTTTATGGTAGGCAGCCTCTGTAAATGGCTGGCGGAAATGACAGAGCACGATTCTGAGATCGCTTTCACTTGCGGCATGCTTCACAACATTGGCGGCCTACTCACTCATATTTTGGACGGCGAGCAGGCGCAAGCGGTTGACAAATTGGTGGCCCAAGGCGCAGATAGAATCGAGACAGAAAACGACTACCTCGGCTTTAATCATGTAGACGCTGGCGCTGAACTCACAAAACGTTGGAAGTTTCCAAACTATATTGTTGAGGCCATTCGCCACCAAAAAAATCCAGAAAGCCCAGAGGGTTACCTGCCTTTCTCTGGACTAATCAAGATCTCCGAAGCCATCTACCAGCATCAGCTTGATGTCGAGGCCCACCTACCGGAGGCTGATTTATCCAAGCTCGAGCTGAACTCAAGTGACATTGTCGACAAACTTGAGGAAACACAAGAGTTTGCAGCGAGCATTGAAGAAATCTTAAAGGATCAGTGAACTAGCGAATATCATCCCCGACTCGGACAATTTTCAAGGCATTAGTACCACCATGAACATTGTCATAGTCGCCTTTGGTGATAATCACCAAATCACCGTCAACCACCACACCCGCCTTCACCAAACAGTCCACTGCTCGCTGATTGACTTGGCCACTTGGAATATCAGAGCTATTGAAAGGAATTGGCTGCACCCCCCTGAGCAAACTGACTCTCGCTTGAGTTTTTATATGTGGCGTCAATGCGTAAATAGGCAAGAATGAGTTAATTCTAGACATGAGCAGCGGAGTAGAACCCGTCTCTGTCAAAGCCACAATGGCTTTAACCCCATCGAGATGATTGGCTGCATACATAGCAGCTAGACCAATCGTTTCGTCAATCGCGGTAAAATCTTGATTCAAACGATAACTTGAAGTGATCGTTGAGGGATGACGCTCAGCCCCTTCTATCACTCGCACCATTGCTTCTACTGTTTGTACGGGGAACTCTCCAGCAGCGGTTTCGGCTGATAACATCACGGCATCCGTTCCATCCAATACCGCATTGGCCACATCAAACACCTCTGCACGAGTGGGTAGCGGACTCGTAATCATCGACTCCATCATTTGCGTGGCAGTAATCACACAGGTATTAAGCGCTCGCGCTCGGTTGATAATATGCTTTTGAACACCCACCAATTCCGCATCACCAATCTCAACACCCAAGTCCCCCCGGGCTACCATCACGGTATTACACGCTCGAATGACATCGTCGAGAGCCTCATCATTAGCAACCACCTCGGCTCTCTCAATTTTGGCCACAATACCCGCATTGCCTCCTGCGGCTTCTAACAATTCTCGAGCCTGATGAATATCGCTAGCCGTTCGAGGAAAAGACACCGCTAAGTAATCAACATCAATCTCAGCCGCTAAGCGAATATCGGCGAGATCTTTTTCAGTCAATGCGGGCGCAGAGAGGCCACCACCTTGGCGGTTAATCCCTTTATTGTTAGAAAGTTTACCCGCCACCTCAACGGTACAAAACAGTTTTGAGCCTTCAATGGAGTCCACTTTCAACACCACTCGACCATCATCAAGTAACAATAAATCACCGGCAGCGCAGTCCTGCGGCAAGGCTTTATAGTCGATGCCAACGGCAGACTGGTGCCCATCATCCACCCCCATATCGGCATCGAGGGTAAACTTATCTCCCACTTTTAACTCGATAGGGCCATTAGCAAAACGTGAAATCCTGATTTTTGGACCTTGCAAATCACCAAGAATGGCAACAAATCGCCCATGTTTAGCCGCCAACTCGCGAACATTTGATGCTCTGGTTTTATGGTCCTCAGGTTTTCCATGAGAAAAATTCAGACGCACGACATTGACACCCGCTAAAATCAACCGCTCAAGGGTATCGCCCTTGTCCGTTGCTGGCCCAAGGGTACTAACTATCTTTGTTCGTCGCGCCATAAATGAAAACTCCCGTGAAAAATTGACATTACTCTACCCTAAAAATATGACAAGTAAACCTTTAATCTGACTTAGTCTAAGGATAAATATTACTGCCTACTTAATATTCGTCGCCAATATGGTTATACTCGCACCTCTAGATTAACCAATCAATGAGGCACCACCTTGACTACAGCGACTTTAAACGTAGATGAACTACGCGCCCAACACGAACAATTTTGCCAACAAGGCCTTAACCTTGATTTGACCCGAGGCAAACCCTCTAGCGAGCAACTCTCTTTGTCAGACTCCCTAGACGGTATTTTGAAGGGAAATTACATTAGCGACAGCGGCGTTGATACCCGAAACTACGGCGGACTTGAAGGAATTATTGAAGCTCGAGAGCTTGGCGCCAACATTCTTGGCTTGCCAACCAGCCAAGTGTTAGCACAGGGCAACAGCAGCTTAACCCTTATGTATCAAGTTGCTAGTATTGCATTAGAACATGGCCTGAGCGGCCCTGAGAGCGCTTGGTCTCAACAGGGAGAAGCGACGTTCATCTGTCCTGTTCCAGGCTATGATCGCCACTTTACCATTTGTGAACAGCTCGGCATCAAAATGATCACAGTGCCCATGACCGATAATGGGCCGGACATGGATGCCGTTGAAAGCCTAATTGAGAGCGACCCGAGCATTCGCGGACTCTGGTGTGTACCGAAGTACTCCAACCCAACTGGCGTCACCTATAATGACGAAACCGTTCGCCGCATTGCGGCCCTCGGCCAAAAAGCTCACCCAAGCTTTAGAGTATTCTGGGACAATGCCTATGTAGTGCACGATCACACCGAAGAGGGTGATGAGCTGCTGAACATTGCAGAGGCTTGTCAAGCGGCCGGCACCGAGCACAGCGTGATTCAGTTCGCCTCAACATCTAAGGTCACTCATGCAGGCTCTGGCGTTGCCTTTGTTGGTGCCTCCGAGCAAAACTTAGAACTCTATCTAGCCGCTTTGGGCGCACAAGCCATTGGCCCTGACAAAGTCAACCAATTGAGGCACGTGCGCTTCTTTAGTGAGCCCAACTCACTGAAAGAGCATATGCGCAAACATGCCGAAATTCTTCGCCCACGTTTTGAAAGCGTGCTCAAGCACCTCGATGCGGCCTTTACGGGTACCGATCTTGGCTGCTGGGAGACTCCCAAAGGTGGTTACTTTGTTTCATTTAACACTAAGCCTGGCCTGGCCAAAAGAGTGGTTGAGCTTGCAAAAGAGGCTGGTGTAAAACTCACACCTGCCGGCGCCACTTTCCCCCACGGCAAAGATCCGAAAGATCAAAACATTCGCATCGCACCTTCAGTTCCTAGTATCGAACAGGTCGATAGCGCGATGAAAGTGTTCGTTAACTGTGTAAAACTAGCCACAGCCGAGCAAGCGTAAATACGATATTTAGGGCCTTCGGGCCCTACTCTAAAAACCGCTCAACAATACCCGCAAAAATACCAGGCTTCTCTGCGTGCAACCAATGTTCGGTGCCTTGGATCATTTTTATGGATGCATTGGGAAATCGCTTGGTGACTTCGGGCCAATGGTCGGCCTGAATATAAGGCGACAATTCACCTTTAATAAATAAGGTCGGTTTATCAAAGGGAGAATACAAACCATTAGCACCAATGATGTGATGATAGGCGGTCAAAATGCCCTGGAGATTCATTCGCCATAGATAACGAGTGCCATCTTGTACCAAATTTTTCAATAAAAAGCTTCGAACTGCAGTCTCACCCACATGTTCGGCCATGATTTTGTCAGCCTCTGAGCGCCCATTGATCTGATTTAAGTCAACGGCCGCAAATGCGGAAAAGACATCATTATGACGAGGAGGATAAGCAATGGGAGAAATATCGGCCACTACCAATTGGCGAATTCGATCCGGACTCATGAGAGCCAACTCCATTCCTAATTTACCCCCCAGAGAGTGCCCCAAGTACCTCACTTCGGATAGACCCTGCTCATCGAGCCACTCGGTCACTTGATCAGCCATCGAGGCCAAAGTCATCGTTTGAACATGGCGAGAGCGGCCATGATTGGGTAAATCAATGCTATAAACCCTGAACTTATTGGCTAATTGCCTTGCAATAACCCCCAAGTTTTCCAATGAACCAAACAAACCATGAACCAAGACCAAAGGTGGAGCACCCTCTTCACCTTGGACTTTATGGAATATTCCAGAAGCGGGCAAACAATTACTCATTGGGCTTGGGAATAAAACGCTCAGATGAAGGAAAGGTTGCTATTTTATCGCTCGATTTGATCTCGGTTACCTTAGCAGGCCCCTCTTTTTCAACCTCATCAATGCGCACAATCGCATGCATGGGAATATAGGAGCGCTTAACTCTTGCAAACTCACTTTTGAGCTTCTCTTCTGCTGGGTCGACAATCATGCTGGTGTGTTCACCAAACACGAATTCCTCAATCTCAATGAATCCATACATTTCACTTTGATAGATTGCTTTTGCGTAAATTTCGTAGATTTCACTTTGATTATAAAAGATGACTTTAAAGATTTGAGCCATGACTGCTTCTCTGTTGGATATCAGAGCCAATATAGAGACCATTTCGCTAAAAACAAGCCCCACCGTCAAATAGCCTATACATAAGCCAAGCCAAGCCGTTATAATGGAGAGCTAATTTATTGATTGCATCGGCTTTATGAACACCACTGATACCCCTAAGAAACTGTATATCAAAACCCATGGCTGCCAGATGAATGAGTATGACTCAAACCGTCTGCGCGATCTACTGGGTGAATCTCACCAAATGGTGGTGACCGATGACCCCGAAGATGCCGATGTACTGATGGTAAATACCTGTTCAATCCGTGAAAAAGCCCAAGAAAAGCTCTTTCATCAACTGGGCCGCTGGCGCTCGCTCAAAGAGAAAAAACCCGATCTTGTGATCGGTGTCGGTGGCTGTGTGGCGAGCCAAGAAGGTGAAGCCATCGCCAAACGCGCGCCTTATGTCGATTTGATCTTTGGCCCGCAAACCCTGCACCGGGTTCCTGAGATGATGAATCAACCCAAGAAAAACGGTGCTGTCGTTGTCGATATCAGCTTTCCTGAAATTGAAAAATTTGACCGCCTACCCAGTCCAGAGGCCGATGGCGTATCAGCGTTTGTATCGATTATGGAAGGCTGCTCGAAGTACTGCACGTTCTGCGTGGTGCCCTATACTCGGGGCGAGGAAGTTAGCCGCCCCGTGGGCGATGTCCTCACTGAAGTCGCACAACTGGCCAAACAAGGCGTTCGAGAAGTTAATTTATTGGGGCAAAATGTCAATGCCTATCGATCCAGTAACGAAGATGGCTCAACCACCGACTTGGCCGAATTGATTACCTATGTGGCCGCTATCGATGGTATTGATCGAATTCGTTTTACCACATCTCACCCTGTCGAGTTTACAGATAGCTTAATCGAGGTCTACAACGAAGTCCCTGAGCTTGTCAGTCACTTACACTTACCCGTTCAAAGTGGTTCGGATCGAATTTTAATGGCGATGAAGCGCGGACACACTGTCTTAGAATACAAATCTAAGCTTCGAAGAATCAAACGCAATCGCCCTGATATCAGCTTCTCATCGGATTTTATCGTGGGCTTTCCCGGTGAAACCGAAGCAGACTTTGAAGCCACCATGAACCTCATTGCCGATATGGAATTTGACCATTCATTTAGCTTTATTTATAGCCCAAGACCGGGCACACCAGCGGCCGACTTGCCAGATGACACCCCTGAGGCCGTCAAAAAACAACGCCTCAGTATTTTGCAAGAGCGCATCAATCAGCAAGCCTTTGCGATCAGTCGGCGTATGGTGGGCACTCAACAAAAAGTCCTGGTTACAGGGTTTTCTAAGAAAGACCCAGGACAACTCTCAGGACGAACTGAAAATAACCGCGTCGTCAATTTTCGCTCTCAAGATACCGGCTTGATTGGCGAGTTTGCAACGATTCAAATTAATGAAGCACTGCCCAACTCTCTTCGTGGCGAGTTAATCTCTTGAAGAAGCCGCCTCTAATTTCAGAAAACCTGGTATTTGAAAACCTCGATGCGCGCATGCTGGCCACACTCTGTGGCGAGTACAATAAACACATCCATCAAATTGAAGAACGCTTGCAATTGCAAATCAATCATCGTGGAGGGCAATTCTCTCTCCACGGCAAACAATACGCCGTCATTACCGCCATTAATATCCTGAAAACTCTCGTCGAGGAGATTCGAGCCGGAGAGGAAATTTCTCCTGGCAGCCTCCATCTCACCATACAACAACATAATAACCATGCTATGAGTACACCCAAAAAATCCGAAACCGAACCTGACTTGACCATCAAAACCAAAAAAGGGCTAGTCAAAGCTCGAGGCGAAAACCAACAACGCTATATCCAAGCGATCCTCACTCACGATATCAATTTTGGTGTAGGACCCGCGGGAACCGGCAAAACTTATCTTGCCGTTGCCTGCGCTGTTGCCGCTCTGCTTAAAGATGAAATCGAACGTATTCTTTTGGTAAGACCTGCGGTTGAGGCGGGAGAAAAATTAGGCTTTTTGCCTGGCGATTTAAGCCAAAAAGTTGACCCTTATCTGCGCCCTTTGTTCGATGCTCTCTATGAAATGCTGGGCTTTGAAACCGTCGATAAACTGATTGAACGCAATATTATTGAAGTGGCGCCCTTGGCCTATATGCGCGGGCGAACCCTCAATAATGCCTTTGTTATATTGGATGAGAGCCAAAATACCACGCGTGAGCAAATGAAAATGTTTTTAACCCGCATTGGCTTTGGCACTACCGCTGTCATTAATGGCGATCCAACACAGATCGACCTACCACGAGGGCAAGCCTCAGGATTAAGACATGCACTCGGCGTACTCGAAACCGTTGAAGGCATCAGCATGACCTACTTTGAGTCAAAAGATGTGGTGAGACACCCATTAGTTCAACGCATTGTCGACGCCTACGAGAGCCATGACGACTAATCAACTAGCGACGGTGGATTTACAACTCGCCACCGACTATCCAATCATACCCACCCTAGCCAACTGCCAAGCATGGGTGGACACTGTACTGGCTCATTTAGAACACCCAGAAACGGAACTGACGATTCGATTAGTTGATGAAGACGAGAGTCAAGAATTAAATCGCACCTACCGTCATAAAGATAAACCCACCAATGTCTTGTCATTCCCAATGGAGCTGCCCGATTATATCGAAGAGCCGCTACTGGGCGATCTGGTCATCTGTGCTCCCATCGTCGCCCAAGAGGCCGAGGAACAGGGCAAACCTTGTCTGGATCACTGGGCCCATATGATTATCCATGGAACCCTGCATCTTCTTGGCTATGATCATATTGAAGATGATGACGCTGAAGTAATGGAAAGCCTGGAAATTCATCTGCTATCACAACTTGGGATTGCCAACCCTTACTAAGATTCGACGTTGGGAAGAAACCAACTCAGTAACCATGCACTGGCCGCCATCAAGGTAAACAACAAAAACAGCCAAGATAGAGACCATTGAGCAATAGCTGCTGTCACCGCTCCACATAATAACAATATGACACCAATCACTGTATTTCCCACTGTGACGTAATAAGTGCGTTGATTGCCCTCAGCCAAATTCACCACATAAGTGGAACGCCCCACTCGAACACCTTGATGCAAAATGGATAGCACAAAAAACGCAAAAACCAAACTGTAGCCACCCACGCTCTCAAGCCAAAACAAGACCAGGCTCATCACTAAAAACAATATCACCAAAGAGAACGCAACCCACCGAAGTACCCGCAAGCTGCTTTGGTCGGCAAGCCTACCCCAAATAACACCACTGGCCATACTTGCCAAACCTGAAACCGCCATAAACAATCCGAAATTTAGCCAATCAGCACCCAATTTTTGGGCCAAAACAATCAAATAAGGTGCCGCTAAGGCCGAGCTGATTAGGCATGCCCTCATCAATACAAAACAGCGAAAATCAGAATTTTTTCTGAGTAAAAACAAAGCGCTTAACGACTCAGACAGAGAACGAGAATCACTCGTCTCTCCAGGTGGCTCAGCAATCCAGGCATAACCTAAAGCAGCCAAGACCCAAGCAAATCCCGCCGCCACTAGCAACCAAGCCAAAGGTAATTGAGAGGCAAGACCTAAAAATAGCAATACACCAAAAGCCACAGTGATGATCCCAGCCGCACTCGCACTGACACCTGAGACCTGCCCCCGAACCTCTTTTGGCACCACTTTGGCAAGCACATCTTTGGACACGACCGAGCACAAACCTCTCGCCAAACTAAATACCACCAAAGCCCACACAATGCTCCAACCCGCCGCAGCACCCTTGAGAAAAAAGGCTGATAAGGCCATAAGCAATACACAGCCCCCCTGCACCAAACAACCCATCGCGTAGAACCAACGCCTGTAGGCATAATGAGAAACCCAGCTGCCCCAAAACATTTGTGGCCACAAAGCGCCCGACTCGCGAATAGGCACCAGTGCGCCAATCAAAAAAGCAGGTGCACCCAATTGAGCCATCAGCCAAGGCAAAATAATTTTCACGCTGGCCAAAGCATCGCCCAGCTTGACGAAGAAAATAGAGAAAACTAGCAAAAAGAAGTGCTTAGCATCATCCTCTTGCGACTTTTGAGCTGTCAATTGTCGATAAAGCTTAGAAATCATTACACTCACCAGTTAAAACACTATCATCCTTTGGGATTGAAACGCATGCCATCAATAAGGTACCATTTCCTTTTCAAACAATCAGGGATGCAATGCCACCCGACGGGCCAAGGCGCTTACCATTTTGGGACAAGTACCATTATCGGATGCAGAGCTAAAGAAGTTAGAGGCTATCTCAGTCGATGTAAATGCTCTGGAAACAGAAACTTAAAATGCGAAAAGCATAAAAAAATCAAACATATTATTATCCACTATCAAGGTTAATCATGAAAAAGTTACTGCTAGTTGCACTATCGATTTGCCCACTAATTTCACTTGCTACAACATACAATGGAACCATTTTGCGAGTCGTTTGCCATGAGCAAGACACTTCACCTCTGTGCCAAGTTCAGCTAAATGGTGAGGTACCGTCATTGGCTTGCGCCACACAAGCTTGGAAATACAGTTTCGATGCCACAACCCAGGAGGGTCGTAACATCTTATCGATTTTGCTTGCCGCTCAAGTATCAAAACAAAATGTCACCATAGAGGGTAAAGGGACATGCAGTCTATCAAGCTCGTCTGAGGATCTTCGTCATGTCTACATTAATACCCCAGAGTAAATTAACACTGGTATAAACCTTGACCAAGCCATAAAACTGACAAAGTACTTTTCTAGCCACCGAAAAACCGTTAGTATTGTTCTTTTGGAAACATGAACGTGTGTCAATGACTGAAGAACCCCCGAGTCGCTCGATAGAGCGCTCCTGGCTAGACAAACTGTGGAACCTATTTTCAGGTGAACCCAAGTCGAGAGAAGAACTGCTCGACGTCATCAAACATGCAGCCAATAATGAGCTGCTCGATCAAGAAGCCCTTGGAATTATCGAAGGTGCACTTGAGGTCTCTGACCAGCAGGTCCGAGAGATAATGATTCCTCGCTCCAAAATGGTCATCATCAACGCCGACGACCCACCTGAAGTGTTCCTCCCCAAAATCATTGAATCCGGCCACTCCCGTTTTCCTGTTGTTGGTGAAAGCACCGATGACATCAAGGGCATTTTGCTGGCTAAAGACCTACTGCCCTTGATCCTTAAGGGTTACGAAGGCTTTGTCATTGAAGGTGCCGTTAGAGAAGCCAATATCATTCCTGAAAGCAAGCGCCTTAATGTGCTGCTAAGAGAGTTTCGAGAAAAGCGCTACCATATGGCTCTCGTTATTGATGAATACGGAGCCATATCAGGGCTTGTTACCATTGAAGACATCCTTGAGGAAATCGTTGGCGAAATCGAAGATGAAACCGATGATGACCAGGATGATGCCTTTATCCGCAAGGTCGCGCAGGATGATTACATCATCAAGGCGCTCACTCCGATAGACGAATTCAACGAACACTTTAACACCAAATTCAGTGATGAAGAGTTTGATACGATTGGCGGTTTGCTGATGCAAGCCTTTGGGCACCTTCCTCAACGGGGAGAAGTCACGAGTCTGCAAGGGCTTAACTTCAGAGTGCTTTATGCCGATAATCGCCAAGTTCACCTATTGCGCTTAACCATCCCTCAAGACAACTAAGCACGTGTATTGCTTGCTCGCCGTTATAGCGGGTGCAATTGCCCCCATGGCACTAGCACCCTTTAACTTGTGGCCAATAGGTCTAGTTAGCCTGGCTGTGCTGGCGTACCTACTGAAAGATCGAGGCCCCAAAGCCACTTTTTGGTACAGTTTTCTGTATGGGCTTGGGTACTACGGAATTGGCGTGTCTTGGGTATTTGTCAGCATCTACGATTTTGGCGGCGGCTCGCTACCCATTGCACTGGGGATGACAGCCGGTTTTGTACTTCTCTTAAGTACCATCTTTACCCAGAGTTTCTGGCTCTACAGTTTTTCCTTTAGAAACCGGTTTTGGTTGCTTGGCTTTGCGATTGCCTGGAGCTTGGGCGAATGGCTCAGAACCTGGCTGTTCACTGGCTTTCCTTGGCTTAACCCAGGGTATGCGCACCTAAATACGCCATTAGCAGGCTGGGCGCCCATCATCGGTGTCATGGGAATAGGATTTATTTTAGCGCTTACGGCCTCTTGTATCAGCCAGATTCGCCGCTCAATTCCAACATTACTGACGGCTGTAGTGATCGCCAGTTTGTGGAGTGGCGGTGCACTGTTACGCAGCTATGAATGGACTCGGCCTATTGGTACCCCCATTAGCGTTGCCACCATTCAGCCCAATATTGACCAAAACCGAAAATGGGATAGAAATTACCGAGGCCCAACCTTTGAGCGTCTTTATGGCGCCAGCGCGCCTCTTTGGGAAAATACAGACTGGATTATCTGGCCAGAAGCAGCCATTCCAATGTTAACAAGTGAGGCCCAATACCATTTTGATGAATTAAATCATCTGGCTAATGAGTCCAACACAGCGTTCTTCACTGGTATTTTGAGCGATTATTACACGCCTGAAAAACGCATCATTTACAATAGCATCATTGGTCTGGGTACCGCCAATGGGGTTTATTACAAACAACGGCTAGTCCCCTTTGGCGAGTACGTCCCGTTAGAGCATGCCCTTAGAGGCTTGATTGATTTTTTTGACCTACCTGCATCAGCGATCAATCTTGGGCCTAGCGGCCAAGATTTGATAACCGCAGGACCCTACAAAGTCTCCACCAGTATTTGTTATGAAATTGCTTATAGCCACCTAATCGCGGAGCACGCTAACAACGCTCACGCACTCATCACCATCAGCAACGATGCCTGGTTTGGCGACTCCATTGGCCCTAAACAACATGCTCAAATGGCGCAAATGCGTGCACTAGAAACTCAGCGCTACTTAATCAGAGCCACCAACAATGGCATTAGCCTAATTGCGGATAACAAAGGGCAAATCGTTAAAAAAGTGGAAAGTTTTGTGCTGACCAGTTTAAAGGCTGACGTACAGCCCATGGAGGGAAGCACACCTTATATGCGCTGGCAGGACAAGCCACTACTGGCATTATTAGTCGTGCTTTACCTAACGTTTGTCATCGCGCATTGGCGTGGGAAAAGCTCTTTGGAAAAAAGCCTGACTTAGTCGGCAGATGCGCTTATACTATCGCATTTTGACAATAAGTGCAGGTTATGCAAGACCAATACGATCCTAAATCCATAGAGCAAAAAGCCCAGCAATACTGGGAAGACAGTCAGTGCTTTCATGTTACTGAAGACACCGCCAAAGAAAAATTCTACTGCTTAGCCATGTTCCCCTATCCTAGTGGCAAGCTGCACATGGGCCATGTGCGCAACTACACAATTACCGATGTCATCAGCCGCTTTCAAAAAATGCTCGGCAAAAATGTCCTTCACCCTATGGGTTGGGACGCCTTTGGTCTCCCCGCTGAAAACGCTGCCATCAATAATAAAACCGCGCCTGCAAAGTGGACTTATAGCAACATTGAGCAAATGAAAACCCAGCTACGCGAGTTAGGCTTTGGCTTTGACTGGCAAAGAGAGTTGGCTACCTGTGACCCGAATTACTACCGATGGGAACAGTGGTTTTTCACTCGCCTTTATGAAAAAGGCATGGTGTATAAAAAAATGGCCACCGTCAATTGGGATCCTGTAGACCAGACCGTACTGGCTAATGAACAAGTGATTGATGGTAAAGGCTGGCGCTCTGGTGCCGTCGTTGAGAGAAAAGAGATCCCTCAATGGTTCATCAAAATCACGGCTTACGCTGAAGAACTGCTCAATGACTTAGACGAACTCGATGAATGGCCCGAGCAAGTCAAAACCATGCAAAGGAACTGGATTGGCCGTTCTCAAGGTATCGAGTTGGATTTCACGGTTACTGATGTATCGCCTGAACTGGCCACACTGACCGTTTATACTACCCGGCCAGATACCCTAATGGGTGTTACCTATGTCAGTGTTGCACCTGAGCATCCCGTAGCGATTGCCGCATCAGAAAATAACCCCGCTATTGCCACCTTTATTAAACAGTGTAAGGCTCAATCAGTATCCGAAGCCGATATGGCCACCATGGAGAAAAAGGGCATTGATACTGGCTGGTTGGCCACCCACCCAATTACCGGTGAACAGGTGCCCGTATGGATTGCCAACTATGTGTTAATGGATTATGGCTCAGGCGCCGTGATGGCTGTGCCTGCTCACGACGAGCGCGACTTTGCCTTTGCCAAGCAATATCAATTACCTATTAAACAAGTGATTGCTCCGGCCAACGATGAAGCCATCGACCTGGATAAAGCCGCCTTTATCGAAAAAGGCATTTTGATTAACTCGGGCGATTTTGACCAACTGGATTTCGCTGGTGCTTTTGAGGCCATTGGCAAGTTTCTAACAGACAATAACAAAGGCAAAGTGACGACCCAATACCGCTTGCGCGACTGGGGTGTCTCTCGTCAACGCTATTGGGGCGCCCCTATTCCTATGCTCAATCTTTTGGAAGGTGGTGAGATACCGGTTCCCGCGGATAAATTACCCGTCATATTGCCGGAAGATGTCGTGATGGATGGCGTCCAGTCACCTATTAAAGCCGACCCAAGCTGGCGCGCAATTGATGAGGCCATGGAGCGCGAAACCGATACCTTCGACACCTTTATGGAGTCCTCTTGGTACTATGCCCGCTATACCTGCCCAGGCTTTACGGAAGGCATGTTGGACAAAGACGCCGCGAACTATTGGCTACCGGTGGATCAATATGTTGGCGGCATCGAACACGCCATTTTGCACCTATTGTACGCCCGCTTTTTCCATAAATTGCTTCGCGATGAGGGCTTGGTCAGCTGTAAGGAACCGTTTAAGCGTTTGCTATGCCAAGGTATGGTATTGTCCGAAAGTTATTGCCAAAAACAAGGCGATAAAGAAATCTGGTTTAATGTCAACGACTTGGATCTTCAAAAAGACGAAAAACAGAGAGTGACTGCCGCGACCGTTAAAGCCACTGGCGAACCGGTGATACTCAACGGTCTCACCAAGATGTCTAAGTCCAAAAACAATGGCGTCGACCCCCAAACCATGGTCGACAGCTATGGCGCCGATGCTGTGCGCTTATTTACTATGTTTGCTGCACCGCCCACGCAAAGCTTGGAGTGGAATGACTCAGCGCTGGAGGGTTCACAACGCTTCTTACGCAAACTGTGGAAGACCGCGCAGGCACATTTAGAAGCTGGCGCACCAGGCTCTATTGTGGCCGACCAATTGGATGATGATCAAAAAGCATTACGTCGAAAAACTCACGAAACCATTGCCAAAGTAACGGATGACTATCAACAACGGCTGCAGTTTAATACGGCTATTGCCGCGGTCATGGAGTTGTTGAACGAAATCAATAAACTGGCTAAACGCTCATCACCTGAAGGCTTGGCGGTGGAAAGAGAAGCCTTGGAAGCGGCCATCTTATTGTTGGCTCCCGTCGCTCCGCACTTATGCCACGAGCTTTGGTCCAACTTTGGACACGCCGATGCCATCGTGAACGCCCCCTGGCCACGTGTGGATGAAGCCGCTTTAGTGAAGGACAACCAAATTATGGTTGTGCAGGTCAATGGCAAGGTGCGCGGCAAATTTGAAATTGCCGTCAATGCCGATAAGAGCCAAGTGGAGCAACGAGCACTAGAAGAGCCGAATGTGATTAAATTCATTGAAGGCCAGAGCATTAAAAAAATTATCGTGGTTCCCAACAAACTCGTGAATATTGTTGTGGGGTAATGAGTTTGTTCATTCATAGGCTGTTCAAAACTGCGACCATTGTACTGTGCTTAATGATAGCCAGCTGCGGCTGGCATCTTCGGGGCCAAGGCAACGTGCCAACCGTTGATAACGTTGCTATCAATGGCTCTGGCGCCATTTATCAAGAAACCTTGAGGCTGCTTCAAGAAAAAAATGCACTCGCAAGCAGCTCCCCTCGGGCGACCTTGGTCTTAGGTCAAGAGCAGTGGGATCGGCGAACGGTCTCCGTTGCCGGCAATGCGCTGGCGGCCGAGTACCAATTAACGCTATCTCTACCCTATTCTATTCGGGACTCAGCTGACAACACCATCAGCCAAGACAAGTTGGTCTTGGTTCGCTCCTACCGCTACGATCAAAATGATGTTGCGGGGAAAGACCGAGAGGAACGACTGTTGAAAGAAGAAGTTTACCGAGAGGCGGCCAGGCAGTTAATGCGGGTCTTAGCCTACACCATCAATGGCTAAATTATTCTACCCCCAATTGGCAAGCGCTTTAAAAAAGGGCTTGTCTACCGTCTATCTCATTAGTGGTGATGAGATATTACTGGTCAATGAGGCCTGTGATAGTATTCGCCAGGCCGCCAAAGCTCAGGGCTTTGATGAGAGACAACGATTCGATGTTGAAGCGAAATTTGACTGGTCGATACTTCTTGAGGCCTGCAACAGCTTGTCACTTTTTTCCAGTAAAAAAATTATAGAATTACACGTCAAGGGCAAATTACCCGATGCCGGTAAAAAAGCGCTAATCCGTTATCTAGAAAGACCCTCAAATGATGTGCTCTTGCTGTTAATTTTCCCAAAGCTCGACAGCTCGGCCAGTCGCAGTCAATGGGTCAAAATCATTACCGAGCAAGGCAACTGGCTCCCCGTCTGGCCCTTAAACGATGAACAGTTAGTCAGCTTTCTACAAAAGCGTTTGCAACAAAAACAACTTCGGTTAGACCCTAGCGCCTTGCGACTCTTGATCGAAAAAACCGAAGGTAACCTATTAGCTAGCGCACAAGAAATAGAAAAGCTTTCAATGCAGTTTCCTTCGGGCAGTGAGGTTAGCGGCAAACAACTGTTAGAGGAAATCGCCGATAGTTCCAGACACAACGTCTTTGACTGGGTCGACAAAGTACTCCTGGGTAAAGCAAATGCCGCTCTAAACGCCCTAGTTAGAATGAGAGAGGAAGGTAGTGAGCTGAGCGTGCTGTTGTGGGCCATCACCAAAGAGGTACGGCTACTACTCTGTTTACATACACTTACTAATAAAGGCATTGATATTCGGGCGGCAATGGATCAACAAAATATTTGGCGTCAACGCCAAGGCATTACTCAACAAGCCTGGCAAAGACTCAACAGCGCCCAACTCGAACAAGCTCTACTGCTCGCCAATGGCATTGATCAATCCGTCAAGGGTGTGAATAAACAGTGCCCATGGACACAAATGAACGAATTTGTACTATTATTAGTGGATAAACCTTTGTTCAACAAAGTTATCTAGTTCCATGCAATCTAGCTCCAAAAACAAAGAGGCTCTTCGCCGCGAACTTGCTCAATTGACCGAGTCATTTGAGGAGAGTGGTGGTACAGTTCGCAAAATAGAGCGAGGGGTCAGTAGCTACACCCACAATGACTTTAGGCCCGATCAGTTTCATTTTATCCCTTCTGAGCAACAGTCTCGTACCGATCTGACATCCCTGATTAAAACCATTGATGCTCGTAAAAAGAAAACATCCAAACCTTCACGCCAAAAACCTCAAAAAAAACTGATTTATGATGATTTTGGAGAACCTCTGCGATGGGTATGGGTGGAATAATACCCAGCATAACCAAAAAAGCGGCATAAATTAAGCCAAAAATGATACCAAAACTATCTTTTACAAAGATTTGTTCTATTCTAAAAGTATTAATGCGATATAGGCATATCATCATGCGATATAGGCATATCATCGATCAACGTGATTGTGACACTTTATGAAAATCAGAACTAAATTATTGATTGGCATATTATTTTTGGTGAGCGCCAGTGTTCTTACCACCGGCATTATCACCAGTCAACTGGCAAGAACGTCGGCTGTGGACACCCTATCTGAAGAGGCACAAAACAAGCTGCTAT
This sequence comes from Polaribacter sp., assembly GCA_964226685.1. Lineage (GTDB taxonomy): Bacteria > Pseudomonadota > Gammaproteobacteria > Pseudomonadales > Cellvibrionaceae > CAXQRU01. The sequence goes on along the minus strand of CAXQRU010000056.1, from coordinate 614 downwards.
CGATCTTGGAATCTAAAAAAAGCCATATTGAGCAGTATCTTAACAATATGTATGCACAAACAACTTTGTTAGGCAAAGAATACAACACGATCTCTGCAGCTACAGGCTTCAATATAAACCTAGAACATGTCGTAAGGCTAAATAGTCTAACCGAAGAGATGAAGCAAGAAGTCAAGAATTATTACACGAACGAATTTGTGTACCGCTTCAATGAACTCAACGAAAAATCTGCCCCAGATGCAGACACGTTCTATGAGGGCTTTCCTGACTACAGTTGGCTGCTGCAATACCACTATATTACAACCAATCAACACCCAGTTGGCGAAAAACAAAATCTATCATATGCAAGTGGAGAAGTTTCACCTTACAGCTCTAGCCATAGTGATTATCACGAGGTTTTTAGGGGGTACAGCGAAAAGCTTGGGTATAACGATATTCTCATCATCAATGCAGATGGGATTGTTGTCTATTCATTTAAGAAGGGATTTGAGCTAGGAACATCTGTAGTCGATGGGCCTTTTGCTGACTCATCACTGGGTAAAATTTTTTCTAGGGCAAAAGAAGCCACAACAAATGATATATTAGAGATCGGAAGAGCGTCGTGTAGGGAAAGA
>CAXQRU010000055.1:0-16272 GCA_964226685.1 Polaribacter sp. | reverse complement strand
ATGGTTGGAAGCCAGGATTCGTTTGCTATCTTCTCTATTTGCCATCGACATTTGTTCTTATGCGATTATGTCCAACCATTATCATATCGTCGTGAAATTAGCGCCCGAACAAGCGGATGGCTGGACGGATAAGGAAGTGATGCAACGGTGGCTAAGCCTTTATAAAGGCACATTATTGGTTCAACAATACGACGCTGGGCTAGCGCTGTCTGAGGCAGAACTCAATACCGTCGAGGACACCCTCAACAGCTACCGGCAACGACTCACTAGCCTCAGTTGGTTTATGAAAGCACTCAATGAACCCATGGCCCGCCAAGCCAATAAAGAAGATGGTTGCAAGGGTCATTTCTTTGAAGCTCGGTATCACTCTCAGGCCTTATTATCAGAAGAAGCGCTACTGACGTGTATCGTTTATGTGGACTTAAACCCGGTTCGAGCCAATATGGCTGACACACCAGAAACTTCAGACTATACCAGCATCAAAGAACGAGTATCGCCTACCTTTGATCTCGGCGAATCCGTTAGCCAAGCCTTAGCTAGCAAAGAATTGTATCGTTTTGATTGCCCCTTAAAACCCTTGCTGCATTTAACAAACAACGAACCTCAAATTCAAAATAAGGGCTTTCATCGGCAATAGGACACCTTAATGCCAACTAAGACAAAGTGGTTAAATTGTCGTAGATATTGTGGTACCAACGAATCGCGTTTTCTAATGAATTTCCAGCAATGAAACCTAAGTACTCATTGATTTCATTTTCGGCTGTCTCCGTAACAACAACCTAATAGGTCTGCATTGGGATATTTTTCTAATAATCTTTGCCTAATATTAGTAAAGGCTTGATCTAAAGGTTTGACCCGACCTACATCAGCATCTGTAGCCGCTCTCGATATTTGTTTGATGCTATGAAGCAATTCGACCATTTCTTCATATGCACGTGCATCTTGAATAACAACTTGCGCTTTTCCATTAACCGTTAAAACTTCTGGACGCTTGGTACTCGCAAGCCGCTGAACATAATCTTTTGCATTTCTCTGAAAATCGGTTAATGAGTGGATATCGCTTGCTGAGAACATAACTTACACCTTTAAGAAAACATGTTTTTAACATTTTATACCATGCTTTTATGTTATACAAATAGATTACTCATCAGGCGACAGCATCCGAGCTCCATCTCATCAAAAATGCTGATAACCCAAACTCGAACCAAGCTCAACGCATTCGTCACCGCGAAAACACTCAACTCCCGCGCCGTCCACCACACGACCAATACAATACCCCACCCCCAAATTGCCAGGCCCGGTAAACGCGAGTTGATAATCATCACCACCCCTGAGTGCCCATTGCAGCGCTTGCTCTTGGCTCGCCAGCGCTTTTAGCGTAGACGATAGCGGCAGCTCATTGAGCTGGAGTTGCATACCAACGCCGCTGGCTTTGGCAATATGATTGAGATCAGCTAACAAGCCATCGGAGATATCGATGGCGCTGTGAGCCTGGGTAAGTATCTGGCGCCCGAGTGCAATTTGTGGCTCAGGAGCGTAGAAGCGTTGGTGCAAATAATGGTTTTGCTCCCGAGAGCAAGATAGATCGCCCATTATCGCGGCCAGTGCGCAAGCACCATCGCCCACGGGGCCTGATAGGTAAATGGCATCACCCACCTTGGCACCACTGCGCTTAAGCGCCAAACCATTGGGCAACTCCCCATGCACTTGTAGGGTAATGGTCAATGGGCCTTTGGTGGTATCACCCCCAACGAGGGCGCATTGATAAAGGTCAGCCATATCGGCTAAACCTCGGCTAAAGGCTTTAAGCCATTGCGTATTCATCTCGGGCAGAGTGAGCGCTAGAGTAAACCAGCGCGGCTGGGCACCCATAGCCGCTAAATCACTGAGGCTCACGGTAAATGCGCGGGTGGCAATATCATAGGGTTTGGCACTTTCAGGAAAGTGACGACCGGCAACGAGAGTATCAATGGATATCGCCAGTTGGTGGCCGGGAGTAGCTTGCAGGAGGGCGCAGTCATCACCCACCCCAAGGTTTACGCCAGTGCCGCCTGGAGTTAGACGAGCAAAGTACTGAGCAATGGCCTCAAACTCATTGAGAGGCATTGACTTCGAGTTGGCGCAGCTGGCCGGCGCATGCATCCAGCACGGCATTCATAAACTTGTGGCTGTCGGTCGCACCAAATTTTTTGGCAAGACCGACTGCCTCGTTAATCACTACTTTGTAGGGCACTTCAATGCGTTGTTGTAATTCGTAGGTAGCTAACCACAGGAGCGATCGAGTAATGGGGTCTAGCTCATCGACACTGATGTTTTGCAAATAGGGCACAAAGAGTGCTTCCAGCTCAGAGCTGTGACTGGGCACATAGTGCAAAATATCGTGAAAAAACGGCTTATCGACATGTGTCATGTCATTATCAGCGTAGAACTCAGCTTCGATTTCATTAATATTGGCACCAGACATTTGCCATTGATACAGCGCCTGCATGGCAAAATGACGAGCCTTATGGCGCTTAACGGGAACCACTTTCATGTTTATACCTTTTTAATCACCGAAACCATTTCCAGTGCGGTGGCAGCAGCCTCAGCACCTTTGTTACCGGCTTTGGTGCCGCTGCGCTCAATAGCTTGCTCGATGCTATCAACGGTCAACACGCCAAAAGCAATGGGGATACCGGCATCGAGGGATACTTGCGCTAAGCCTTTGGTACACTCACCCGCTACATATTCAAAGTGCGGCGTGCCACCACGAATCACGGCGCCTAAGGCGATGATCGCATCAAACTCGTCGATGGCGGCAATGCGTTGAGCCAACACGGGCATTTCAAAGGCACCGGGGGCATAGTAAATGGTGATATCTTCATCGTTAATGCCATGTCGCCTAAGCGTATCGAGCGCACCCTCTTTCAAGTGCTCAACGACGAAGCTGTTCCAACGGCTAACCAACAAAGCATATTTGCCTTGGGCCGAGAGAAAATCGCCTTCAACAACGGTGATATTCGACATAGTGTGTACCTTTTCTAAGGGTGAGAAATGACATCCGCTACTTCTAGATCAAAGCCAGAGAGCGCGGAAAATTTAAAAGGCGCCGACAGCAGACGCATTCGCTTAACGCCAAGATCTTTGAGAATCTGTGCCCCGGTACCCACCTGGCGATAACTCTTATCTTGAGATAGATAGCCCTGCCCATTGAGCAGGCGGTCAATGCGTGCCTCCATCTCAGCGCCATTATCGTTGTAACAGATCAAAACCACAACACCGTGGCCGTGGTCTGACACCGCTTGCAAGGCCTCGCCAAAGCTCCAGCGACTATTGGCATGATCGGGCGATTGAATGCAAAGTACATCGCGCAATGTATCGAGCACATGCACCCGCACAATGGTTTCTTCTTCTGTACTTACATCACCTTTCACCATGGCAAAGTGGGTATCGCCGCAGGCTAAATCCTGGTAGCTGTGAAGGGTAAAAGCGCCGTAAGGGGTCTCGACTTCGCGTTGTTTGATGCACTCGACGGTTTTTTCCTTAGTGGAGCGATAATGGATCAAGTCGGCAATAGTACCTATTTTCAATTGGTGCTTCTCAGCAAATTTTTCGAGATCTGGGCGCCGGGCCATGGTGCCATCGTCGTTCATGATCTCGACGATAACAGCGGCTGGCTCGCTGCCTGCCAGCTTCGCCAAATCACAACCTGCTTCAGTGTGCCCCGCCCGACTGAGTACACCACCAGGCTGGGCCATCAAGGGGAAGATATGCCCAGGCTGAACAATATCAGAAGGCTCGGCGTGCCTAGCAACCGCCGCAAGCACTGTTCTTGCCCGATCGGCCGCTGAGATGCCCGTAGTTACACCGGTAGCCGCTTCAATGGATACGGTAAAATTGGTGCTGTGAGCGGCACGATTGTGGTCAACCATCAGGGGCAAGTCCAGCTGACGGCAGCGCTGCTCTGTTAAAGTAAGGCAAATCAGACCACGAGCGTGGGTCGCCATAAAGTTAATATCTTCTGGGCGAACTTTTTCTGCTAGCATAATGAGGTCGCCTTCGTTTTCACGATCCTCATCATCCATCAAAATAATCATCTTGCCCTGGCGTAAATCGTCGATCAGTTCGTCGATGGAGTGTAATTCGCTCATGAATGGTAACCGTGTTGTTTCAAAAATTGTTCAGTTAAGGGGCTTGCTTCAGTGCTACCTTGTAGTAAGCGCTCTAAATAGCGGGCGATCAAGTCGACCTCAAGATTCACCAGCGTCCCCGTTTGGTAGCCATCGATCACAGTCTCCGTCAAAGTATGAGGCACAATGGTCAACTCAAAGCGACGGCCCTGTACCTCATTGACCGTTAAGCTAGTGCCATCGACGGTAATCGAGCCTTTTTGGGCAATATACTTGGCCAGCTCCCCAGGCGCATTGATCACCAACTGCCAAGCCCTTCCTCGTTGCTGGTGAGACACCACCTCGCCAATGCCATCGACATGACCGCTGACCAAGTGGCCACCAAGGCGCGAGGTTGGCATCAAAGCTTTTTCCAAATTCACAGACTGACCCACCTGCCAATGCTGGGCAGTGGTTTTTGATATGGTTTCTTGAGAGACGTCCGCCCAGAAACCATCGCCAGGAAGCGCTACTACCGTTAAGCAGACGCCGTTGGTAGCGATGGAATCACCCAGTGCCACATCATCCAAAGATAAGGAGCCAGTTTGCACACGAACGGACAGATCGCCACCCGCTGGGCGCAGCTCAGCAATATGGCCAATGGCTTCTATGATGCCTGTGAACACGAAGTCTCCCCTTGAGTCTTTTGGATGTTGAAATGTAAACGCTGATCGCAGCCCACTATGGAACGCTCTAGTAATGTGAGTTTGACCGCCTGACTCATGGTATCAAACGGTAATGCAAATCCTGAGCGCGCGCGCTCGCCCATCAACAGGGGTGCCTGGTAGACGATCAACTCGTCCAATGCATTCGCTTGGATAAACGCCCCAGTTAATTGGGCTCCGGCTTCAACCAGCACCTCGTTACATTCGCGCTCACGAGCCAACCAGTTCAATACTTCAGTCAAATCGAGGCCAACATCACCTTGGGTGATCGGCACGAGTGTGAGTTGAGGGTGGATCTGACACAATGACTGTACAGCAGAGCTTTTGGCCCACTCGTGCGCCACGCACCAGATCACTGGGGCGGCACTTTGCCACAATGCACCCGCATCTGGCAAGCGTCCGTGGCTATCTAATATCACTCGAATGGGGCCTTCGTCTGGATTCACCCCCTCTAAACGCACGGTGAGCTGGCAATCATCGGCCAATACGGTGTTGATTCCCGTGATGATGGCGCAGTGGCGCAAACGCAGGTAATGCCCGTCTTTTCGGGCCTCTGGACCTGTGATCCACTGGCTCTCACCCGAGGCCATCGCGGTTTTGCCATCCAAACTCATCGCCACCTTAGCGCTAACATAGGGTAAGCCCTTAGACATTCGGCGAATAAAACCTGGATTGAGGCTTGCCGCCTCATCAGGCAGGCAAGGCCCTGATACCTCAATACCCGCCGCACGCAACTGTTCAAGCCCCCGCCCAGCAACCGCAGGATTAGGGTCTTGCAGCCCGTAGACCACTCGCGCCACACCCGCTTGGATCAAAGCTTGGCTGCAGGGGCCGGTTCGACCAGTATGCGCACAAGGCTCCAAACTCACATAAGCGGTCGCACCGGTGGCATTGTCACAATTGGCCAAGGCATTCACCTCCGCGTGAGGGCCGCCTAATTGCTGATGCCACCCCTCACCAATGCACTGGCCATCGCGCACCAAGACACAACCCACCCGAGGGTTTGGCCGAATCTTATGATAATGCGCCTGGTTGGCCAGCTCGATGGCGTGGGCCATCCATTGTTCATCCGTTTTCATCGGCCGTATTCACCGGTACATTTTGAAGCCTATCAATCTCTTCTCGAAAAGCCGTGAGATCTTGAAAGCGGCGATAAACCGAGGCAAAACGCACATAGGCTACTTCATCGAGCTGCTGCAACTGGATCATAACCTGTTCACCCACCACCTGGGCACTGACCTCACGCTCACCTAAGCCCTGAAGAAAATGTTTAATCTGAATAATGGCCGATTCGACGTCTTCAACACTCACTGGCCGCTTTTCAAGCGCCCGCTGAATGCCAGCACGCAGTTTCTCTTCGTTAAAAGGCTCACGGGAGCCATCTTGTTTAATGATACGAGGCATCAGCAACTCAGCGACCTCATAGGTGGTAAAACGCTCGTGGCAAGACAAGCACTCTCGACGACGTCGAATTTGGTCACCTTCGGCCACCAAACGGGAGTCGATCACTTTGGTATCATCCGCGCTACAAAAAGGGCAATGCATGGGTTATCTCGTGATAATTTCAATAACTTATAATAACATATTGACACACCCGCTCCTATCGATGGCAATTGATCAATTGCCATCCAAAACGATAGCCATGCCACAAAAGCATCGCTCAAAACTGGACAGCCATCCCAAACAGCGATAAATTGCATGAATTCTTTGTTCTCGACGGCGGATAATCATAATGAGCTCAAAAAAAGCACTAATTGTCGACGACTCTAAGCTCGCACAATTTGTTCTCAAAAAAATGCTAGTGGAACACGAGCTGATCGTAGAGACCACCGAGTCGGCTGAGGAAGCGCTCGAATATCTAGCCACCGAAAAACCTGACGTCATATTCCTTGATCACAGCATGGCCGGCATGAATGGCTTGCAGGCACTTAAGGCCATCAAGGACAACCCTGCAACAGCCACTATCCCCGTCATGATGTACACCTCTCAAGACGACGGCGTGTATATGAGCCAAGCCAGGGCACTGGGTGCTATTGATATTTTGCCAAAACAACTGAAACCTGTTGAGCTGGCCCAAGTTTTGGAAAGACTGCACCTCACTCACAGCGAGGATGAGGAAGAAGCGCAACCGAAAACCATCGATACTGAAGCGGATGAGGTCACTACTCTCGAATTTGATGAACCGATCACCAGCGAAAATGAAGAACTCTCTGAGCTGGTGCGCAATGCCGAGGCCGCTCTGGAAAAAGAATCGTTAAAGCAATTCTTAAAAGTCAGACTCGACAATCAGCAAAGGCAAGTCATTGATTCGCTCGCCGCCATCAACAAAAGGCTCGATGAGATCAGTGAACTTGCCAAAGGCGAGCGTCGCAGACAATCCCGAGACAGCAGCTCGACCCCCATTTTGTACATCGCGGGCCTCGTCATTATCGCCATTTTGTTGTTTTTTATTTTCAATGCAATCGACAAGCGCCCTGTGACCGTTACTGAGCGAACGGCCACGCCCGATATCGCCCAACCCATCCCGCGATCAGACACCACACTCACCCAACAGGGCATCATCGAATTGCAATCTGCACTTGAAGCCTCTCTCAACAGCAACAATCAAATTCCGCCCAATGAAGTACTCATGAGTGATCGAGTCACACAAGCGTTGTTAAATATTTTAGGCCCACTAGAAACCGCAGGCTTTGCGGGAACGATTACCATCACTGGCCACACGGGTGATTTTTGCCAAATCAGCGACGCCCAAGGCAAATTATCGATAGCCCCTCCCGATGCACTCTACAACACCTGCCAAGTGATTGAACCGATTGCAACCGTTGAAGATTTATCAACACCAGAGCTACGAGAGTTCGTCAACGAAATCAATAACGATGAACGCTATAAGTTTGATGTCCGATTAGAAGTTGCGGGCAGCTTGGAGAGAGTTGTGAATTATCCCAATGTTGAGCCAACGCTCACCGCTGGCGAATGGAACCAAGCGGCTCAATACAACAACCGGGTTATTTTTGCTTTTGTTGATTAACGTTTACGGGAGTAGCCGTGATCAACAATCTGCATTATCAAGCGATCCGGCTTTACTTCAAGAACTGGTTGCGGGCTCTAGGAGTTACAGAAGAGCGCTACACTCAGATAGCACAAAGGCTCGCAAAAGCACCACCCAGAATTCAGTGCTAGACTGAAATAAGAAGCTCCAAAGTTTGAGGAAACACCATGAAAAATAGGCAACTCATCTGGATTTTAGCCATCCTCATGATCAGCGCGTGCACTACCCCCTCAAACCAAACCTCCACCACAAAACAAAGCCATATCGCCACTGAGCCCTCCATCAATCCAGAACATATCGCCACAGCTGAGCGCTTCCTAGTAAACATTGGCGCAGGAGAGCTTGCTATGGCCTCCTTTGAACAGCAACTAGAGATCATGGCCATAGAGCAGCCCGGAATGAGCGAACTCGTTCAGCGCGCTTTCAAAGAAGCCAATGTCGGCCCTCACATCGTTGTGCAAATTGCTTCTAAAGTTTACGCCAAGCACCTCTCTCATGGCGATCTATTACAACTTGAACAATACTCTCAGCAACCTGAAATTCAACGCTTTTTTAGATCCGTCTTCGACAGTATAGTGAACGGCACCCCACCCAATAACGCAGAGATTATGAACCAGTTTACGGCTGATGAACTGGTTAGCCTCCTTCAATTTTCCCAAAGCGAGAGTTTTTTGAAACTCAATCAATCCTTTCCTATTATTAATCGAGAAATGACCGAAGAAGCCCAACGCTTTCGAAACGAGTTAATACAACAATATATTGATCGGCAATAAATACCAACCCACTAAATTCCTGCTATAATGTGCGCTTTTACACAAAATGGAATGAACAAATGAAACGAATCATCTCACTTAATATCACCCTAATTGGGCTACTTTTATTATCGGCCTGTACAACGCTAACCCCAAAACATAACGCCCAAGACAAAATTATCATTGGCAACGAGAACGCACCCAATCAGATGACAATAGTGTTTTCCCCTGCTTGCCATCATTGCCTAAAAGTGTTCCATGACACATTCCAAGATTTACGGCAAAACTTTGTCGAGACGGGAAAGCTATCCATCGCCCTCTATGTCGCACCCTCAGCCATCGCTCCCCCCAAAATTGACGCCACCATTGATCGCTACCAAGCTGGAGACCTAAGCCACAATCTAGCTGGTGATCTAAAGTGTATTTATGCCTATAAGGGCAGCACGGCGTATGCAAATAGCATTCAAACACTCGCCTCTCTAGCGGCCAATAAATTGGGTGACCGATTAGACAGCTGGCCTTATGGCGACCAGGAACAAGTCAGCAATATCATCCAGGAAGTTCGCGACAAAAGTGGCTTAAGCCCAACGCAATTTGAGCAATGCCGAAAAGACCCCATCAGGGAAGAGATCTCGACAGGTATAGTCAACGATACTTATACAGCCCGCAGTATTCATTCAGTTCCAGGTTATCTGCTAAACGGACAAACAATAAGCTTCGACTACCTTTTTGATAAAGAACGCTTTTTTGATTACCTTGATCAAGAAATCAAATAATTAATATTGAATCTCTGCAAGCCTTAACAAGGCTTGCTAGGCTCGTCGCCCAGCCATCCATGCATCAACTACGAAGGGTACCATTTCTGTTGCCTTACCCCTCAAAAACTCACGATAAGGGACCTTTTCAACACACGAAAAGCAAAAAAATGCGATTTTTGCTTTTCTCACAAAATCAATGGATTACCATCCATCGATTTTACCAGAACATCCACATTCCGGTCACAGGCTGTTGATATTCTACGAATTTCAACAGCCCACTAAGAATACCTGCTACCGGCTAGACAGCGATGCGCAGGCTTTCATTGCGGTACAAGATCTTTGTGATACGGATCACAAAGAAAAATCTACTCCCTGGCTAATACAACAACAATAGATTATCTTCCCGAGCAAAGATTTCGACACCACTAATGTTATTCTAATATCCAGATTAAAAGGACAGAGATGCTCAACTTCACTAAAGGCCTTTCATTACTACTTTCTTCACGAACCTCTCAACGCGGAACCGCCTTACTGGCTATAGCACTCAGCCTGAGCGCCTGTGGGGGTGCTGGCGAAACATCTTCACCCAGCCCCCCCCCTGAGCAGCCGCGCACATTGGAACTAGCCAACCCAGTTGCTAACCCGTCCGCCCTGCCCCCTTCAGATAAAGCAATACCCGTGACCTTTACTGCCGTGGTCAGTGGTTCGGCTTACCCTGATCAACTAACTCTGCAAGAAATAGACAATGACAGCAATATCATTAACGATACGGTTGCGATCCTAAAAGACAATGGCGAAGTTTCTGATTCCTACCGTGGTGACCGAGTCTACACTGCTACCGTGATTTTAGAGAGCAGCTTGCCTTCAGCTCATTATTACCGCGTCGTTGCCAACAACAACGGTGATACTGTCACGTCGAAATCGGGTACCTTCTGGTTTAGTGGATGCCCGCTGCGTGCTCGCCCTTCTAACCCTCAAACCAGTACCTTTGATTCCAGTTTAAATGCCATCGTTTTTGCCAACGAAGTACTGGTCACCGTGCAACCTGAAGTAGCGCCAGACTTTGATAAAGTCAAAAACCTTATCTCAGGAGTGGGCGGCAGAGTGGTCGGCTGCATTCCCAGCTTAAACCAATTTCTTATCGAATTTGATAGTGATGGTAGCTTAGAGCTACTCAATGAGGTCATTGGGCGACTAGAGCTAGAAGCGGATATCGTTAGCGCTACAGCCAACGCTCAAATCGAGTCATCACCCTTCAATCAAGAATCGACCTGTACGGGTCGAGATTGCCAGTGGTATCTCAACCACATAAAGGCACCACTAGCCTGGGATATCGCCGGTTCTGGCAGTGAGCAACACAGCGTAGCCATGCTCGACTTTGGTATCGACTGCAATCATCCAGAGCTGGATTGTGATCCAGCCCGATTTAATCAAGATCCAATTGACCACGGTACTGGCGTAGCTAGTCTAATTAACGGCAACAATCAGGGCTCAAACGATTTTGTCGGTGTTGCCTGGGGCATACAACTCTATCCACATAGCTTTTTAGGTAGCGGTGGCAGCCAATACAAAATGAGCGAGCTGATCACTCTCAGCCTGGCTGACGATAATGTTAAAATTATCAACATCAGCGCCAGCACCGCTGTCGATGAAGGCAACCAAATTCGCGATGCCCTATGTACCGCCATCGGCACTGGTCGCCTAGTGGTTGCAGCTGCGGGTAATGCCTACATAAGCAACCAATGTCAAATCATCAATACTTACCCAGCAATCTATAATAACCAAGGCCAATGCTCTAACGGTGCTGACTTACAAAGTGGCTTATTGATTGTTGGTGCAACAGATATACAAAATGAACTGGCAGAATGGGCCAATACGGCGGGCGCCGATGTCGACCGTTGTTCCAATACTCTTTATGTCGATTTATTCGCACCAGGTAAAGATATCTACTCAGCCAGCACCAACGGCTCAAACATCTATGCCAATAAAAACGGGACCAGTTTTGCCGCACCCTTGGTATCAGCAAGTGCTGCATTGTTATGGTCGACCAACCCCAGTTTAAGCGTGGCAGAACTCCACGACCTCCTTATCGAGGGCTCTAGCCAATCCGAACAACAAACCCCCAATCATCCCCAAATCCAAGACATCCGCATCTTTGGTAAACCCTTATTGAATTTATACAGTATGCTTGGCGGTGAAGAAGGTGTAGCACAAGATGTTAGCCCCAACACATTCAGCTTTGCTATTGAAGACTCAGCCCCTTTGAACAGTTACGTGACATCTCAACCCATTACTATTACTGGCATCAGTAGCCGTACTCCTATCGCTGTGAGCAATGGTTTCTACTCCATTAATAATGAGCCCTTTACCTCTGCATCTGGCTCCATTGCCGCCGGTCAAACCCTGCGTTTGCAGACACTCAGTGCCGACACGCCAGCAACCACCGTTACCATGCAAGTAGTAGTGGGCGACCAAATCCAGAGTTTTAATGTGACCACGGACGAGGCCGAAGCCAGTATCAATAGCTTCGACTTTTTCGATCAATCAGCCCAACCACTGGAGACGACTATCTTCTCAAATAGGGTGACACTAACAGATATAACAGAGCCAACAACTATTAGTATTGAGTCGGCCGAATACTCACTTGATGGCGGCGACACATTTACCAGCAACTCAGGTACAGTCAACGCAAACCAAACGATTCAACTGAGGATGATTAGCGCCAATACTCCAGAGACCATTAAAACCGCCTATATCACAATCGGCGATGTAACCGATACTTTTAGTGTGGTGACCGAAGCCATCGATACACTCCCCAATGCCTTTGAGCTTATCAGCGAGCAAGATATCGACCCCGACAACGTCGAGCCCAACTCCTTGATCACCACCACACCAATTGTGATAGAGGGTATTAATACCACCGCTCTCGTAACCATTAGCGGAGGGGAATACTCCATTGATGGAGGCCAATTTACTCGCGGTACGAGTTTGGCAACCAGAGGACAGAGCATTCAAGTTCGCTTAACCAGCGCCTCTACACCACAAACTATCACTTATACCACCTTATCAATCGGTGATTATAGTACGACTTTCCAAGTACAAAGCGCTTCAACAGAGACTCCGAATTAAGTATCTCCAGCGAAGGCAATAAGATTGTTTAAATGACCTAAGGATAAGGAAGTCCTATCTAGATAAGCAATAATTAAGTCGGCTCAAAAATCGTTTTAGATGCATCAAACACTGACCCTCCTAAAGTGACTCTTGTAATGAAATGTAATTGATTATTTTGCCTAATTACTTGAGACTCCTTCTAGTTAAACTCTAAGTTTTTACACCTATGGCTTTTGCAGGTAAAGCAACTGGGTATCACTAATGATTAACTACATAGCCGGCAGTGTAGCGGTTAGGTCTTAATTTTTTATATTCACAGATTCGTAAAACAACGATGAAAAATCAAAATATAAATGGAGAGGAGTTAGAGCATGATTCAAGTAGCAAAATATACTAAACAGTTCATTTTATTATCTAGCGTTATATTTATTAGCAATTGTGGCGGAGGCGATAATAGGGATAACCCTACAACAGGAAATACAGGTAATTTGATCAACACCTCTGTCATGGAGACAGTTAATAATGAAACTGATTTATCGTCCCCCCCCCAAGGAAGCACACTTTCAGAAACGGCACCACATCTTATTTACCCAACTTTATGGAACTACGAGCAAATCAACCTACAAGATGCACTGGATTATGTGGCTACTACGACCCGATCAACATCGAAGATACGGATTGCTATTATTGATTCAGGCCGAACAGAGCACCCCGATATTCCCTGGGCACGCGAGAATGGACAAATTATCGATGCTGATTTTAGTGGAGGCATTTTTGATCCTATAGATTCATCGAGTGCTCACAAACACGGCACTCATGTAGCAGGCATTATTGGCGGCTTTAACTTTCGGGGACAAGGCCGTGTTGGCATCTGCCCAGATTGTGAAATACTCTCTGTAAAAGTTGGCAAAACTGGAGTGTTTCAGGGGGGGTACACAGATGAGACCATAGCTGCGGGCATTGATTTTGCGGTTGCAAATCAGGCTCAAGTGATAAATATTAGTATTGCAAACCCGGGGAACAATTGTACTGCAGACAGTAAAATAAAGGGTGCGATTGCTCGAGCGATAACAGCAGGCATTACAGTGGTTGCTGCCGTGGGAAATTACGGCAACGATGATGCCAGCAATATTACCGAACAATTCGACGCCTCAAATTCAGCTCCTGCATCATGCCCCGATGTGATTTCTGTGGGCGCCTCCGACCAATCAGGTGATATAGCGATTCGCTACAGCAATAAAGGCAGCGCGGTAATAGGTACAGATAATCAACCACAGCTAGATATCAATGGGCGCGCGCTTTCCACGATGACTTTAATTGCACCCGGCGGTGGCGCTGAAGACACAAACGGTTTATATGGTATGGGGGTAGACTGCCCTGACGATTCTGTGTTTGATGCGAGAAATAATAATGTACCCACCTCATCTATAGGTATTTTTTCTACACATTACGTAGATTATCCTCAAACAGCTTGCTATCGTTATCTCTCAGGAACATCAATGGCAACCCCACATGTAGCGGGTGTCGTTGGCCTTATGCTGTCCGTTCAACCAGGGCTTTCACCAAAGCAGATAAAGGATATCTTAATGCAAACCACAACGGACGTGAGCGATAAACCACATTGTGGCGCAGAAGCCGGTTATTGCGGTTCAGGATTATTGAATGCTTATGATGCAGTACTTTTAGCCAGCGATACCGAACCAACAACACCTCCCACTCCAGCAAGCAATGGCCCTTGCGCTTTTGCACCTAAAGACACTACCTGCTCTATTGACGCCATCGCCTACAATATGGTGGACGCAAATGATTTTACTGAAGAAGTGGTGTTTGCTTATGGGAAACGCTGGAAATTCAATGCCGATGGCGATGTACTGGAAGCAGCTATCGACCTCAAGGATATCCATCAATATGGCGCCAATACGACCATCGGTCCATGTAGCGGTTTGTTTAACAATCAGGATTGCACGATAGATAGCGCGACTATTTTACATCACCATGTATTAGGGTATGTAGAGTCTGTAACCGCCGGCAGCTCTGGCTGGAACTTTGACCAAAATGGAAACCAGTGGCCAGCCTCTAATTTCAGCCTAGATTCGATTGATCGATACGCAGCCGGTCCTTGTTCTGAAGCAATGGATGAGTGTTTCTTTGACACTCGCACCTTGACAGATGCACGCAGTGAATGGGGAGGCTATGCCGAATCCATCACAGCAAATGGACGTTATTATCTATATGATTTTGACGGCAACTTTTTAGCTAGCGATTTACTAACAAACGTTAAGCGATATGGAACCAATGGTTTCTCAATTGGAGGCTCCTCCGCCGGCCCATGCACTTATGCTCCCGCCGGTGAACTGTGTCATTTTGACGCGCGAGAATTTAAACGGGTTGACGGCAAGTTGATTGAGGTAATTATTGCCTATGGGCGTTACTGGGAATTTGAAGATCAAAATGATATTCCTTTAGTTGCAGGCTCTCTGATCGAGAATATAGCCAGATTTAGATAGAGGAACTTCATTTGAGTATTGAGGTACCGGATTTGATCCTTGATCCGGTACTCTTCATGCCTAAACCCAACGCATTATGCTTTATTTATAGTGACTACTTATCGTCGTTTACGTTTGTGTGGCAGTCAATTTTGCCATACCAATCAATAGACGAACTATTAATTACACCAGGCCTATTGAAAGAAAGCGAAATCACCCTGACCGAGGGAGATAATGACGCCTTGGCAAGCTGCGTTGCGCGATACTAGATGAAGCTGGCGTGTGTGCTTTGAAGTTTTTTCCTGCCCAGAACATAAGGCATCAGTCTAGCCATATTTCTAGCATCATCGATACCTCGATGATGAGTACCATCAAGATCAAGCCCCGCTAGCTCAAGCGCTCTAGCCATCCCATACTTTTTCCTCAAACCTTGATTTTTGGAAAATAGCTTTTTAATGTTCACGTGCTCCGAACCAATAGGGTAAGGAATTCTATGATACTGACTATCTTGCTCAAATTGCCCCTTATCATAATCTCCCCATGAGCAAAACAAGAACGACTCATATTGATATAACCAAGTTTTGAACGCATTGATCGCCTCTGAGTACTGGGGAGCCGAGCCCACATCCTCCTGACGTATACTGGTTAATTCAGTACAAAACCGGGTTAACTTAGGGTTTCTTACTGGCTGGATAAACGTCATAAACTCATCTACGGCTACTAACGATTCACTATCCACCAAAACTGCACCTATCTCTATCGCTTCCATCTCTCGACGAGCAATGGACTGCTGATCGCAACAAGTTGCCTCAAGATCGATAATTAGAAAATGTTTATATGTACTGAAATCTACATCCATAAAAAATAACGCCTTAAATCTTCAAGCCAAACCAATATTGTTGCATACCTATAAAATTTATTGCTCCGAAATATCTTTCTCACTGTAATATTTTTCACAATGATGGCAATAATATTTTTTAAAGCTACTCAAACCCAACACCATCACTATTGCTATTAAAAGAGCAATAACATAAGCAAGGGCAAATGAGGTTATTGAGAATATCACCGCTAGCAGTATTGCCGCAGAAACCAGTAGCACTTCTCCAATAAAACCTATGCCAACCACAGCGAGAGCGGAAATTTTTTCTTTTGCTATTTTTATTACAACTCTACAATTTGGGCATTTTTTCATGTGATGCACCCCTTTCCTGGTATCTTCTCCATTAGTTGAGGGCTCATATATTTTTTAAAAGTAGAGATCGGAAGAGCACACGTCTGAACTCCAGTCACGATCGTTAATCTC
>CAXQRU010000054.1:0-3099 GCA_964226685.1 Polaribacter sp. | reverse complement strand
CAGACGTGTGCTCTTCCGATCTAGAACCATTTTTCATTAAAAAATTCGTCTTGTTGACGAAGCCACTTTCTCGAGCTTGTTATAGCCATCGAGCGTATTTTGTCGACCTAAATATTGTGTAAAACTGCGATAGGCTTTCGCTCATCCGTAATAAAATCCTCCTTATAACCCATTTAAATATAGCAACAAAACCAATAAAAACAAGGGCTTGAGAACACCAAATAAAACCAGTAATCTTCACACCACTTGAGAGGCAACGCCTTTTAAGTCAAGGCTTCTAATCGTTACGGATAACGTCGAGCTTGTTGGTCAGTAGCCAAGTAGGTAAGGCACACGATTGTTAATCGTGCTAGCGCAGGTTCGAGTCCTGCCTGACCAGCCACACTGGGTGTAGCGCAGTCTGGTAGCGCGTTGGCTTTGGATGCCTAAGGTCGCAGGTTCGAATCCTGCTACCCAGACCACACGAAGGTTGGCTTAGCGGTTGAGCACCGGACTTTTAATCCGGCATAGGTGGGTTCGATTCCCACACCTTCGACCAAACCCTTTCTTCACAGATTCTTCACAAACCCTTCTTCTGAAATTCACACAAAGGCTAAACGCTTCTATTACAATGGCTACATCTACCGAGCTGAACGAATTTAGCTTAGTAGATATAGTTGGTTAAATTGTGATAGACAGGGAGGTCGTTTAAATTTAGGGGACGGTTCAACCGAACTATTGACTGAATAAAAATGAAAATTCATATACTCTCCTACCTTTTTCTGATCGTCTCAAGCCTAACGGCCTACAGCAAAGATTTATATGTAATTCCAGTAAATGAACTTGGTAATTATTTATGGGACAACGATAACTACGAAGGCAGTGGTTATTATTTTGTTAACTTATCTGACCTCAGGTATTGGGGACATAGCGGAGATGACAACGTCATATCCATCACACCATCAAACAACTACCCACAAAACGAATATGATCCAAAATTTCTCTCATTAGAAAAAAGCCATGAAATTTTAAAACAACTGGGACTATCACCTGAAGATTCACTGTTTATTTATAATTACAAGAATGGGGAAGTGTCTACTCAACCCATCAAGGCGCTACTACCCCTTTTTGCTTATATTAATAGCCCTCTTGGGCCTGACAAAGACAATGTTGATAAAGAATATGCGTTTGGTTTCCAATTACCCAAAGGGACTGGATTAACGGGTGATTTTGCTTATATCGGCAAAGAGAATCCCTTTGCTCCCGGAGGGCTCGAAAAAATCATCTGGCAAGCCACTGGCGATGATCATTTCCCAGATCAATACATTCAATCGCAACTATCGCCAGAAAGTATCAACAAAAATGAATCCTACTCTTACTTGGGAAGAGATTTAGACTTTTATTTGTCTGTCGTAAATTACCAAATAAAGGAAAATGACAAAATAAAACAACGCACTGCTTACATCATGCAGGCAAAAAACAAAAAGGCTGAGCTTGTGTTTGAGAGAGTCTATTCATCCTGGGAGGGTTATGAACCAAACTTCCTACCGCGCGACCATAGTGGCAGCGGTCAGTGGACCGGTCAGCTATTTAAGGAGCAAGGGCCCATTTTTTATAACGCAGCAAGCCACTTTACTTTTGGCTGCAATCGCTTGCAGCACCTCAATACGAATAACCCAGCTCAGTTTATCGACATCCTTTGTGATAATCGGTTGTAGGTTACGCCTATTTCAGTTCTTCTCGCATATAACGGCGCACGACTCTAATAGCACCCACGGCTGAACCACAAACCCAGATAAGCAACATAGATAAGAAAAATAGCCAGTACATATTGGCAGGGCTCTCTGTCATAACTAAAGCAACTCCCGCTAACAGCACGATAACAGCCGCAATAAAAATACCTCGAATGGAAATCTGTCGCATATGAGCTTTTGCTTGTTCGCGGGTTTTGATTTCAGACCCTCTGAGAAACTCAAGTGCCTGCTGGTAATTCTTCTCTTTTTTGTTCTGAAAAAGCATAAACTTTCTTTCTTAATTGATGAATACGACATTATAATGTGCTTGATTCATTGAGAACAACCTCACTTGCCGTTTTTGAGCCTCTAATTCACCTCAACTTTCATTGGGAGTGCCTATGTCAATCGTAGATTTTTCCTGGATTCATGCCCTTTCAGGGCTAGCTGGAGGTGCCTTAATTGGGCTAGCGGCCGTTATTTTGATGCTTGGGCTTGGCAAAATTGCGGGGATCAGTGGCATCGTCGGAAGCTGCTTACAATCCGTTAAAGTACGCTGGCAGTGGGCTTTCATTGCGGGCTTGCTGATAAGCGGCCTAATTTACCATAAAATAACACCCATCCATATCGAACTGGCGGGCGATCTCTGGCTATTTATCATAGCGGGACTGTTGGTAGGCTTTGGCACCCGAATGGGCAACGGCTGCACCAGTGGCCACGGGGTTTGCGGTCTCGCCCGAGGCGCCAAGCGCTCTTTTGTCGCCACTTTGATTTTTATCGGCACCGCAGTCATTACGGTTACACTGATCCGTTACTTTCAAGCTTAGGTAAACGATTATGAAAATGTTGATTGCGTTACTGTCGGGAGCCATATTTGGCTTAGGACTAATTATTTCAGAGATGGTCAACCCTGCTAAAGTCATTGGCTTTTTGGATATCAGCCACTGGGACCCTCAGCTGGCCTTCGTGATGGCAGGCGCTCTAGCGGTAACCAGCTTGGGCTATCGCTGGGTTTTGAGCCGAGCTAAACCCATCTGCGAAGACTCTTTTACCCTACCTACCCAACGCACTATTGACCGTCCGCTCGTTCTAGGGGCCGCTTTATTTGGCATTGGTTGGGGGCTGGTGGGCCTATGCCCTGCTCCTGCCCTGGTAGGCTTGGTGACAGGCGAGCTTCGCGTCGCTCTATTTGTAATATCGATGTTAACGGGGATGTGGTTGTACTCTGTGATAAAAACCTGACCTATTGAGCTATCCTATCTGTAAGCGCCAAATCAACTCCATAGTTGATTAGTTATTAATTGAGTGAATCACCTAATCGCCAAGGCAGTAAGTTTTCAACCGCCTCAAGTGTCTGCGCATTGGGCAGTTCATCAAAGACTCTCTT
>CAXQRU010000053.1:0-34460 GCA_964226685.1 Polaribacter sp. | reverse complement strand
CAAGCAGAAGACGGCATACGAGATTAACGATCGTGACTGGAGTTCAGACGTGTGCTCTTCCGATCTGTGAATATGGATGGAACATCTTTATACCAAGCTGTAGCAGTGATATTTTTAGCTCAATTTCACTTGATTGATTTGAGATTGCAGTTCGCGAATTTTGGTGTCAAAAATTGCGTTTTTAGGGGTTGATTTGAGGCTTTCTAGCTCGGCAATCAATAATTTGCTTCCTCGAAGGTATAAGGGTGCTTGTTGGCTTGTTTCCCCGGTCTCATCTGTTGGTGTCGAAGCAAAAGACCATTCTGAGGGCGAGCTAATGCCGAGTTTATTGGCGATATTAATCGCTTGTTCCAACTCTATGATTCGGTCTTCTCGTATTGCAAGGGTAAACTCCATTCTGGCGCTTAGCTCGTCTTGCAGTTTTTTTAATTCTAGCTCTTGTGCTTCTCTAAGTTGAGTGATGGTATTCTCTCTTCTTTGTTTAAGAGCGTTTGAGAGCAGTTCGATTTTTGTTTGGATTTCTTGTTCTTCAAATTTTTGCAGTCGCTCAAAGTCGCTTTTTATATCGTTGAATACCTGCGTAGAGGCCAGTTCGATGTCTTTATCAAGGAGTTTGCTGAGGGTGTCATTTTCGTTGCTGCCAGAAAGCGATATTTCATAGATGTTGGGTGTGGACGCTGTATCCTTTGGGTCTGGGTAGCTGATAGATCGGATCGCATGATTGCTCAGCAAAACAATACCATCAAGGTCATTGTCAATATTCAGGGTACTTTGAATAAGTTCTTTGTTATCTTTTAACAGCTTCTGTTTATGTGCGTCTGACTCTAGGCGGGCAAGTAACTTCCCAAACGCTTCATCGGGAGTGATTGAGTAAAAATTGTTGTTAATTGGGGCTAGGTCTGAGTTTGATGGTTTTTGAAGTTGGGCTTTTGCTTCAAAAACTTTGGGGCTTGTTAGTGCATAAGCAATGCTGGCGATTAGGCATAGGCCAATAATGCTGAAGATAAGTGTCTTTTCTTTCCAGAATTTGCTGATTAGATCTAAGAGATCAATTTCGTCATGATAGTATGGGGCTTGAGTTCGACGTTCCACTTGTTTAAGTCCTGTGGCTGGATTTGGTAGGCACGATTGGATTCGAACCAACGACCCCCACCATGTCAAGGTGGTGCTCTAACCAACTGAGCTACGTGCCTAAATGAGATGAATTGCTAGGGGCGCGATAATACCGAGTTTATCCCTTGTCTGCAAGGGAGAACCTGGTTTTTGTGTATTATTTTTTGTAACTGCTGAAAGCTGTGTTTAGTTGAGGTATAATCCTCGTCTTTTTGTTCATACACCCTTTGGTATTGGGTGCCACTGATTAATGAGAGTTTATATGCCTGTAATTACACTTCCCGATGGTTCTACCCGTTCTTTTGATGTCCCTGTAACTGTTCATGAAGTCGCTGCGAGTATAGGCCCAGGGTTGGCTAAAGCTACTTTGGCTGGTGTTGTTAATGATCAAACCGTTGATTCCAGTCACCTTATCTCTGCGGATGTCAATCTTCAGATCATTACTGAAAAGTCTGAAGAAGGCTTAGAGATTATTCGTCATTCGGCGGCTCATCTGCTGGCTCAAGCCGTGAAGGAATTGTTTCCAGAAGCTCAGGTTACAATAGGGCCAGTGATTGATAATGGCTTTTACTACGATTTTGCCTATGAGAGGCCTTTTACCCCTGAGGATTTGTTAGCAATTGAGCGGCGAATGGAGGCTTTATCTCAAGAGGATTTGTTGGTATCTAGGCGTGAGTTGGGTCGGGACGAAGCCATCAGCTATTTTAAAAGTTTGGGCGAAGACTATAAGGCAGAAATTATCTCTGATATTCCAGCGGGTGAAACCTTATCTCTCTATCGCCAAGGGGAGTTTGAGGATCTTTGTCGAGGTCCTCATGTGCCCTCGACAGGTAAAGTCAAATATTTCAAGCTAATGAAAGTGGCTGGTGCTTATTGGCGTGGCAATTCTGATAATGCCATGCTTCAGCGCATTTATGGTACGGCGTGGGCGAGTAAAAACGAGTTAAAAGCATACTTGCATCGTTTAGAGGAAGCCGAAAAGCGTGATCATAGAAAGCTAGGGAAGAAGTTTGATTTTTTTCATATTCAAGAAGAAGCTCCAGGCATGGTCTTTTGGCACCCCAAGGGTTGGGCTTTGTATACGACAATCGAGCAATACATTCGAAAAATACAAAAAGATAATGGCTACAAAGAGATTAAAACCCCTCAGGTGGTTGATAAAAGCTTATGGGAGCGCTCTGGGCACTGGGATAAGTTCCGTGAGAATATGTTTGTGGTCGAATCGGAATCTAGAGACTATGCTTTAAAGCCAATGAATTGCCCTTGTCATGTGCAGGTGTTTAATCAGGGTTTAAGAAGTTACCGAGATCTACCTTTAAGATTGGCTGAGTTTGGCTCTTGCCATCGAAACGAGGCGTCTGGCACTCTTCAGGGCTTGATGCGTGTGAGAGGCTTTGTTCAAGATGACGCCCATATTTTTTGTGAGGAAGATAGCATCCAGGCTGAGGTTAGTCAGTTTACAGATCTTCTATATCAGGTTTATGAGGCGTTTGGCTTTTCCGATGTGATTATCCGCTTGTCTACTAGGCCACAGCAGCGAGTGGGTTCGGATGAGGTCTGGGATAAGGCGGAAAAGGCCTTGGCTGATGCCCTGGATAGTAAAGGCTTGGAGTGGCAAGAGTTGCCAGGTGAAGGTGCTTTTTATGGCCCAAAGATTGAGTTTTCTTTAAAAGACTGTCTTGAGCGAGTTTGGCAGTGTGGCACGATCCAAGTGGATTTTTCGATGCCAGAGCGACTTGATGCTCAATATGTGGCTGAAGATGGCTCTAGAAAAGTGCCAGTGATGTTGCACCGCGCGATACTGGGTTCATTCGAGCGTTTTATTGGTATTTTGATCGAGCATTATGAGGGTGCGTTTCCGCTTTGGTTGGCGCCAGAGCAGGCTGTTGTGATGAATATTACCGATAAACAGGCCGAATATGTTAAAAAAGTCACTAATTCTTTACAAAATAACGGTTTGAGGGCTATTTGTGACTTGAGAAATGAAAAGATCGGCTTTAAAATCCGCGAGCACACTTTGCAAAAGATTCCTTACCTGATCATTCTCGGTGATAAAGAAGTCGAAAATGAGCAAATATCGGTTAGAACTCGAGAGGGGGAAGACCTTGGCTCAATGACCTTGGAAGATTTTTGGCAAAGAGTGAAAGAGAATCAGTACATTAAATAAATAGCTTAAATCGGAGAAATATTATTAAAAAAGCACGCATTAATGATCAAATTGACGTTAAAGAGGTTCGGTTAATTGGAGCCAATGGTGATCAAGTAGGGATAGTATCTATTGAAGATGCAATGGTTGAGGCACAGAAGGCCAATCTTGACTTGGTAGAGATTGCACCAGATTCCAAGCCCGTAGTGTGTAAGATAATGGATTACGGTAAGCATTTATTTGAATTGAAAAAGACCAAGGCAGCGGCTAAGAAAAAGCAAAAGCAGCAGCAAGTCAAAGAAATGAAGTTTCGACCAGGGACGGAAGAGGGGGATTATCGGGTCAAACTACGCAACCTGATACGCTTCCTGGAAAATGGGGACAAAGCTAAGGTTTCTCTTCGCTACAGAGGACGAGAAATGGCGCACCAAGAGCTAGGGATGGAGATGATGAAGCGAATAGAGCAAGACTTGAGCGAAATTAGCACAGTCGAGCAATTTCCTAAGATGGAGGGTAGGCAGCTCATCATGGTTTTATCCCCGAAAAAGAAGAAATAGCCATAAAGCTATTTTGTTAACTAAAATCGGCCACAAGGCCCAAATGCGGAGTTTATCTCATGGCAACAAAAGCAAAAGTACACAGTGGTGCTGCCAAGCGTTTTAAAAAGACAGCTGGCGGCTATAAGCGTAAAAGCGCGTTTAAAAGCCATATTCTCACAAAAATGACGACGAAGCGTAAGCGTCAGTTACGTGGTACCAGCTTGGTTCACGAAGCAGACAAGCCGTTAATTGATCGTATGTTGCGTGCTAACTAGCACTAATTTTTAAGAGGATATTGTTATGGCGCGTGTAAAACGTGGTGTCGTGGCCCGTAGAAGCCACAAAAAAGTATTAAAAGCAGCGAAAGGTTATTATGGTGCTCGTTCTAGAGTCTTCCGTGTTGCTAAACAAGCTGTTATCAAAGCAGGTCAATATGCTTATCGTGACCGTCGCGTTAAGAAGCGTAATTTCAGAGCACTCTGGATTACTCGAATTAATGCTCAGGCGAGATCACTCGGTATGACTTACAGCAAGTTAATCGCTGGTTTAAAGAAGGCAGATATTGCCCTTGATAGACGAGTGCTTGCTGATCTAGCTGTACATGATAAGGCGGCATTTGCTGCCGTAGTAGAGAAAGCCAAAGCCGCACTGGCCTAAGTTTTTCTCTATGTTGAAAGGGAGCTCGTCTCCCTTTTTTAGTTTTTGCGAATCAGAATTAAACTACCCCTTTTGCATCGATCCAATTTGTGAGAAAACAATGGACAATATAGAACAGCTGGTACAGGCGGCGTTGAGTCGGGTGGAGCAAGCAAGCGAGCTGGCCACCCTGGAACCAATAAAAGTGGATTATCTGGGTAAAAAAGGCCAGCTGACCGCTCTATTGAAAACTCTGGGTTCCTTATCTGCTGAAGAAAAGCCCGCTTTTGGAGCGGCGGTCAACGAAGCTAAACAAAAAGTCCAAGAAGCGATAAATAGCAAGCGTGAAGCGCTTGAACAAGCCCGCACGGCTGAGCGCTTGGCAAAAGAACGCATTGATGTGACCCTCTCTGGTAGAGGGCATGAGCAGGGCAATTTGCATCCGATAAGCCAAACTATTGCTCGTATTGTGAGTCTGTTTAAGGATATAGGCTTTAGTGTGGAAACGGGGCCTGAAATCGAAGATGATTATCATAATTTTGAGGCGCTGAACATTCCGCCACATCATCCGGCCAGAGCGATGCACGATACCTTCTATGTTGATGAAAGTGTCTGGGGCAGTGAAGGTAAATCCTACGTGTTGAGAACACATACCTCATCGGTGCAAATTCGAACATTGGAGTCACAGAAGCCTCCTATTCGGATCATTTGTCCCGGACGAGTGTATCGTTGTGACTCCGATCTTACCCATACGCCGATGTTTCACCAGTTGGAAGGCTTGGTGGTGGATGAGGGGATTAACTTCTCTCATCTCAAAGGGGTGATCGATCAATTCTTAAAAAGCTTTTTTGAAGCCGATGTTCCCGTTCGCTTTAGAACCTCTTACTTTCCCTTTACAGAGCCCTCAGCTGAGGTCGATATTCAGTGTACACACTGTGGTGGTGAGGGTTGTCGAGTTTGCAGTCAAACCGGTTGGTTAGAGGTAATGGGGTGTGGCATGGTGCATCCCAATGTCTTTAAGAAAGCCAATGTCGATACCAGTGTCTATTCCGGTTTTGCCTTCGGTATGGGTATCGAGCGTTTGGCGATGTTGCGTTATGGCGTCGGTGATTTAAGGTTGTTCTTTGAAAACGACATTAAATTCTTAGAACAATTTAATTAGTGGAACCAATATGAAAATTAGTGAGTCCTGGTTGAGAGAATGGGTATCCCCTGAACTAACCACACAAGAAATCGCCGATAAATTGACAATGGCTGGACTTGAGGTGGATTCTATCGAGGCTGTTTGTGAGGGGTTATCTGGAGTGGTGGTCGGGCAGATCTTGGCCGTTGAGCCACACCCTGATGCGGATAAGTTGCGGATCTGCCAAGTGGCGGGTCAGGGTGATCCTGTGCAGGTAGTTTGTGGTGCACCCAATGTTGAAGTGGGTATGAAGGTACCCTTCGCAACGGTCGGAGCAGAGCTGCCCAACGATTTAACAATTAAAAAGGCTAAGCTTCGTGGTGTTGAGTCATTTGGTATGCTGTGTGGAGCTGATGAGCTGGCCTTGGGTGAAAGTGAAGGCTTATGGGATTTGGGTGCTGATGCCATAACCGGACAGAACCTGGTTGATTACTTGGCTTTGGATGACCAGGTGATCGATATTGATATCACCCCCAATCGTAGTGATTGCTTGTCTATTCGTGGCGTCGCTCGCGAACTTGCTACCTTGACGAAGCTTAAAGTACAAACTCCAGTGATTGAGCCTGTGGCAGCCACTATTGATGCCATTATCGATGTCAGTATTGACGCTGATGAAAAATGCCCAAGATATTGTGCAAGAATCATTAAAGGTATTGACTCAAGCATCGCTTCACCCTTGTGGTTGGTAGAGCGCTTGAGGCGCGCGGGTATTGGCAGTAAAAGCCCTGTGGTTGATATCACCAATTATGTGCTTTTAGAATTAGGTCAACCCATGCATGCCTTCGATTTGAAGAAGGTCAGTCAAATTGTGGTGCGTGATGCAAAAGCGGGTGAGAGCATTACCTTGCTCAATCAACAAACAGTGGTGTTGAAAGAGGGTAGCTTACTGATCACTGATGGCCAGCAGCCCATTGCTCTCGCTGGAATTATGGGTGGGTTAGATTCGGCTGTTACAGATCAAACTACCGATATTTTATTGGAAAGTGCTTTTTTTGCTCCTGAGTCGATAGCTGGTAAAGCTCGTCAATACGGTTTGCATACGGATTCTTCTCATCGCTTTGAGCGAGGTGTTGATTATCAATTGCAGTCATTAGCCATTGAGCGTGCAACAGCCATGATCATTGATATTTGTGGGGGTCAACCGGGCCCCATCATTGAGAAGCAGAGCGATAGTTTGCCTAGTGCTCCTGAGGTAAGTTTGCCGTTATCAGAAATTGAGCGCCAATTAGGTTTTGCGGTAGAAAAGTCCGAAGTGCTCGATATCTTTACGCGTTTAGGTCTTAGCGTTGTTGATAATGGCGATGCCATCGGCGTTATCATTCCAAGTTACCGTTTTGATATGAGCATTGGAGCGGACTTGATTGAAGAGATCGCTCGGGTCTATGGCTACAACAATTTGCCTTCCAAGCCTCTGCCTGCACTATTAAATGTGCCAATGCATTCAGAAAAGACATTGTCTCAGGATAAGTTGACTCAAACTTTGGTGGCTAGAGGTTATCACGAAGCCATCACCTACAGCTTTGTCGACCCCAAGATACAAGCTTTGTTTACTGGTGAAGACGTTGTAGATGTCAAAAATCCAATCAGTAACGATTTAGCACAAATGCGAACCAACCTTTGGGTTGGTTTAGCACAAGCGGCTGTTCATAATCTAAAGCGTCAACAGACTCGTGTGCGTTTATTTGAGTCGGGTTTAAAGTTCACGATTTGTAATGGTGAGTTGATACAAAAGCCTGTGCTGGCAGGTTTGGTTACCGGTAAAGTGCTTTCGGAAAAATGGTGTAACAACAACGCCTTGGCGGATTTTTATGATGTGAAAGCTGATGTCGAAGCACTACTAAATTTAGGTAATCAAGCCGCTTCGTTTAAGGCGGGTTCTCATTTGGCGCTTCACCCGGGTCAGACAGCTTCAATCAGTCGAGCCGATCAAGAGATTGGTCTGATGGGTGCTTTGCATCCGGAGATTCAAAAAAAATTAGGGTTTTCTCAGCCCGTGTTTCTTTTTGAATTGGATTTAAAAGCCTTGCTGACCAAAAGCGTGACTCAATTCGAGGTGCTTTCAAAATACCCCGAGGTTCGCCGAGACATTGCTATTGTGGTGGATCAGTCTCTACCTGTTCGAGACCTAGAAGAGGTAATTCTGCAAAAGGCTGGTGAACACCTAATTAACTTAAAGGTATTTGATGTCTATACGGGTGAAGGTATTGATCCGCATAGAAAAAGTATAGCTTTGGGCTTGACCTTTCAACATAAATCGCGCACTCTTACTGAGGAAGAAATTTCTGAGACGATGGACCAAGTGGTCAAGTCGCTAGAAGCATCCTTTTCAGCCGTACTGCGTTAAACTAACTTGAGGTTCCATTGTGAACAGTGCACTAACAAAAGCTGATCTTGCTGAGAAACTGTTTGAAGAGCTAGGTCTCAATAAACGTGAGGCCAAGGAACTGGTGGATCTTTTCTTTGAGGAAATTCGTGCCTCGCTAGAAAATAATGAGCAAGTGAAGTTATCAGGTTTTGGTAATTTTGATCTTCGAGACAAAAGCCAACGTCCTGGTAGAAACCCCAAGACTGGCGAAGAGATTCCTATTTCAGCGAGAAGAGTCGTTACGTTCAAGCCAGGACAAAAACTAAAAAGCAGAGTAGAGGCGTATGCTGGAACCCAGTCATAACGACGAGTTGCCGGTCATACCTGGCAAGCGTTACTTTACCATTGGTGAGGTCAGTGAACTTTGTGCTGTAAAGCCCCACGTTCTTAGGTACTGGGAGCAAGAATTTCCTCAATTAAAGCCCGTCAAGCGTCGTGGTAACCGTCGTTACTACCAACGTCAAGATGTCATTACTATTCGTCAAATTCGCGCACTGTTGTACGATCAGGGCTTTACTATTGGTGGGGCAAGGCAACAAATGGAGGCTGAAGACCAGCCCTCTCAAGAGTCTAACGCCTTAATCAAACAAATGATTGCTGAGCTAGAAGAAGTTCTGGCCATGCTAAAATCATAGTCTTAAGTCAGCTTTATCATTTTAATCAATTCTAGGTAATTTATGACTATTGAGGATCTCTCCCCAGAGGCGCTCAGCGCTCTACATTTAGATACCTTGGCTATTCGAAGTGGCATATCCCGTTCTCACGAGGGTGAGCATAGCGAGGCATTATTTTTAACGTCCAGCTATGTGTTTGACTCAGCAGCTCAAGCGGCGGCGCGTTTTTCCGGTGAAGCGCCTGGCAATGTGTATTCCAGATATACCAATCCAACCGTCAGAGGCTTTGAGCAGCGGTTAGCTGCCCTTGAGCAAGCTGAGTCTGCGGTGGCTACTGCTTCTGGCATGGCGGCCATTTTGGGCGTATGCATGGCGCTTTTGCAATCGGGCGATCATATCATTTGTTCAAGAAGTGTGTTTGGAACCACGACGGTTTTATTTGCTCAATATATGGGTAAGTTTGGAGTGGAGGTCGATTTTGTGGATCTGACCAACCACGATCAATGGCAACAGGCTATAAAGCCTAATACTCGTTTTCTTTATTTAGAAACGCCATCCAACCCGCTTTGTCAGGTCGCTGATATTGCGCGTATGAGCGAGCTGGCTCAGGCGAATGATTGCCTATTGGTCATTGATAATTGCTTTTGTACGCCTGCGCTCCAAAAACCAATGCTGATGGGGGCGGATCTAGTGATCCATTCCGCTACCAAATACCTTGATGGCCAAGGACGCTGTCTCGGTGGTGTTGTAGTGGGTCCCAAAACATTAACAGACAAAGTGCTTGGTTTTATTCGTACTTGCGGTGCGACCATGAGTCCTTTCAATGCCTGGGTTTTTACCAAAAGCCTAGAGACCTTGAGTTTGCGCATGAATGCTCACTCAAGCAACGCCCTGGCTTTGGCTACATGGTTGAGCGAGCAAGATAAGATCGAGCAAGTGTTTTACGCAGGTTTGCCCAATCATATAGGGCACGATTTGGCAACAAAACAACAGTCTGCCTACGGTGGGGTCTTATCTTTCAGGGTTAAGGGCGGCCGCGAGCAAGCGTGGAAGCTAATCGATAGTACTCAAATCATGTCGTTAACGGCAAATTTGGGTGACACCAAAACCACCATAGTGCATCCAGCTACGACGACTCATGGGCGTTTATCCGACGAGGACAAAAAAGCCGCCGGTATTACAGAGAATCTTATAAGAATTGCTGTTGGTCTTGAGCACATCTCGGATTTACAAGATGATTTAGCTAGGGGCTTATCAGTACTTTAGTCATATTGGTTAAATTCAACGTAAGAATGAAGGCTTGCTCTATACTCAAGGGTATGCCACTTTTACTTTGATTTGAATTTAGGGAATACCTATGTCTGTCACCAATATCGATCAACTTGTTGATCAGCTTGGGCAACTATTACTGGGGAAGTCTCAGACCATCAAGCTGATGCTCGCCAGTATCTTGGCCAAGGGGCACGTTCTCATTGAAGACTTACCTGGAACGGGCAAAACCACGTTGGCACATGGATTGGCCAATTCACTTGGCTTAAATTTTTCCAGGGTTCAATTTACCAGCGATTTATTACCTGGGGATATCGTTGGTGTGTCGCTGTTTAACCCTGAGAGTAAGAATTTTGAGTTTCGCCATGGGCCTGTGTTTGCTCAGGTATTGTTGGCCGATGAAATCAATCGCAGCTCTCCCAAAACTCAAAGTGCTTTGCTGGAGGCAATGGCGGAGAGGCAAGTGACGGTCGATGGTCAAACTTATGCTTTGCCAAGCCCATTTTTTGTGATTGCCACTCAAAACCCCACTTATCAGTCAGGTACCTTTACCTTGCCTGAGTCTCAGCTGGATCGTTTTATGTTGCGAGTGACCATAGGTTATCCAGATCAACAGTCAGAGAGAGAACTGTTGATGGGCAATAATCCCTATGAAAAGCTGCCTTCTTTGAAACCCGTGATTACTCCTGAGGTGCTCTCTAAATTACAGGCTCAGGTGTCATCGGTGAATGTTAGTGAACCCTTGCTGGATTATTTACAGCGTCTGATTGCACATACACGCCAATCCTCAGAGTTTGTTCATGGTTTATCGCCTCGGGGTGCAATGGCTTGGTTGGATTGCGCTAAGGCTTGGGCGTTGATTAATCAGAGAGACTATGTGACGCCAGATGATTTACAAATACTTATGCCTTGGGTATTGGGGCATCGCTTACAGCCAGATTCTAGTATCGCTCAAGCGATTCAAATAGCCGATGCTATCAGCCAGCAGGTATCAGTGGTGTGAGAAAAAAAAGGCCAGCTTTTTGGGATCAATGGTTGAATCGCCGTTTGCCATCGGGGCCACAGCAAACCTTACATTATCGTAGTATTTTTATTTTACCCACTAAAGAGGGGCTAACGTATTTGATCATGGTGATCTTTATGTGGCTTTTGGGTACCAATTATCAAAATAATTTAGTCTTGGCGTGCTCATATTTATTGCTTTCATTGATGGCCGTTTGCATCTTGCATACCTACCACAACTTGAGCGGAATTTCCTTATCGCTACTTAAAGCGGAATCTGGTTTTGTCGAGGGCATGGCGGAAATACATTTCAAAGTGGAATCTCAAAGTGGGGCAGAGCAATATTCCATTGCTTGCTTCTTTGACCAAGATCTTCAGCAGGTTGTCGACAAGTTACAGGAAAAGTCAGCGGTGATCATTGTGCCTTTACACCTCGCTGAGCGCGGCTACTGCAAGCCCGGAAGAATGACGGTTGAAACACGCTATCCTTTGGGCTTAATTCGTGCTTGGTCTCATTTGGATTTTGATATTCGAGTGCTGGCTTATCCAAAGCCCATAGCTTGCAACCTTCAGCCAGTGTTGGCGGAAATTGAAGGCACAGGTGCAAGAGTACAAAAGAAAGAGGGCAGTGCGGAGTTTGCAGGTTTGCGTGATTATCAATCCGGTGATTCTCCTAAACGAATTGCTTGGAAGCACTATAGCCGAACTGAACAATTGGCAACGAAGTTATTTGAAGATGACCAAAACCACGCTTTATTTTTTCGTTGGGATCAGCTTTCCGGTCTCGATGTAGAGCAGCGTCTTTCTCACTTATGTTTTTGTGTTAATCAGCTATCCGATCACGAGCTGGTTGGTTTGGATTTGCCTGGTGAGAGTATCGCTCCAGGTTCAGGCCCAATTCATCGTTCCCGCTTGCTAACCGCTTTGGCGCTATTCAAAGGTGCTGGTGGTGACTAAGTCGACTTTTTTCCCAGTACCAGCGCTGTGGCCTCTTTGGTTGGCTCATGGTTTAAGTCTGTTACTGCATATTCAGCGCATCGAGTGGTGGTTTTTGCTCTTATGGGTGTTTATTGTTTTTTGGCACTATCGCGTAGTCCTAGGACAATGGTTTTTGCCTGGTCGTTGGGTTAAGTCGCTAATTGTCATATTGTGTTGTGGATTGTTGGTTCTCAGTTATAGAAATTGGTTAAATCTAGAGCCATTAGTCAGCCTATTACTGTTGGCCTTTATATTAAAACTGGTCGAGCTGAAAACACACAGAGATGGTTTTGTCATTCTCTGCTTAAGTTACTTTATCACAGCGACCCATTTCTTATTTGGACAAGATTTAGTCGCGACATTGTCGGGTTTATTGTCTATTTTTGTGACCACCATCGTCTTGATACATTGGCAAGCGTATCGGTACCGCCAGAGAAGAGCATTTAAAGGCTCTTCCTCGACAAAAAAAAGCGCCATTATGCTGGTGCAAGCAATACCCATTATGATCCTTTTGATGATTTTTTTACCTCGCTTGGGAACGCTCTGGTCAATCTCACTTCGGGGAGATCAGGGCTTTGTAGGAATGAGTGATTCAATGTCTCCTGGGGATATTAGCCAGCTCAGTCAAAGGGATGCTTTGGCGTTTCGAGTGAGTTTTGAGGGCCCACAGGTGCCTGCATCAGAGCGTTACTGGCGTGGCCTGGTGTTGACTAATTTTGATGGCCGCACATGGAGTCGAGATAAACAACTGCCAGCTGGCAAGTTACCTCAATCGATACCTGCTGATGGAGACTATCGCTACACCATTATGTTAGAACCAACTGGTAAGGATTGGTTGTATGGAGTCGTCTCCGTTAAAGCGATATCTCAATCAGTCACCATCAACGATAATCATGAAATTTTGGGTAAACGGGTAGATCAGCGAATTCAATACGATGTGGTATCAACGATAGAGCCAAGAAAAACCATATCTGCGCTAGAGAAAAATAAAAATTTGGCTCTGCCTGCCGAGTTTGATAGTAAAAGTCGAGATTGGGCTCGAGATCTTAGGCGCCAATCGAGTTCGGAAGAAGATTATATCAATCGAGTCTTACAATTTTACCGCGATCGTTTTGTGTATACCTTATCGCCTCCATTGTTGGGAAAAAATACCATCGATGAGTTTTTATTTGAGACTCAGCGTGGTTTTTGCGAACATTTCTCTAGCAGTTTTGTGGTATTGATGCGCAGTGCGGGAATTCCGGCCAGAGTCGTTGTGGGGTATCAGGGGGGACAGTGGATTGAGGAGGAGCAGTATTTGAGGGTCTCTCAGACCGATGCTCATGCTTGGGCCGAAGTGTGGCTTGATGGCAAGGGCTGGCAACGAGTTGATCCAACGGCTGCAGTTGCACCGAGCCGCATTGAACGAAACCTTTTTGAAGCATTGGGCGCGGAAGATAAAGAACAACTCACTCATTATCGAAGCGCCGAGTGGCTACAGGATTTGAAGCTCAAATGGGATGCTATTAATTACCGCTGGCAACAATGGATTCTGGGGTTTGATTCGCAAGCGCAACAAGCTATGCTGCGAGACTGGTTTGGAAAACTGTCCTTGCTTAAGTTGGCTTTTTTGATGGTTCTCTTTGTCGGGCTGATATTTTTAATGATTGCGCTCTGGCAATATTATCGAAGCCGTCGACATGTAAGCCAAGATGTGCTTTTGTACCAGCGTTACCTTAAACGCTTACAAAAGTTCTTCGATGTAAATGAAACCTCGTCACTTGCGCAAATCAATGACATGGCTGAATGTACAGATGGCGTTCCTAGGGAGCGAATCCAACAACTCAATCGCTATTTCGAGCGCTTATTTTATGCGCCCAACCCAAATAGCGTAGCGTTGAGAAAGGCTATTCGAGAAGGGCTTAAAGCCTTAAAATAAAAGCTAGTTAACTGAATAATTTGCCAATTCCACCTAAATTATCCAGTAGTGAGCCACCCTGGCTTTTCATATCAATCAAGTCCGGAATAATACTGGCTAGCCCCTTAGTTGCTGCATTTTTATCAATGTTTAAATCATTGGCAAATTCATCGACTTTGTTATCGCCAAAAATTGACAAGATTTGATTGGGCAAGATGCTACTGTTGTCGCCATCACCGAGCCAAGAGCTGGCTAAAGCGCCCAGTCCACCACCGCTAAACTTGCTCAATAGTCCGCTAATATCCAGATCGCCACCATTGGTGGGGAGTAATTTAGCCAGTGCATTTACAACACTATTTTCATTTAGATCCAATTTCCCGAGGTGGTTCATTAGTAGTTGAGCTGCTATTTTTAAAATTTCCATGGTTGTGTCCTCAGTTGGTTATATTAAAAAGGGTATCGATAGGCTAATAATGCTGCAGTAACGGCAACATTCAAAGACTCTACACCATTGTTCATGGGGATGGATAGGTGCTGATCACACAATTGGTCAATCTTTGGTGAAATGCCTTCGCTTTCATTACCCAGTACATACACTTTTGATTGCGATGTATTTTCTGAGAAGTAATTCTGCTGCGCACTCGCGGCGAGCCCGATGATGGAAAAGTTTTTTTCTTGGCAGCTTAATAGAGCTTCTTCTAAATGATCGCATCGTAATAACTTGGCTTTGAATAATGTGCCCGCACTGGCTTTAATCACTAAACCATCGAGTTTAGCGCAGCCTTTTCTGGGGAGAATGATGCCATCAATTTGGCCGGCACACGCGCTTCGAATAATCATGCCGACATTTTGCGGATTAGTAATATTGTCCAATGCGATTAAGGTTCCCGAGGGCGATTGGCTGAGATATTCTTCAACTGATTGCCAAGATGGACAATGAATATCAATACACACGCCTTGATCTTGTTGACTATTTTTTGAGATACGAGATAACTCTAACCGGCTGTGATAGGCTATTTCAACTTGGCGCTTTTTGGCCAGTGATTCGATATTTTCCAAAATGCTGTGAGCCTTGTTTGATGAAGCTAAGTGCAGCTTGTAAGGTATGAGTTGACTGTCTTCTAAAGCTTCAAGAACCGGCTTTCGGCCATAGATTGTTAGCATTTGATCAAAAAAGCGTTTTTTTTGTTGGTAGCTCATAAAGGTGTCTTGTGAAAGTATTTCAAATTATCTTGGTATTGTTGCTGTTAGTGAATTGTGCCACAAATCCGATCCCTCAAGGTATAACATCACCTCCCCAAAATGAAATCAGTTTGGCTGAAGTGATGCAAACGCCCGATTTATTTGAAGGCGCTAGTATTCGTTGGGGAGGGCGAGTATTGAAATCCTATCAAGAGGGGGCATTTTGGCGAGTTGAATTGATGGCGTATCCACTCGAAGAAAATGGGCGACCGACTATGGAATTACCCTCAGAAGGGCGCTTTATTGCTGAGTTCTCTGAACAAAAATCTTGGAATAGAAACGATTATGTCACCATTTACGGTGTTGTGGAAGGTGATGTTGAGTACTCACTCGCACAAGGGAAATCTCAACGCCTCCCTCGTGTGCGAGTTGTAGACCATCACAAATGGTTTAAACAGGAGCGCTCACCAGGCTTTTGGCCCCATTGGCTTGATATTTATTGGCACTCAGGTGGTAGTGGGGTTATTTTCCACTACTGACGCGCAAATAGCAGTCTTCGTTATTTTCAAGCAATGCTTTTAAGATGTCTCGGCGTTTGATTAGGCCGACCAATTTTCCGTTCTCAATAACAGGGTAGTTTTTGGGGACGTTAACAATCACTAGCTGGGCTATTTCAACAATGCTGGTTTGCGGAGTGGTAGTAATCACTTCGGTCTTCATGAGCTTGGCCACATTGGCAGGCTCTTCGCAGTAGAATGCATCGTTGAGCATTTCTTTAATACAATCTTGCTCTGATAAGAAACCAACTAGTTGTTTATTCTCATCCACCACAGGTGCCCCTGTCATTTGGTGTTTTAACAGCAGTTCGACTGCATCAATAATATTGCTGTGCTGCAAAATAGTAAGTGGTTGCGGATCCATATAATCGGCGACAAGTATAGAATGCATCAGGCCCTCCAACTTATAAGTTTTAGTTATTATTTTTATAATGGTTGTGAATGAGCAAAAGCGCCCATTCACTTCGAGGATACTCCACTTTCCGCTATTGTGCTAGAGGGTTTTGGCAAATCTTTAAGTAATGTTGCAGGGTGGTTTCATAGCCGAGATAGAGGGCATCGACGGTGAGGGCATGACCAATAGAGACCTCATCAATTTTGCCCAAAGATAGCAATAAGCCCAGATTATGCAAATCCAAATCATGACCTGCATTGACTTCTAAGCCAATGTGACGAGCATAACGGATGCCTTCCTGGTATTGATCAATAGTTTTTGAGTCTGCATTGATAACAGCCTCGGCGTAAGGGCCTGTGTACAGCTCAATTCGATCCGCGCCTATGGCTTTTGCCAGC
The DNA here is from genome assembly GCA_964226685.1 of Polaribacter sp. Taxonomy (GTDB): domain Bacteria; phylum Pseudomonadota; class Gammaproteobacteria; order Pseudomonadales; family Cellvibrionaceae; genus CAXQRU01. The sequence goes on along the minus strand of CAXQRU010000053.1, from coordinate 18,187 downwards.
TCGATTTGATGGCAGTCTGGGTCCATAAAAAGACTCACTCGACAACCTAAAGACTTAAGTTGTTCAATATATTCTCGCAGTGGTTCGTTGCCTTGGCTCAAGTCAAAGCCGTGATCGGATGTCAGCTGTTGCTCGGTATCGGGCACCAGTGTTGCCTGCTCAGGTGTGTACTGCTCAATCAGAGCCATAAAACCAGGGTATTTCTGGTTTGGGCCAGCAAAAGGGTTGCCTTCAATATTGAACTCAATTGATGGGTGATTCCCGCAAAGTTGATGCAAGTCTCGAACATCATCAGGTGTGATATGACGAAGGTCAGGGCGAGGGTGCACGGTAATACCTTGAACGCCTGTTGTGATTGCCAGTTGGGCAAAGTCAATGACACTGGGAGACTCGCCGCCTCTGGAATTGCGCAATAATGCAATTTTATTGACGTTAACGCTGAGTGCGGTCACTACTTAGATTCCACTTTATAAGAAATACCCTCAATAATGACAGGGGTCTTAGGAACGTCTTGATACCTAACAAAGTCTTCTGTCGGCACTGCAGCAATTTTGTCGATTACTTCTATGCCTTTTGTGATCTCACCAAATACGGTATAGCCAGGATGATTGCCTCTCGCATCTAGTTGAGGGTTATCAATTAAGTTAAAGAAAAATTGAGAGGTGGCACTGTCAGGGTGGGGTAGGCGAGCCATCGAAATGGTGCCTCTATTGTTTTTAAGGCCATTATTAGACTCGTTGACAACAGGAGTTTTGTTGGGCTTTTTGGTGAGTTGGCCATTGGATTGGATAAAGCCACCACCCTGAATCATAAAATCGGGTATGACTCGGTGAAATAAGGTGTTGTTGTAGAAGCCTTCATCAACATAAGATAAAAAGTTTTTAACGGTTGCAGGCGCTTTCTGATCAAACAGTTTAACTTCAATATCACCATAGTTCGTCTTAACAATAACGGTGGTTTCGGCATGAGCAATACTAGTGATTGCGAACAAACAGAGAAATAGGATCGATTTCATCACATCCACTCCGAGTTGCGTTTAGTCGGTTTCAGTCTTGGTAAAATAATGGCTAACAAGCAGCCGAGTAGAACGGCTAAGGCCCCATAGATAAAGAACTGGTTACGTTCACTTTCTGTTAAGCGATCAACCTGGGTTGTTAATTGGGAAAGCTGAGTATCCAGTTCGACTTTTTTTGCTGCCAGTTGATCAACCATTTCTCTATTTTTTACTGCATCGCTAGATATTTGTTTCAGCGCCTGATAGTCCTGTACCGCTTTATTGGCTCTTTGTGTTTCAGCTTTTAAAGTTTCTTGTGTTGCTTTTAGTTCCGCAGCCAGCTCATCACTGGTGGTTTGTAATTGTTGGTATTTTTCTTTTAAAGTGGCCAGCTCATTGATGGATCGATCCAGTACAACTTTAGCAGGAGGCTCTTTTACTAGGTAGCGAGCGGGTAACCAGCCCACCTGACCACCACTGGTTTGAACTTTGCTCCAGCCACTTTCTTGGTTGAAGTCGAGTAGTGTGACTACTGAGCCGCTGGGTAGGCCCTTGTGCAAAATTCCAAATTGTGTGCCTTGGCCTTTGCGCAATGGCACTAATAGCTCATCTGAAATGTAGCGAGTTTGCCCCAGTGCAAGTGAAGAGCCTAAGAAAAAAAATAGTGTCATCAGGTGAACAATATAGCGAGACATTGGCGTCCTTAATTTGATTTGCAATAAAGTGGGTACTGTAAACCACTGCCAATCGCTGTCAATGGTTAGCTTTAACAAAGTGAAAATTATTTCGTGTAATTCAACTTTTTGGATTGATTAATATTTCGTCTAGTGTTAAGTCGGTCAGCTTTTTGATTTCTTTAAAGAGATAATACAGGGCATAACCCATGACAAGCATTGCGGGTAATGCAATCACCGGGATGCTGAGATACTGTAATTTTGCAAGTCCAGCAATCTGTTCAGGTGAATTCGGCTCGCCGACCACCAAGATAGTGGCGAGGGTATAATTGAGAACGGCTGATAATACAAAAGACAAAGCAAGAATCACAGAGGCTTTTCGAAGTGCTCGCTCAAAGGCTTCGGTGTTATTGCGCTCGGCCAGGGCGTTGGCGACTTTTTCAGTTTGCATAATGGTCTCATTGTATAAAAACATTTTGACCAAAGGCGCTTCGGTTTTTAGTGAAATCAAGGTCGCGATGGCAAACACAGTGGGAACAGCAGCTTCTTTAATGGCAATGTAGTTATTGCCCAGCCCAGAGAGCACGATCACTCCTGTTAACAAGGTATTGATAAACCCAAGTGCTGAGAAAAAATTGACTTTTCTGGTCAGATAAAAATCTCTTAAGCCGTAGGATATTGGGAAGGCGAGAGCAACAATAAGGCTCCAAGTTGGCCCTAATGAGTCCTCCTCATTGAACTGTCCCATGATAACTGCGGGTATTACAATGTTGACCAGTAAATTAACAAGCAGGTTCTCTTTGCGTGGGCTGGTTTTTTCGCTCATAATGTACAACTGACTAATTAATTGATTTTCCTAGGGTATAACAGTGGCAGCGCGTTTTGATTTGCACACACATAGTGATTGCTCCGATGGCAAACTCTCCCCGCAAGCTTTGGTTGAGCTGGCGATAGAAAGAGGTGTTGCCACCATGGCTCTCACGGATCACGATACCGTCGAAGGCATAGTGCCTGCAGAAAGCGCCGCTGGCAAGTCTTTGGAGATAATTCCTGGTATAGAACTATCTTGCCTTTGGCGTAACCGGCTGATTCATGTGCTGGGTCTTAAAATAAATATTCATGCAGAGACGATCAAGCAGGCTGCCATTCACCAAAAAGCAATCCGAGTTGAACGTGCCAAGAAGATCGCTCATCGCCTGACTAAAGCTGGTGTGGTGGGCAGCTTAGAGGGAGCGCAGCATTATGCTGCAAATGGTGTGCTTACACGTCCCCATTTTGCCCAGTACTTAGTGGATGCTAACTACGTAGACTCAATCAATGAAGCGTTTAAGAAGTACTTAGGGGATGGCAAAGCGGGCGATGTTCATGTTGATTGGCCTTCATTGGAGCAGGTCTGTCGATGGATTATGGATAGTGAAGGGTTCGCAGTACTCGCTCACCCAGATAAATACGATTTAACTCGTACCAAATTGTATGAGCTAGTCGCCGATTTCAAAGCGGCCGGTGGAGCTGGTATTGAAGTGATTAGTGGTAAACAGGATCGAGAGGTCACACAAAAGCTGGCTCAGCTGGCTGAAGATTTTGATTTGGCCGCCTCTTGTGGTAGTGATTTTCATCGTCACGATCAAAGCTGGCAGTCCTTAGGTGACATTGATCCACTTCCCGCTCAATGTCGCCCGATTTGGGAAATGTGGTAGATTTAACATGTAGATTATGGTTTAGTGCCATGGTTTTATTAATAAAAAGGTGGTCAATGTGGCTCAATTTTTCCAAGTGCATCCTGAAAACCCTCAGCCTCGGTTAATTAAGCAAGCTGTTGAAATTATTAGAAAAGGTGGCTTGATTGCTTACCCGACTGATTCGGCCTATGCACTCGGTTGCCATATTGGTGACAAACAGGCGTTGGATCGAATCCGTTCTATTCGTCAGCTAGATAAAGACCATAACTTTACCTTGATGTGCCGCGATTTGTCGGAGGTGGCCACTTATGCCAAGGTTAATAATCAAACCTATCGTTTGCTAAAAAGCCATACGCCAGGTGCCTTTACCTTTATCTTGCCTGCAACTTTTGAAACGCCAAAACGTTTGAAGCATCCAAAGCGGAAAACCATCGGGTTACGGGTGCCCAATAACCCGATTGCTTTGGCTCTATTGGCAGAGCTTAACGAGCCGATGATGACCAGTACCTTGATCATGCCTGGCGATTCCTTACCAATGACTGACCCCTACGATATTCGCCAAACTATGGAACACCAGCTTGAGCTGGTAATCGATGGCGGCTTTTGCGGAATGGAGCCAACGACAGTGGTTGATCTTACTGAAGATGAGCCTCAAGTAGTCCGTCAAGGCTGTGGCGAGCTGTTACTTTGATTTGATAGTTTTTGGCTATAAGTCGAATAACTCTAATTGCTTTTATCTTTTTTAACTAAGATGTTACTTTGTATAGACATTCATTGTTAATGAGGAATTGTTATGTCAGACGTCTACAAACTTGATATTGGTATCAAAGAGTCAGATAGAGAAGCGATTGCCCAAGCGCTCTCTGCAGTACTGGCAGACACTTACACATTGTACTTAAAGACCCATAATTTCCATTGGAATGTGGTGGGCCCTAGATTTCGGGATCTTCATCTAATGTTTGAGGAGCAATATACAGAGTTAGCTGTAGCGGTTGATGATATTGCCGAGAGAATCAGAACGCTGGGTTTCCCTGCACCTGGTACCTACAGCCAGTACGCCAAGCTCACAGCTATTGAGGAGGTTGAAGATATCCCTTCAGCCGAAGAAATGGTGAGAATATTAACAGAAGACAATGAAACAGTCGTAAGAACCCTTAGGTCTGCCTTAAAGGTAGTGAATGAGGGTGATGATGAATCCAGTGCGAGTTTAGTGTCTGATCGTATGGTGATTCATGAAAAAACAGCGTGGATGCTCAGAAGCCTGATGGGAAAATAGGCCATATTTGAAGGACGTATTAATAATATTCAAACCCATCGTGGTCTAGGCCGTCGATAAGGTTTATACTCTCCTGCTCGATTAAAACAGGTGAGTCATGACCACAGAAGACATTGTTGAATCAGAACAGCAAGAGGCATCCCCCCGGAGCCAAGGCTCTAAACACTCTCAAGGGGAGATGCCGTTTGCCTTGGTGAATGGACAAGCCTTTACCCAGATCCCTAAAGATCTCTATATTCCACCAGATGCACTAGAAGTTTTTTTAGAGGCATTTGAGGGGCCATTGGATCTGTTGTTGTATCTTATTCGCCGCCAAAATATTGATATTCTTGAGATTAATGTCTCTGAGATCACTCACCAGTATGTTGCCTACGTCAAATTGATGGATCATATGCAATTTGAATTAGCCGCTGAATATTTGGTGATGGCGGCCATGTTGGCTGAAATCAAATCTCGGATGCTCCTGCCTCGTAGCCATGAAGAAGAGGAAGAGGATGGGGAAGACCCTAGGGCAACATTGATCCGGCGTTTACAGGAATATGAGCGCTTCAAGCAGGCTGCTGAGAGCATAGATGAAATGCCTAGAATGGAGCGTGATCTCCATTGCGTTAATGTCAAAGCTCCAGATCGTAACCTCACTCGCCCAGACCCTGATGTGGATATGAAAGAAATTCTTCTAGCTCTGTCAGATGTACTTAGGCGTGCAGATATGTTTGAAAGTCATCAAGTTCAGATGGAAAGACTTTCAACTAGGGAGCGTATGGCGCAAGTGTTGGATCGTTTATCGACTCAGCATTTCACGCCTTTTGTCAGCCTATTTAAAGCTAATGAAGGCCGCTTGGGGGTTGTGGTTACCTTCCTAGCGGTGATGGAATTGATAAAAGAGTCGCTGGTCGAAATGGTTCAAAATGAGATGTTCGGCCCAATACACGTAAAAGCAAAGGCACAAGCAGTCGATGATCACTAAGCATGATATTCGCCGAATAATTGAAGGCGCTTTAATGGCCTATGGCCATCCTCTGACAGAAGAGGCTATCCAGAAATTATTTATTAGTGAAGAAGGGGACCCGGATAATATCCCTGATACAGATGATATTCGTAGCATTATCCTAGAGATTGCTCAGGAATGCGAAGGGCACGGTTATGAGCTGGTCGAAGTGGCCAGTGGTTGGCGCTACCAAGTTTGCGCGGATACCGCAACATGGGTAAACCGTTTATGGGAAGAAAAGCCGCCGAGATACTCTAGAGCACTCCTTGAAACCTTGGCCATCATTGCCTACAGGCAGCCAATTACTCGTGGTGATATCGAAGAGATTCGGGGTGTAGCAGTTAGCTCACACATCATCAAGACTTTATCTGAGCGAGAGTGGATTAAGGTGGTGGGGCATCGAGATGTACCAGGTCGCCCCTCATTGTATGCAACCACTAGAGCGTTCTTGGATTATTTCGGCATTAATAGCTTAGAGCAACTGCCAACACTTAAAGAGCTGGCTGATTTGGATAGTATTAATCCAGAGCTCGAGTTTGATGTATTAAATGAGTCCGTCGTAGATGAGCAACCAGAGGGCGAAGCGCAATCTCATGCGGAAAACGAGGCAGAACTAGAAACAGAAACAGAAACAGAGATTCTCTCAGAGGTTGAGGATTTAGAGGCAATCGATGAGATTGAGAACTCTCTAGAAGATAATTCAATAACGCAAGAAACCATTCAATGACGGTACAAGACGAGAAGTTACAAAAAGTGCTGGCGAGGGCCGGTTGTGGTTCGCGTCGAGAAATGGAGCGAGCCATAGAACAGGGACGTGTTAGAGTAAATGGTGAAATGGCGACCCTAGGAGATCGCGTCACCGCTGAGGATATTGTCGAGTTGGATTATCGTAAGATTTCCACCAAGTTGGGTGGTGAGCGCCCCGCTAAAGTGCTGCTCTACAACAAGCCCGAAGGTGAAATATGTACTCGCAAAGATCCCGAGGGGCGACCGACAGTATACGATAAATTGCCCAAGTTAAAGGGCGAGCGCTGGATTGCTATAGGCCGTTTGGATTTTAATACCAGTGGTTTGCTGCTTTTCACAACGGATGGCGATTTGGCCAATGCCTTGATGCATCCATCTTCAGATATCGATCGTGAATATTTGGTGCGCATCCAGGGGCCAGTAGATGAAGCGATGAAACAACGTTTGTTGGAGGGCGTCGAGCTTGAGGATGGCCCTGCCAAATTTACGGACATCGTTGATGGTGCCAGCCAAGGCAGTAACCGTTGGTTTTATTGTGTGGTGATGGAGGGACGCAATCGAGAGGTTCGTCGTTTGTGGGAGTCACAGGGGGTGAAAGTCAGTCGTTTGAAGCGAGTGCGTTTTGGCCCGGTTTTCATTCCTTCACATGTGCGCTCTGGCCAGTGGATAGAAATGACGGATAAGGAAATTAATGATTTTTGTAAAGGGGTGGGGATAGACACACCTCAAACGGTACCATTATCTGGGCAGGAAAAAGTTCGTTATCAACGCCAGCAGAGAAAATTAAAGGCAGGGCGGGGTAGAAAACCCGGTTTTGTTTCCAAGCGCTAGACCTAAGCGCTCAAAGACGTTTTCAAGCAGGCAATCTCAACTCGGTTGCGACCGTTGTTTTTGGCGCTGTAGAGAGCTTTGTCAGCTTGGGAGAATAAAGTTTTAGCATCCATTTCGCTGTTTAAAGTGCTAACGCCGATACTCACGGTAACGCCGACTGCCGCCTTGTCGGTGTTTACGGTGGTGTTGGCCACATTTTCTCGTATTCTTTCCGCAATGATCGCTGCCCCCAGTGCATTGGTTTTGCCCAAAAGTATTACAAATTCCTCTCCGCCATATCGGTAGGTTAAATCGGTTAGGCGCGTGGTGGCGTTTAAGGTGTTGGCTACGGATTTTAAGATTTGATCACCGCTATCATGGCCGTAGGTATCATTAATTTTTTTGAAAAAATCGATATCGATGACTAACAAGGAGAGATCTTGATCGTATCGACGTGCCATTTGTACTTCATGCTCAATAGCATGGTCAAAGGCACCTCTATTGCCAAGGCTAGTCAACGGGTCACATTGTGCGCGATGAAGGGCTTCTCGATAGGTTAGGGCATTACGCATTGGGTAGATCAAGGTTCCCAATAAAGTTTCCAACTGGATAAGCTCAGATTCATCAAACTTTTGGCGGCGGGTAAAGCGTATAGACCCCAATTCTTGGTTGCTTGCGGTGAGATTGTAATGAACATTATGCATGGCCCGATTACCTAATTTGATGCCGATTGACCGATCATCACATTGGTACTCTAAGCTTTGTATTTTTAACAAATGCTGTAATTGCCCAAAAAATAAATCCAGTAGAGGCTCTATTTCTAATGTAGTTTGAAGTAAGCAGGTGAGTTTTATCTGCACTTCATTTAATCGATCGATCGAGGCGTTATTGTCGATCGATTTTCTGGCAATGCTATCGGTTGGTGTAAATACTGATTTCATAGTTTTATACCGTTTTGTTTAAAAAAACACCTTCTTTTTGTTTAAGCTAAAAGCATGCCAGTTTTTTTTGTTTTTTAATGGTTTGTTTTTAAAGGTTTTTTTTGTGTTTCATAAGCTGTGTCGAAATGTTGACACTTTGGTTTCGTGTTTTATGGCAATATTTTGCCCCTTGTTAATTTTTTGACAGATGGCAAAAATTGAGTCTTGCCGGGTTAGTAGTTGCATATTGATTCGATCCTTGGGAAAATTCGCCACTTGTTGCAGGAGTGACTTCCTGTCCTGAGCCCCTAGATTGAGCGCGAATTTGGGGTCAACGAGCTTTAATGAGAGCATCTATGAGTAAGATTGGTCTATTTTTTGGAACAGATGATGGTAATACTGAGGCCGTTGCCCATCGAATTGCTGCGCGCCTGGGGTCTGATCAGGTTGAGCTGTTCGATATTGCCGATGTAACGCAACTCGACTTTGCTGGTTTTGATAAGATCATTCTAGGAATTCCGACCTGGGACTTTGGCCAAATCCAATCGGACTGGGAAGAATTTTGGGAGGATATTCAGGAAGTTGACTTTACAGGCAAAACGGTCGCCTTATACGGTTTGGGTGATCAGTTTGGTTACGGCGATTATTTTCTAGATGCTCTGGGTATGTTGCACGATGTAGTGTCAGCTAATGGGGCCAAGATCATTGGTCATTGGCCAACTGACGGCTATGAGTTTGACGCCTCTAAGGCAAAAATTGAAGGCCAAGATTTGTTCGTGGGCTTAGCCTTGGATCAAGATCAGCAGGAAGAATTAACCTCAGATCGCTTAAACCGATGGTGTCAAATCATTCATTCTGAGTTTGGTTTAGAAACCCCTGTTCAATTATTGGATGATTAAAGGAGCATTTGCTCGCTTCATTAAAAAAATTGCCAATCTTCCATTGACGTTGGCAACTTGCATGGGTATTATTCACGCCCTGATTTGGCGTTAGTGTTGAATCTGATTTACCTTTTTCGGAGTGTAGCGCAGTTTGGTAGCGCATCTGGTTTGGGACCAGAGGGTCGGGGGTTCGAATCCCTCCACTCCGACCATTAAAAGGTGATCTCGTCTTGGTAGCCTTTATGGATTCCATTGCGCCTGTAGCTCAGTTGGATAGAGCAACGGCCTTCTAAGCCGTGGGTCGCAGGTTCGAATCCTGCCAGGCGCGCCATAGCAATGGTGACTGTAGCTCAGTTGGTAGAGCCCTGGATTGTGATTCCGGTGGTCGCGGGTTCGAGCCCCGTCAGTCACCCCAATATCTTCAAGTATTAATTCTTTCGGTTGCTGAATCTAACCATCAATATATGCAAGATGCCATCTTCATTATAAGGCTCTGAAGCAACCTTAAAATCAAATTGCTCATAGAAGCTAACTAAGTGATATTGTGCAGACAGCTTGATAATTTGTTGATCTCTGATCTGCTTCAGTGCGTAGCTCATTAATAGGCTACCCAGTTTTTGTCTTCGATTGAGAGGGCAAGTTGTCACTCTCCCTATAATTGTTTCATTGTTGCGTTTAAAAAATCGTAAATAGGCTTTGAGTGAGTCATCTTGCGGATCAATGGCCATTGCGTGCTGAGAGCTGAGGTCAGTGTCATCAATATCGGGGTAAATACAAGCTTGTTCTATAATAAAAACTCGCTGCCTTAATTCATAAATGTTGTGCAGTTCCTTAGCGGAGAGTTGATTAAACGGTTTGCATAGCCACTGTATATCTTGAAGTATCATTAAGAGGAAAACCCCAATATGAGTGGTTTAAAACCGATAAATAATATTGACTGAACCAAATTCATCGTACTCGGCTTGCCCTTTGAATTCCCGTGATCGAATGACATCGGTCACTGATAGTTGAATATCTCCAAGCGTCATGACTAGCCCAAACTGCAGATCCCCAACCCACTCTTTCTTGTTAACGGCAGGGCCGGGCTTGGACATATTGCCATCTAAAAATGCATTTCTGGCGACGTAGCGACCATTGGCGCCCACAAAAAAATAGTATTCAAGTTCCTCTCTCGGTTCAAAATATCGTGACCCAATGCCGCTGGGGCGAATGAGTGGTGGGCCAAAGTCTTTACTAAGATTATTGCCGAATCGAAAAATTAAGCCAGTATTCGCGTAAGTATAAATGGTGCCAAGGCTCCCTCCTACTTGAGGGATGACATCGATATTGCGTTTATAAAGCGGTAGCTGCCATTGTCTGGTGTAGGCAAAGTTCACTCCGAACTCATCCTTGAGTTGATAGTCCCAGCCTCTGGGCTCTGGTGAGCCGATGAGCTCGTGGACATTTTTTTGAGCTTGTTCGGCTAACGATGAGGGTCCGATTGTGCCCAGAGTAAGCTCGAATGAATTGGAATACGTATAATAAGAGGTGTTATCTAGATATTCGCCATCGAGTAAACGGGTGCTGTCGCTAAAAAGAGAAAAAGTGACGTACAGCCATCCAGCGTAGGGGCGCTCATTGGGCTGTTCCTGAGTTTGGGTGATGTCCTCTGGGGTAAAAATAGCTTGCCCAATGGTAACGCCAAAACGAGTATTGTCTTGATCTTTGTACCAGGGCACTTGATTGGCTAGCTTTTCAATCCATTTGGGGTGATAAGTATCGCTGGTGTAAGAAAACTGTATACCGTTGGTGTAGTGACGGTCGTTGCTGGTAGAGAATAGATCGTTCTCAACAGTAAGAGCAAAGGCGCCTTTTGAATCGTTGGCTGCGGATAATTGGCAAAATACACACAAAAAAAGAGCGGCAAATGGTAGCTTTAAATATTTAAATAGCATGCTCTCTCTTACCAAAGAGTCAGTTAATCACAAAATAAGGCAAAGCTATAGTACACTAGTGCGAGTTGACAAAACAGCGGGTAGAGCAGTAATCATGGTATCAAAAGAAAATTTGCGATTGGGTATGCGGCGTCTGGCTTCGGGGGTGAGTGTTGTTGCTCTTAAATCCGATGATGAGCGGTTTGCAATGACGGCTTCCTCGGTAACCTCTCTATCTGATGACCCGGCTTCGCTCATTGTGTGTGTGAACCACGAGGCGTCACTGGCACCCTATTTAAATGCTGGGCAAGTCTTTTCTGTCAACGTTCTGGCATTTGATCAACAAGAAATCTCTATGCTTTGCGCGCAAAAGTCTCTTGGCGATCAGCGTTTTCGTGTAGGGGATTGGGTTGAGGCTCATGGTGCCCCTTATCTTCAGTCAGCTGAGTCGACTTTTTTTTGCGAAGTTGATCCGGCTTCAACCACCTTTGGCACGCATGCTATTGTGGTGGGGCGAGTGCTTGGGGTATTGGTTTCGAGTCGACCCTGTGAGCCGCTGATTTATCATGATGGCGCCTATCGCGCATTGGCTGTTTAAAGCTCGAAGCTTTGTGCCTCCAGCGGCAGTGCGATTCGAAACAGGCTGCCTTCACCTTTGTTGGAGTGAACTTCCATGGTGCCTTGGTGGTGTTCTGTGATAATAAAATAGGACACAGATAAGCCTAAGCCAGTGCCTTTACCAACTTCTTTTGTTGTGAAAAAGGGGTCAAAAATGTGCTTCTTGACCCAGGAGTTCATGCCTGGGCCGTTATCTTCCACTTCAATAATGGCATGATTGTCTTCAATGAAACTTCGAACGGTAATGGCGAGTTCCTTTTGCTCTGAAGAGGATGCGGCTTGATGGGCATTATTGATTAAATTCAAAATGACCTGCTGAATTTCTGGCGCTGAACAGGGAACGTAAATGGGTGTGCTTGAAAGTTGCTTGTCGATTTTCACTCTCGCCTTTTTTAAAGAAAATGACTGCACGCTCAGAGAAATGCTTTGATCTAACAATTCATTGATGTTCACTTCAGAATAATCGCTTTGCTGTGCTCTTGAAAAGCCGAGCATATTGCTCACGATGCTAGCGGCTCTCTCTCCAGCGGACTTGATGTCTGACAAAAATGTATCGATTTTACGAGCCTCTAGGTAGCGTATGACATGCTCCAGGGGAATATTGAGCGACTCAGCAATGGTTTGGTTTTTTGCAAGGTGAGGGTCTATCCTGCGCTGCAAATTTTGAGCCCCTTGTAAAATAATGCTCAAAGGATTGTTGATCTCGTGTGCAACGCCAGCAGCCAGCTCACCCAATGAGCGCATTTTTTCATTTTGTATCATCATGGTTTCTAAGCGGACGCGCAGTGTGATGTCATCGATTCGGATAACAGCGCCATTAATTTCGCTAGAAAGCAGAGGGTAGACTGTCAGGTCGTGATAGGTGGCCTGGCTTCCATGTCCCTCTTTGATGTTTTCGCGTTTTTGAGGCTTGTTGGTATCGACGACTGACTCTATCACATTAAGATCGATGCCAAGCATGGGGGCTATGTGGCCCAGCTCGCCTCCTAAAGCCTTAGTGGCTGCGATATTGGTGTATTGATGAGCGGCTTCATTCCAATGGGTGATAATGCCAGTACGAGTCACTCCAATTAAAACGGATGGCATCGAGTTTAATATACAGTTAATGTAATCTTGAGTCTCTCGCAGCAATTCCTCCGTGATTTCGTGTTTGGCAATTTCCTCGTAGAGCTGATCGTTGCTGCCTTTGAGTTTTTGGCTGCGTTCAGTTAATTGCATCTGAAGTTGGCTGTGTGAGTGTTTTACTTCAAGATGATGCTTGAATAATCGATAGCAGAGGTAGCTCAAACAAAGAGTTGTGATGCCTAAAAATACAGTGGTAATCAAATAGGGGCTAGTGGTCATGGTAATCGCTTAAAGATTCGGCTTTGTAGGACTATTAAAGCGGTTAATGAAAAAAACTGCAAAGGTTTGTTATAAAAACAATTGACAGAGGTTTAAATTGATGTAGAATGCCGCCTCACAACACGGAGGGTGGTTAGCTCAGTTGGGAGAGCGACGCCCTTACAAGGCGTAGGTCACAGGTTCGACCCCTGTACCACCCACCATTATAAGGATGTTTTCTACCGTTCGGACCGGTAGTTCAGTTGGTTAGAATACCGGCCTGTCACGCCGGGGGTCGCGGGTTCGAGTCCCGTCCGGTCCGCCATTTTATGGCAATTTTTATAATTTTTTCAAAGTTGAATGCGGCGCGCTAATTTTGCGTAGCTCCTTTATACACTATCCATATTTACTCCTGCTCACTCACTTATTTGTTTTGCTAATTATGGTTTGAGTGCTCGTGCTTCTGATTTGAGCTGTTATTTTTATCTGGGTTATTCTGTAAAGGCTGCTTGGTAGTATTGGGTTTCCTGAAAGTAATAACATGAGTTTTATTCAAGTTTATCTCTTTGATTGGTTCAGATAATTTAAGTGCGGCTTAAGATTTGGGCGCTTCCCTATATTTAGAGTCGTTTGTGTCAATGGATACAAGTTTGTTGATAAAGGCGGTGTTTCCAGGGCCATTTAGAGTATTTTTGTGTCAGTAGCGAGTGGGGTAAAGCTTCGGATTGGTATTCTTTGAGATTTGACTTATTGGCTATTTGATTCTTGAGGTCTTCTTGGGTGGGTTTGCAAAAAGTGTTTTTGATGCGAGCCTGCTGAGAAATTTGTGTCAGCAGGTTTGTGTCTGTCTAGTGTAAAAAATGGAGCGGGAAACGAGGCTCGAACTCGCGACCCCAACCTTGGCAAGGTTGTGCTCTACCACTGAGCTATTCCCGCTGAAAATGGCGTCCCCTAGGGGGTTCGAACCCCTGTTACCGCCGTGAAAGGGCAGTGTCCTAGGCCACTAGACGAAGGGGACTAGATTTTCTGGTAACACTCTGTCATCACCAGAGGCGCGCATTTTAAGTAGGTGGGCCAAACCTGTCAACAGTTTTTTTTAAATAGTTTTAAAAAGTTGTTTTTCGCTGGTTTTTAAGTCGCTTTGGTTATTTGTCTACCACTTTTCAGTGCTTTGAGTGGGCGAGCTTGCCTATCGGCAGTGAATGCTTCAAAATTGGCCCGCATTTTTACGAGATCAGCTCATGAGCGCATTCGCATTAGAGATCAAAAACCTGTGTAAAACCTATGGTGACTCCTTTGAAGCCTTAAAAGGGATTGATTTAACCGTCGAGCAAGGTGACTTCTTTGCTTTACTAGGCCCCAATGGTGCAGGGAAATCGACCACCATTGGTATCATTTGTTCTCTGATTCGAAAGAGCGCCGGCCAGGTCTCAGTTTTCGGTTTCGATATCGATCAGCAATTTCCAAAAGCGAAGCAAGAGCTGGGCGTCGTGCCTCAGGAATTCAATTTCAACCAATTTGAAAAGGTGTTTGATATTGTCATCAGTCAGGGGGGTTATTACGGCCTTCCTCGCGCAAAGGCTAAAGCGCAGGCGGAGAAGTATTTAAAAAAGCTGGGCTTATGGGATAAGCGTTCGACACCGGCAAGGCAGTTGTCTGGCGGTATGAAACGGCGTTTGTTGATTGCTAGAGCGTTAGTTCACGAACCTAGACTTTTGATTTTGGATGAGCCAACGGCTGGGGTTGATATTGAACTTAGGCGTTCAATGTGGACGTTTTTAAAAGAAATTAATGCTCAAGGCACTACTATTATTCTAACCACTCATTATTTGGAAGAGGCAGAGAGCTTGTGTCGTAATGTCGCCATCATTGATAAAGGTCGGATCGTAGAAAACACCAGCGTGAAAAAACTCTTGGCTCGTCTCGATAAAGAAATATTTATTCTTGATACCAGAGATGCCGTTAAGCGCTTGCCAGAAGTAGAAGGCTATAGCCTCGCAAAAGTCGATGATCATACCCTGGAGATTGAGGTCAGTAAGGCGCAGTCTCTCAATAGTGTGTTCACGGTATTGGAGCGCCAGGGAATTGAGGTGATTAGTATGCGAAACAAAACCAATCGTTTGGAGGAATTGTTTGTTTCGATGGTTGAGTCTCAAGAGGGTGCTGCGGTATGAATGCCTATGAGCAGTGGATTGCCTTTACAACCATTTTGCGCAAAGAGATCAAGCGCTTTACTCGAATTTGGGTGCAAACACTAATTCCACCCGTCATTACCATGAGTTTATATTTTATTATTTTTGGTAATTTAATTGGTTCTCGCATTGGGTCTATGCAAGGCTTTAGCTACATGGAGTTTGTTGTGCCTGGTTTGATTATGATGTCCGTTATTACCAATTCTTACTCCAATGTGGTGTCCTCTTTTTTTGGTGCTAAGTTTCAGCGTAGTGTTGAAGAGTTACTCGTATCACCGACTCCGAATTATATTATTTTATTAGGCTTTGTTTTGGGCGGAGTTGCTCGTGGTTTGATGGTTGGCTTTATTGTGACGATGGTGTCTCTGCTGTTTACTGACTTACAAGTACACTCTGTCCCTGTGACCATTGGCATTGTATTTTTGACATCGGTAGTGTTTGCTTTGGCAGGTTTTATTAATGCCGTTTTTGCTCGCTCTTTTGATGATATCTCGATTGTACCGACGTTTGTGTTAACCCCTTTGACCTATCTTGGCGGTGTGTTTTACTCGATTAGCCTGCTTCCCGATTTTTGGCAGGGGGTTTCTCAGTTAAATCCAATTCTTTATATGGTCAATGCTTTTCGTTATGGCATATTAGGGTTTGACGATAACATCAATATTATTTACTCGTTTGTTGGTGTCATTATCTTTGTGGTCGTGCTAACCAGTATTTGTTTGTGGTTGTTGGCTCGCGGTACTCGTTTGAGGTCATAACTATGGATCATAATCCTTTGGGGCAAAGCACAGAGTATTGCGATCAATATGATCCTTCGCTATTGTTTGCCATTGCTCGGTTTGAGAGCCGCTCACAGCTTCAAATAACTGAAGATGTGCCATTTTCTGGCTGCGATTATTGGACGGCCTATGAGCTTTCCTGGCTCGATGCTAATGGTAAGCCCAAGGTGGCAATGGCGACGTTGGAGATAGATTGTTATAGCCCAAATATTGTTGAGTCAAAATCGTTAAAATTGTATTTGAACTCGTTTAATCAAACTATAGTCTGTTCGGATGAAGAGTTGGTAAGTATGATTGAGCGAGATGTCGGCCAATGTTGTGAGGCGCAGGTGAGGGTTACATTGAGCGATCTACAAAGCTTACCGGTGAGCAATACTTTGCCAGGGTTTTGCTTGGATGATCTGCCAATCACGCCTACTCATTATCTGCCAGAGCCATCCTTGTTGAGGGTCACACAAAAGCATACGTCGCAGCTGGTGTATAGTCATTTGTTGAAATCCAATTGCCCCGTTACCAACCAGCCTGATTGGGCGACGGTTTTTATCGAGTATTCAGGGCCAACCATCGTTCCTGAAAGTTTATTAGCTTATATTGTTTCCTTTAGGCAGCATCAAGGCTTTCATGAAAATTGCGTAGAGCGTATATTTATGGATATCACTCGCCATTGTGCTCCCGATGAGCTGGTCGTTTATGCTCGTTATACTAGGCGGGGAGGGATTGATATTAATCCTTTGAGGTGTAGCCTAGGCTGCGAGACAAGATTCAATGACAAGCTTAGAATTGCTAGGCAATAGCTATTTAATTACCTTCTCTTTGAGTTTTTTGCTGGCAGTATCTAATGCTTCAATGATGCGTTCTTTGTCGTAGTTTTTGACTTTATTGAGATCCAGTAACATGGTAAAGCCTTCTGAAGTTTCCTCGAAGTAGCTCTTTGAGCCTCCCAGCTCTTTTCGGTGAGCGACGACTTCGTATACCTGAATTGGGTGAGAGAAACCCTTAACGCTAATCTGTCCTTTATCCCTACACATGATCACGTCTTTGATGAGAGACCAAGTTTCGAAAGAAACCAAAATGTTACCAGGCTTGCCGGCCGTTTCTAAACGGCTGGCTAGGTTGACGTGGGTGCCCAGAGCGGTGTAGTCAAGGTTAGTGTTGGTTCCAAAGGTGCCCACTGTGCAGTAACCAGTATTGATGCCCATGCGAACCTGAAGCGGCTGTTTGATACCCATTTCAGCCCATTTTTTTTGTAGCAGGTTCATTTGTTTGCGCATTTCAATGGCCATATTCACGCAATCGATAGCATCTTTCTTGACGCCTTTACTGGTTTTGGGGTTATCTCCAAACATCACCATGATGGCATCGCCCATGAACTTATCAACGGTACCATTGAATTGGTTAGCGACTTTAGCCATTTCTGTCAAATAACTGTTGAGTAGCTCTGTTAAGGTCTCTGATTCTATTTCTTCTGTGAGTTCGCTAAAGCCGACGATATCTGAGAAAAAAATCGTCAGTCGTTTTCTTTCTGTTTTTTGTATATGCTCGCTTGAACCGGTCATCTTATCCCATACTGGTGCGGGCAGGTAGCGGGATAATTTATAGGCATGAAGCTTATACTCTTTGGCTTCCTTGAGATAGGATGCTGTGATTTGAGCGAGATTCTCGGTATGTTTGTAGGTACATAATCCATACAGGCACAGATAGACAAGGGCGCTGATGAGGGTTGCGATATTGAGTTCATCACTGACGTTAACATTGTGGGCTTGATTTGAACTTAGAAAAAGGTAGCCAATGATCAAAGCGATCACAATGCCCCCGATGTTGGAGAGCCAGTGCCTGAAGCCTCCTTGTGTGATGGCGTTGAACTGAACCATTCCAAGGAGAAGTGCACTGGGGAGTACAGCGAAGTGAATAAAGCTCAAAGTAATTCCGATAAAAATGCCATCCATATTACTGAGCCAAATCCCCCATTGGCTCAGCCCTTTGAAGCGATGGCTAATCCCGTAGGCGATATAGCTGTAACCTAGAATCGTTAAAATGAAAATAGCCTGTACGATATCAATCGAGTCGCTTTTGTAGCTGACGGCAATTATTGAGGCTATGGCAGACAAATACAAAAGCACTCGAAAATAAAATTGATATCGAGGCGAGAACTGCGCAAGCTCTTTGATGCTTTGACAATCTCTGGCTGTGTCTTTGAGTTCTTCAATCGGCATGAGTCTACTTCATCTTCAATTCTAAATATTTTTCTTCTAGTTCATTGTATTGAGCTTGTAAGTCATCAAGTGCCTTTTGAGTGACTGGGTCATGGTTGTTTTTTAACGCTTTCAAGTGTTGCGTGTTTTCTTTGTGTAGGAGATCGGAAGAGCACACGTCTGAACTCCAGTCACGATCGTTAA
>CAXQRU010000052.1:0-4407 GCA_964226685.1 Polaribacter sp. | reverse complement strand
TTTTTAATGATACGGCGACCACCGAGATCTACACCAGCTTATACACTCTTTCCCTACACGACGCTCTTCCGATCTTCATCAGATTCAAAAATATGAGTTAACTGATAAGGGCGCTGTTAGCGCCCTTTTTTCTGAGTTAGTTTTTTTGAGAGGCTCGTTGCTTAATTGTTCCAATAATGGACGCTATAAGAAAGAAAAAACCAAACAAACCGAATAAGGCAGTGACTATCCATAGGTTTTCTCTGGGACCGAGAACATCGCGGCCGACGATATAGACTTTGTCAGCTATGGGGATACCTTGTGCTTTAAAGGCGTCTCTGACCACTACCGATACCGGTGAGAGGCTCACAAAACTATCGATGGTTGTGGGGCGATTTTGTAGGTATTCGTCTTTGGAGCGCAGGACAAACATCAGTTTGTCATCGCCATTGGCGATAATAGGAGTATAAATAGTCTCTTTTTTCTTTTGAGCTTTATTTGATTCCTCTATGATTACCGAAAACTCTGGAAGTAGAATGCCATCAAACTGTACTTTTTGAAACCATAGCCATTCTTCGGGTGGTTGGCTTAAATCAATCACTCTAGGTTGAGGATTTTCTTCGAGATCAAACGAGGTTTTTAACGCAAAACCTGCGATGCCAAGTGCGACGACAGCCAGCAAAAACAGAACACCATTGCCGCCTTCAGGTGGTTGTGCGCTCACCTCTGTTGCTTTGGGTTTTTTAAACAGTAAAGCCAATGGCAAAATAAAGCATAAGATTAATAAGAAGGCTTGCGTGAGATCTGGAAAATAAATATCGAGGTATTCGTTTTGAAGACGAATTAACGTCGCGTAGAACCCGGTTTGGAAAAGCCAGCTCCATATGCAATAGGCCAGCAAACTTGAGGTGAATAAGAGGTATAGGATTACTCTAATAGCGGTAGAAAACATGATTCTCATCCTTGAAGGTAATGGATAATTTATTGTAAACCGTGAGACACTTTATAAGCAACGTTAATTTGATTTCGATAGGCTCAGCGATTCAATCACTGAGCCTATCTGTGACCTTATGCCTTAAGCGGCTTATACCGAATACGCTCAGGGCCTTGCTCACCTTTGCGCTTAACCAGATCTTCATGGTAGTCGGTGTAGTTGCCCTCAAAGAACACCACTTCGCTATCACCTTCGTAAGCAAGAATATGGGTGGCAACGCGATCTAAGAACCAGCGATCATGCGAGATAATCAAAGCGCAGCCTGGGAAGCTGAGTAGGGCTTCTTCCAATGCTCGCAGTGTTTCAATATCCAAATCGTTTGAGGGTTCATCGAGCAGCAGCACATTGGCGCCTTGCTTTAGGGTATTGGCCAGGTGCAAGCGGCCACGCTCACCACCGGAGAGTTCTCCCACGCGTTTTTGTTGGTCGGAGCCTTTGAAGTTAAAACGACCAATGTAGGAGCGTGAGTTTACCTCGTAGCTACCAATTTTTAAAATATCGTGGCCCTCAGAAACCGCTTCCCAAACGGTTTTGCTGTTGTCTAAGTTTTCGCGGCTTTGTTCAACAAAAGCGACCTTGGTGGTTTCGCCCAACACCACTTCACCGGAGTCCGGTTGTTCGGTGCCTTCAATCATTCTAAAGAGCGTGGATTTACCCGCGCCGTTACCGCCGACGATGCCGACAATGGCGCCTTTGGGAACGGTAAAACTTAAGTTGTCGATCAGCATGCGGCCATCAAAGCCCTTGCTGACATTGTGAAATTCAATCACTTTATCGCCCAGGCGGTCGCCGGGTGGGATATAGATTTCATTGGTTTCATTGCGGCGTTGAAATTCTTGCGATTGCAGCTCTTCAAAGCGTTGTAAGCGCGCTTTGTTTTTGGCTTGGCGGCCCTTAGGATTCTGACGCACCCACTCCAATTCGCTCTTGATGGCTTTTTGCAAAGAGGCCTCTGACTTGGCTTCTTGCTCCAAACGTTGCTCTTTGGTTTCGAGCCAAGTGGTGTAGTTGCCTTCATAGGGAATGCCGTGGCCTCGGTCGAGTTCTAAAATCCAACCTGCCACATTGTCGAGGAAGTAACGGTCATGGGTAATGGCAACCACAGTGCCGTTGAAATCTTGCAAAAATCGCTCGAGCCAATAGACCGATTCAGCATCCAAGTGGTTGGTCGGCTCGTCAAGCAGTAGCATATCAGGACGAGAGAGCAATAGGCGGCATAGTGCCACACGGCGTTTTTCACCACCTGATAGATTCTTGATGGAAGCATCCCAAGGGGGGAGCCGCAGAGAGTCAGCGGCGCTTTCCAATTTGTGGTCTAAATTGTGAGCATCCCAAGTGTGGATGATGTCTTCCAATTGGCCTTGGCGTTTGGCGAGCGCATCAAAGTCAGCGTCTGGTTCGGCGTAAGCGGCGTAGATTTGCTCCAGTTCGGCTTGGGCATCCAGCACGGGTTTTAGACCCTCTTCAACGGATTCGCGCACGGTTTTACTGTCGTCTAGTTGCGGTTCCTGAGGCAGGTAGCCCACGCTGATATCGGGCATTGGGCGAGCTTCACCATGATAATCGGTATCGACGCCGGCCATGATTCGAAGCAAAGTCGATTTACCGGCGCCATTGAGGCCGAGAACGCCGATTTTGGCGCCCGGAAAAAAGGACAAAGAGATATTTTTTAAGATCTCGCGTTTGGGGGGGACAATTTTCCCCACTCGGTTCATCGTGTAGACATACTGAGCCATAAACTCACCTTATTCGTTGTCGAAATGATGCTGGCACAGTAGCTGAACTCAAGAGGCTTGCCAAGCCCCAATATTGACTTTTTGGTGGTCGATAAGAGCCTAGCTTTGGTGTAGAATGCCGGCTCGTTTTGATCAGCCTGAGAGTACATGAATATGTTTGACCCATCGCTAACTATTGAGCAGTTTGACCCCGAAATTTTTGAGTCCATCCAAAACGAGGGTCGTCGACAAGAGGAGCATATCGAGCTGATTGCTTCAGAAAACTACACCAGCCCATTAGTGATGGCCGCTCAAGGTACCAAGCTGACCAATAAATATGCAGAAGGTTATCCCTACAAGCGTTATTACGGTGGCTGTGAGTACGTGGATAAGGCCGAAGCATTGGCGATTGAGCGTGCAAAAGCACTCTTTAAGGCCGACTATGCCAATGTTCAACCTCATTCAGGTTCTCAAGCTAACTCAGCGGTTTTCCAAGCGCTGTGTGCCCCAGGTGATACCGTATTAGGGTTTAGTTTGGCTCACGGTGGCCACTTAACTCACGGTGCTAAAGTCAACTTTTCAGGCAAAACCTACAATGCGGTTCAATATGGTTTGAACCCCGAAACTGGCGAAGTGGATTACGAAGAAGTTGAGCGCTTAGCGCTTGAGCACAAGCCGCGTATGATCATCGCTGGCTTCTCGGCATACTCTCAAATTATGGACTGGCAGCGCTTTAGAGACATTGCCGATAAAGTCGGTGCCTATTTATTGGTTGATATGGCACACGTGGCGGGCTTAGTCGCTGCTGGCGTGTACCCAAGCCCGGTGAACATTGCCGATGTCACCACCTCGACCACGCACAAAACCTTGCGCGGCCCTCGTGGCGGCATCATTTTAGCGCGCGCCAATGAAGACGTTGAAAAGAAACTACAGTCAGCGGTATTCCCTGGCGGTCAAGGTGGGCCATTGATGCATGTGATCGCGGCCAAAGCCATTAGCTTCAAAGAAGCGATGAGTGATGACTTCGTGACCTATCAAAAACAAGTGGTTGCCAATGCCAAAGCCATGGCAAAAACCTTTATTGAGCGCGGTATTAATATTGTCTCAGGTGGAACAGAAAACCATTTAATGCTAGTGGATTTGATTGGCAAAGAGTATACCGGTAAAGACGCTGATGAAGCCTTAGGTAAAGCCAATATCACAGTCAATAAAAATGCTGTTCCCAATGACCCACGCTCACCCTTTGTGACGTCAGGTCTTCGTGTGGGTACGCCAGCGATTACCACGCGCGGCTTCAAAGAGCAGGACTGTGTGGCGCTAACTCACTGGATTTGTGATGTGTTGGAGTCATTAGAGTCGGGTAATGCGGATGAGGTGATTGAGGGTGTTAAGCAAAAAGTGCTGGAAGTTTGCGCTAAGTACCCAGTTTACGCCGCTTAATTCTTTCTTGGCCGGCTTCTACAAAAGTCGGCTTTTTTCACCCTAGCCAAGACTTGCTTCGTTGGCGATTTTTTTATTTGCCTCAGAATACTTGTTCCACGCATAATCTTTTTCTAAGTTCTCCATGAGATATGCGCCACAAGTGATGGCTGTATGATGTATCTGATCAAACTGATTCATTATTGTGATGCTATCAACAGATTTCTGCCTGCTCCATCTCAAACCAATCCTGTTCCAACCTACATCGATGCCTTTACCTATGCTCATACCAAAATCCTG
>CAXQRU010000051.1:0-35741 GCA_964226685.1 Polaribacter sp. | reverse complement strand
GCCATCCAAACCATTTAATAAAGGCGTATCGGCCACAACCGCTTCTGGCAGCACAAAATGTTGACCAAAATGATGATTAAAACGACTAGCAATATCCCGAGCCATTTCCACATGCTGAACCTGATCTTTACCAACAGGCACTTGCTGGGCATTAAACATGAGCATATCGGCTGCCATTAACACAGGGTAGCTAAACAGCCCCATCGTCACACCAAAGTCTGGATCTTCACCTGCAGTCTCATTATCTTGAACCGCTGCCTTGTAAGCATGGGCTCGGTTCATCAAACCCTTGGCCGCCATACACATCAACAACCAACATAACTCAGGAATTTCCGGCACATCTGATTGGCGATAGAAAACCGCATGATCAACATCAAGTCCCAAGGCTAACCAAGTGGCCGCAATTTCTTTGGTAGACTGCTGAATGCGTTCAGGCTCATGGCACTTAATGAGCGCATGATAATCTGCGAGAAAGTAAAAGGGTTGCGTGGTTTTATCAAGACTTGCAGCAATAGCCGGTCGAATGGCTCCGACATAGTTGCCCAAATGAGGGGTACCTGTGGTGGTAATCCCCGTAAGGATACGTGTTTGGCTCATGGGTAAACCTTAAAAATCGTCCATGATAAGCGAAACCCGATCAACCCGCCATAGATTCTGGCAAATCCATCGAACCTGGGTAGTCATTTCTTTTTGATGGCCCCACGTAATGCGCTTCAACATCTTTCAAAATAACCGCTCGCAAACCGGCTTGACACATTAAGTGAGCAGCCACCTCAGCTCTGCGGCCGGCATCCGAGGTAATCAAGTACAAGCTGGCATTGGGCAATGATCCCAAACGAGCCCTTAGCTTTTTAAGCGGAATATTTAAGCTACCGGGAAGGTGCTGATTTTTGTATTCAACACCCAAGCGAACATCCACTATTTGTAATGGTTGATCGGCTGCGGCATATTCCACCAACTCTTCGTAACTCATGTAGTTGATGACCGGCTCCTCCAGCAAGGCTTTAAAATCCTCTTTGTTCAATCGCATTAACCAACCATCTTCTAATGGCGTCACGGTAGCATTTCTAGGTGTTTCTGCGATCAAAGCTTCCTCTCCAAAAAACTTACCTTCATCCAGTTCAACATTGATATCAGAGTTGATGGCCGATATTCTTACTTTCCCTTGACGTACCACATAAAAGAACTCACCCGTCTCGCCTTGGCGAATGATGGGGACTGACTTTTTCATCTCGACCAACTCAAAACGCGAGAACAACTGCTGGAGGTGAGCGGGAGGGATATGACCAAATAACGGCGAGCCAATCAAACCAGACATCCAGTCGCTGTCATTCAAATCCGCTTGTTTCGATTGACCAGCGCTTTCGTTAGCCTGGCTATTCCACATCATCAGTAAGTCTAAATAGTCACGTTCCACTACCAACATTTTTACAGGGGTTTTAGCCACTGCAGATTCCCTGTAGGGTGAAGATTGAGTGTCCATAAAACGTTGGTAGTCGGCGATGCTGACAGTTAGGGTTTCGAAATTAGCGTTAATAAGGTCTACTTTACCCTCGACCAAATAAAACAGATAAGGGGAAATCTTACCCCTTTGGAAAATTAGCGAGCCTTTTGAGTATTCCTTCACCTTAGCATGCGCAACAACCTGCTGCTTTAACTCGTCATTCAGTTCGTTGTAAGGGTAAAGTCCTAAGAGATAGTGACTCATCTTGATTTTGCTCATTGATAGCCTCGCTCAAATTTGCCGTTTTTTGTCACATTTGAACTCATTATAGAAGTAAAAAATGGAATTCAATGTGACATGGTCGATAAAATGACTTTATTTTGTCATTTTGTGACCGATTTCAGATAAAATCGAACAATTAATACTCAAGTTAGACACAAAAAGACACCAGCACTTGATAAAGCCAATTGGCGTCTCTTACCCCAGCCAATTCCCGTATAGAATGCATAGCAAAGGTGGGCACACCCACGTCAATCACCGCTATCCCTAGATTGGCTGCGGTGATTGGCCCAATCGTGCTACCACAGGCCAAATCACTGCGCATCACAAACTCTTGATAAGGAATAGAAAGCTGTTGGCAAGCTTGCCGAAAACGACTGCTGGTATCGCTATTGGTCGCATAACGCTGATTGGCATTATGCTTAATCACAGGTCCCTTGTTTAAAATTGGGCGATGATTGGGCTCGTGCTTGTCTGAGTAATTGGGGTGTACTCCATGAGCATTATCGGTAGACACCATGATGGAGCGAGCCAACGCTCTGAAACGATCTTCGCCTTTGGGTAACAATCTTTCAATCACCTGATTTAACATGGGCCCAGCAGCACCAACCGCCGTTTGACTACCGACCTCTTCATGATCACTACACACGAGCATCACTGTTTGTTGGTGCTTGGCATTGATCAATGCCTCCATGCCCACATAGCAACTCAGCAAATTATCCAAGCGCGCACTGGCGATAAACTCTCCCCCAAAGCCTATAATCGCGGGATCTTGGGTGTCATAGAAAAATAGCTCATGCCCGAGCAAGGTATCAAAGCCGATAGCATGTTCAGCAAGGCAACTTCGTATACTTTTCTCGAGGGAAAAATCACCCTGGCCAACAATAGGCACCAAATGCTTTTGAGCATTGATGCTCTGTTTATCATTGACCTCTCGATTCAAATGAATGGCTAAGTTGGGTATGGTGGCTATGGGGTTTTTGAAATCAATGAGGTGTGATTGTAACTTACCTGAGCTTTCGACATTTACCCTTCCAGCAATAGAAAGATCCCGGTCAAACCAAGGAGCAAGCAGCACTCCCCCATAGACTTCAACACCCAGTTGCTGGTATTCATTCTGGCACAGCTCCGCATGCGGCTTGACCTTCAAACAAGGACTATCGGTATGGGCCCCAAACATCACTGCACCAGTGTCGACTATCGATTGAGTCCCTACTCTAAAGGCAATAATGGATGAGTCATTACGAGTGACGAAATAGCCCTGGCCTGGATTCACCACCCACTCATCGGTTTCTTTCAATTGCGAAAAGCCGGCCTCTGATAAGCGCCTTGCCATAGTGTCAACACAGTGAAAAGGGGTTGGCGATTGCTTTAGAAAACGAATCAAGCCCTGATTAAATTGACTATGTGGCATGGGGTCTCCTTAGCTAATTCTGATTACACGGTAAACGCTACGATAAGCAAAATAATGCCCAGCAGTAAACGATACACCACAAAGGGCATCATTCCTATTTTATTGATAAATTGCAGAAAATAATGAATACAAATTAAAGCGCTCACAAAAGAAATCACAGCGCCATAGAGCAAATCCGACCATATCACACTTTGCGATTGCACCAGAGTCAAAGCCTGATAACCGCCACTTAACATAATGATTGGCATTGCCAGTAAAAAGGAAAACCGAGCAGCAGACGTCCGGCTTAAGCCACAAAATAATGCCGCCGTGATGGTAATGCCAGAGCGAGAGGTACCAGGAATCAATGCCACAGCTTGCGCTATCCCAATGATCAAGGCAACTTTTAATGTAATTTGTGCAAGATCATCCGTATTGCCTTTACGCTTGTCCGCAATTCCCAGTAATAAACCAAAAACAATACTGGTAATAGCGACTACATCCATGGTACGCAGCTCATTTTTAATCAAATCATTAAACAACAAGCCAAATAATGCCGCCGGGATAGTGGCAATAATAAGATACCAAGCCAAGCGGCTATCATTGGTGTGCTTGCGGTAAATAATGCTGTTACTCCATCCCAGCAATAAGTTGACGACGTCTTTGCGAAAATACAACATCACCGCACCTAAGGTGCCGACGTGTACCGCCACATCAAAGGACAGCGCCTCGGATGCATCAAGCGATGGCCAACCGGGAATCAATGCTTGCGGCAACAATAAATGCCCCGAACTGGATATCGGCAAAAACTCCGTGATACCCTGAATCAACGCCAAAATAAGGATGTAGATAAATCCCATAATTAATCTCGAGTTTGGCGAATAAACTGGCGCTTTTGCCAGCCAATTTCCGCTCTAAAATACTGAGGGGCCCACTCAATAGCAGGCTTTGCTTGATCGAGATGACTCAGGGCCACCGATACCACTGATCGAGCATGAGCACAAAGCTCGGGCTCTTTGATCTGACAAGCTGGTAACGATTCAGTTAGCAAAGCCGCACCTTGACCAATCAATGAAAAGGGCTGATCCAACTCCATAAGAAACTGAGTCGCGTCTTCTATGGTCGACAATTTTGGGGTTTGGTCATAGACGACCACACCATCCACAATGCGCATCACAGCCCACACAATATCCCCCATTCTGGCATCGAGGGCAGCAACGATGCACTGTGAATCAGGAACCTTACGGTGAAACTCTAAAGCCATTACCGCTAAAGTGTCCACACCGATAACCGGAATATCTTTCGCGTAGGCCAAGCCCTGAACAATGGACAAGCTAATACGTAACCCGGTAAATGAACCGGGGCCGATACTTAAAGCCAGATAATCGATATCGTCCAACGTCAGCTTGGCGTCTTCGAGCAAGGAGTCAACCATAGGCAACAGTTTTTCCGTATGCTCCCGGCCGCTAGCATGCTCTTGAAAAGTGATCGATTGGCCATGATACAGAGCGACCGAGCAATGATCGGTTGCTGTATCCAATGCGAGTATGTTGGTCATCATTAAGTTGCTAGCATTTCCTATGCGCTTAACGCAGCTAGTAAGTTGGCGGTGATGTCTTTGACATTTCCTATGCCTGCTACTTTGTGGAATTTTGGCGCTTGGGCTCCCTCAAGGCTTTGGTAAAATTGAACCAGGGGTTCGGTTTGCTCATGATAAACAGATAAACGCTTGCGAATAGTCGTTTCTTCATCGTCTGGTCTTTGAACCAAAGCCTCACCGGTCTCATCATCAATACCAGCCACCTTGGGTGGGTTGTAGGTGACATGATAGATGCGACCTGAATCTGGATGAACTCTACGACCACTTAAACGCTCAACGATGGCCTCATCGTCCACATCAATCTCAATGACATGATCGATGTCAACACCTGCATCGACAAGGGCTTGTGCTTGAGGAATGGTTCTTGGGAAACCATCGAATAAAAAACCATTGGCACAATCGGGTTCGGTAATGCGCTCTTTCACCAGATCAATAATAATATCGTCAGATACCAAGCCACCTGACTCCATAATATCTTTCACTTTGAGCCCAAGGGGAGTACCCGCTTTGACTGCAGCCCGCAACATATCACCGGTTGATATTTGCGGGATCGAAAATGTATCCATCAATGCGGTTGCTTGAGTACCCTTACCTGCACCCGGGGCACCTAATAAAATAACTCTCACCTAGAGCTCCTCATTTTTTGCTTTGCAGCAATCTGGTTAAAATTACCGGCTGGAAAAAACCGATCGAAATCAGCTTGTAAGATACACTTTGCCCCTGTGGAGCACAAGGTCGGGAGTCTCTTTTTAGGTCGATTTTTCTTGCTCTTTGGCCAAACACCAATAGTGATGCAACTGCTCAGATGAATTTGACGCCCAATCACCATCGATGGCCTCTTCAACCCACTCCAAGCGGCGAGTAAACTTGGCTGTGGCTTGGCGAACCAGTTTTTCAGGGTCACATTTCAAATGCCGGCTCAAATTCACCAGGGTAAAAAAGACATCGCCCATTTCATCGGCAATCGCTCGTTCATCTTTTGACGCTAAGGCCTCAGCTAGCTCAGCGACTTCCGATTGTAGACAATCAAACACCGCGCCTAACTCAGGCCAATCAAAGCCCACGGACTTTGCTCGCTTTTGCACTTTCACCGCGCGCGTCAGTGCTGGCATCGATACTGGAATATCGTCGATAATTTTCTTTTGACCCTTACTGGCTCGCTCAGCTTGCTTGATGACTTCCCATTGTTGGGTTACGGCTTGCACATCCAGATCGGAAATTTCAGGCTCGCTATAAAGAGTCGGGCCAAACACATGGGGATGGCGACGAACCAATTTTTTTACTAAGTTATCAATCACACCATCTAAGGAAAAATGATTATGCTCTTTTCCCAATTGTGCATAAAAGATAATGTGAAACAGTAAATCACCCAATTCTTCGGGTAAATGCTCCCAATCTTCCCGCTCAATGGCATCGACCACCTCGTAGGCTTCTTCAATTGTCAAATGAGAGATGCTGCCATAATCTTGCTTTTGATCCCAAGGACAACCTTTTTCAGGATCACGCAAACGAGACATCAAATAAACCAGGTCATTCAAGGTATAGGTCGACATTTAGTTATGTTTCCGTTCGACAGAGGCCACATTGGGTAACTGACTCAAACGCACCAAGACCCGGCTAAGTTGAGACAAATCTCTGATATCAATAGACAAGTGCATGTCGACCATATTGCTGGTTTTGTTGCGCGAAATACTGATATCTGAAATATTGACGTGGTCACTATCTAGCACCATGGTAATATCTTTGAGCAAGCCATGACGATCAAAGGCTTCTATGACAATATCAATACTGTAATCACGCGTGCCTTGTTGAGTCCAGTCCACCTTGATGATTCGCTCTGGCTCGTCCGTTTGCAATTGCAACAAATTGCTACAATCTTGCCGGTGAATAGAAACACCGCGCCCAATGGTGATAAAGCCGGCAATTTCATCACCAGGTATGGGGCTACAACAGCGTGCAATGGTCGTTAATAAATTACCCACGCCATCAATTGAAAAGCTTTGGTCAAGCTTTTGCGGTGCCGATCTTGAGCGTTTATGAAAAAAGCCCAGCTCATCTTCACTGTTTTTAGCAAAATGTTTTTGGATGGTGGACATGACCTGCCCAACCCCCATATCACCGGTACCAATTGCTACGTATAAGCTATCTAAAGTGGTAAAGTTGAGCGCTTTGACAATCGCTTCATCGACTTCGGGCAAGGCCAAGCGTTTGCGCTCTTTTTCGATTAGGTGCTTGCCATCGGCAATATTTTTATCGCGATCTTGCTCGCTAAACCACTGGCGCACTTTAGCGCGCGCCTTGGGCGTCACCAAATAGCCTAGGCTTTCCATTAACCAGTCTCGACTGGGAGCTTCTTGTGCACCCGTTAACACTTCAACCTGATCAGAAGTTTTTAGCAAATAATTTAAAGGCACAATTCGGTTATTGACTTTAGCACCACGGCAACGGTGGCCAATTTCCGTATGGACTCGATAGGCAAAATCTAGCGGAGTTGCTCCCAATGGCAAATCAATAACATGGCCGTCTCTGGTAAACACATAGACACGATCTTGAGTGATGTCTTGCAAATCATCCGATAAGGTATGTTCACCCACATCATCGTGCCATTCCAATACTTGACGAAGCCATGAAAGTTTTTGCTCATAGCTGTCGACAACGGTTTTACTGTCGCCGGTTTTATAGCGCCAATGAGCACAAACACCAAACTCGGCCTCTTCGTGCATAATTTGAGAGCGTATTTGGATTTCAATGATTTTATTTTCAGGACCGATAACCGCCGTATGCAAAGAGCGATAACCATTTTCTTTGGGCGCAGCAATATAGTCATCAAACTCGTGAGAAATATTTCTCCAAAGTGTATGCACGATCCCCAAAACTTCATAACAATCTTTGGTTGTGGGCACTAACACTCTCAGCGCGCGAATGTCATACACCTCTGAAAAAGTAATGCCCTTGCGTTGCATTTTTTTCCAAATACTAAAAATATGTTTGGCTCGGCCACTGATATCACATTGGATATCGCTTTTACTCACTTGAGTGCGCAGTGTATCGATCATTTTTTTGATGTATTGCTCTCGATCCATGCGCTTTTCAGAGAGCATATTGGCAATACTTTTGTAAGCATCAGGCTTAAGGTAGCGAAAGCTTAAATCTTCAAGCTCCCATTTGATATGACCAATACCTAAGCGATGGGCCAGAGGGGCATAAATATCCGCGACCTCTTTGGCGACTTTTTGCCTCTGTTTATCCTCGGAATCTTTGACCGCTCGAATCGCACAGGTTCGCTCCGCCAGTTTGATCAATGCTACTCGCACATCATCGATCATGGCCACCAGCATTTTTCGAACATTATCCGTCTGCTCAACCGATTGTTTGCCAAAGACACTGGAATCGGAATCATTCCTTAGCTGGCTAATGGCCGCCATTTTCAAAACGCCATTGACCAAGCGCGCGACATTATCACCAAAATACTGGTTCACGCGACTGATGGGCAGGCAACCCTCTCGAACACTGCGATAGATGACGGCAGCAATCAAGGCTTCTTGATCCACCTGTAAATCTGCAAGGATGGAGGCCATTTCAAGGCCAGTCTCAAAACTGCATGAGCGCTGAGACCAACGGTTTTGAGCCGAGTCGGTGACCCGCACTTCTCGTGCTAACTCGGCCGCTTTGACAATCAAGCTGCTAGACATGGCCTCAAGGCCTGCCTTTTCAATCAATTCAACCGCCCATTGCGACAGATTAACTTCACCTGTTTCATTTAACGGATAATCATCGCGCACTTTAACCATAGCTAACCTTTTCGATTAGATCGCTCAAACAAGCCCATCACCTCACTGTGATAGGTCTGGGGAAACATGTCCATCACATTCAATTGACTCAGTTCATACCCCGCTTTCACCAACCTGGCGGCATCCCTGACAAAGGTGGCCGAGTGACAGGATACATACAATATGCGCTGAGGTAAAATGCCAATTAGCGCTTCGATGGCAGCCTCGGCACCATCTCGGGGTGGGTCTAATAATGCACAATCAATATCAACAACATCTGACAGCGCTTTTGGGTCTGACAAATCCGCCGCAAGCCATTGAATACTTTCACAATCATTGATGTGCGCATTGTATCTCCCGCGAGCAACCATATCCTCTGAGCCCTCAATAGCAATGACCCTTTGCGAGCGTTTTGCGAGCGCTAAGGTAAAATTGCCCATACCAGAAAATAGCTCCAACACCCGCTCATGGCTTTGGGGAGCTAACCAAGTCATCGCTTGAGCGACCATTTTTTGATTCATCTCTCGATTGGCCTGAGTAAAATTTTTAGGATGGTAGGTCAAATTAGCGCCATCCAGCTCATAGCTCATTTGAGGCTCAAGCTCTTGATTATTCACATCAAACAATACGTTAGCTTTATCAGGCTGAAACCAAAGCCGCTCAATACCCAATAGCTCTGACAATGCTTGACGATCTGAGTTCGAAAGTGGACGGATATGACGTACAACCAGCGCCGCACCCAGATCATCGGCTAATAATTCGATATGAGTAACGAGTTTTTTCTTAATGCCGCTAAGCCACTGGCGCAGCGGCTTGAGCAGGCTCTCTAAGGCTGGCTCTAAGATCGGGCACTGGCCTATGGTGACAATGGCCTTGCCCTCATTGGCAATAAAGCCGAGTTGATTGTTGGCGTTAACATGCAAGCGCGAGCGCCGGCGATAGCCATAATTGGCACCCGTTAAAGGTGGCTCAACGCTCAAAGGCTTAGTATTGGCCCAGCGTTCAAGCTGTTCTTGCACATTATTTTGCTTATACTCTAACTGCATACTTGAGGGCATCATTTGTAACTGACAGCCCCCACAATGACCGAAGTGCTTACAGGGTGGACTAAGCCGGTCAGGGTGAGCCTCCAAGACATCAATCACCGATGCCTCTATGACCTTGGCTTTCTGCTTACCCAGGCGCACTTCCACCTGCTCTCCTGGTAGCGCACCATCGGCAAACACGGTTTTATGCCCAAGTTTGGCGATGCCTCTTAGCTTATGATCAAGCCCAGTAATAGACAACTTGGCCGTTTTCGGCAGGTTTTTATCCGTTTCGGGGCGAAAGAACTTGACCATTCTTTATCCGTAAATGCCCGAAGACAAATAACGATCCCCTCGATCACAAATAATGGCAACAATGGTAGCGTGCTCCACTTTCGACGATAAATCGAGTGCAGCTGCAACACAGCCGCCCGAGGATACCCCACAAAAAATACCCTCTTCTCTCGCCAAGCGACGCATGGTCTCTTCTGCCAATGACTGGCTCATATTGACAATTTCATCGACTCGTTCACGCTCAAAAATACTAGGCATATAGGCTTCCGGCCAACGACGGATACCGGGAATACTAGCGCCCTCTTCGGGCTGCAAGCCAATAATCTTGATGTTAGGATTTTTCTCTTTCAAAAAGGTAGAATTACCAATGATCGTGCCCGTTGTGCCCATCGAGCTGACAAAATGTGTGATTTGCCCTTGGGTTTGCTGCCAAATTTCAGGGCCTGTCGTTCGATAATGCGCCTTGGGGTTATCTTTGTTGCCAAATTGGTCGAGCACTCGGCCCTTGCCCTCAGCCATCATCTGCAAGGCCAAATCACGCGCGCCTTCCATACCCTCTTCCTGAGAAACCAAAATCAAATTGGCGCCGTAGGCGGCCATGGCCGCTTTACGTTCTTCGGTCATATGAGAGGGCATAATCAGGGTGATGGAATACCCCTTAATGGCCGCCGCCATCGCTAAAGCAATCCCCGTGTTACCACTGGTCGCCTCAATTAAGTTATCTCCTGGCTTAATCTCGCCCCTCGCCTCAGCTTCATTGATCATTGATAAGGCAGGCCTATCTTTTACAGAACCAGCTGGATTATTTCCCTCAAGCTTGACCAAAATGGTATTACTGGTATCACCGGGTAAGCGTTGCAAACGCACCAAGGGGGTATTGCCGATGCAAGATTCTATGGTGGGATAATCGATTGTATTCATGAGTTTCCTATTCAAGTGTTAACTGAACAACGCGCGGCTATGCAAGCATTTATGCTGTAACAGCGGTTCAAGTACCATTCTCGCCAAAGGCTTGGCCACTTTTAAGACATCGTCCGACCAGTGCTGCTGAGCAATCTGATGTAACTGTTGGCCGGTCAGTATGGGGCCAGCTCTTTGTAACTTATTGACGGCAACAAATCCCAAGCCATGCACATAGCCATAGGACTCATCAATACTCACAGGCAAGCCGTTATCGCCTTGGGTTAGAAAGTCCAAACCATACCCTAAAATGGCGAGCAACTGAAATTCAAACTGGCGCAGAGTGGCTTCTAGTAATACGGGCTGCGCCAGCCCTTCAAGGGTAGCTTCATATTCAGCAAACAAACCCTCTACTGGTTCGCCCTCTTTAATCAACACCATTAATAATTCGTTAATGTACATTGCACTGAACAAAGCCCGCCCTTGAAACCAAAAAGGCGCTCGATGATGCTCGGCATGAACCCAAGTTTTTAAGCTATTGTTGCCAGCCCATGACAGTAAAAACGAGGTAAAAGGCTGCACGCTAACTCGCTGCTTACTGGGCTTACGGGCGCCGCGAGCTACCAAACTCACACGACCATAGTCCTCAGTTAATACCTCCACCAATAAGCTGGTGTCTCGATAGGGGCGAGTATGGAGCACATAAGCTGGCTGCAATTCAACGCGCATATATCAGCCTTGCCCGGTAAACTGATTAATCGGTATAGCCCAAGCTTCGAAGAGCACGATCGTCATCCGACCAACCCGACTTCACCTTAACCCACGTTTTGAGCATAATTTTGGTATCAAATAAACGCTCCATATCCTCGCGCGCCGCCTGACCAATTTGCTTCAATTTTGCGCCTTTTTCACCGATCAAGATACGCTTTTGACCCTCTCGCTCAACCAAAATCAATGCGCTGATATGAATGATTTTCTTTTCTTGTTCAAAGTTCTCAATCTCAACCGTCATTTGGTAGGGCAACTCGTCGCCGAGCTGACGAGTGATTTTTTCTCGAATGATTTCAGCGGCTAAAAAGCGAGAGCTTTTATCGGTAATCTGATCTTCAGGGAAATAAAATTCCCCTTCAGGCAAATGCTTTTCAATCTGCTCCAACAACGCCTCAACATTGGTCATCTTCAAGGCTGAAATCGGAACAATTTCAGCCTTGGGTAAAAGCTCGGAAAGCATTTGCAGATGCGGCAGCAACATGGCTTTATCATCGATTTGATCCACTTTGTTAACCGCCACAATCACAGGCAGCTCACTCTCACTAACCCGCTTAGCTGCGCGCTGATCTTCATCCGTCCACTGACACTTATCCACCACAAAGACAATGACATCGACCCCATTGATGGCTGTTTTCACTGCGCGGTTCATATAGCGGTTGATGGCTTTGTCGTGGCCTTTGTGTAAACCCGGAGTATCCACAAAAATAAATTGTGTCTGCTCGGTGGTATGAATACCCAAAAGATTATGACGAGTGGTTTGAGGCTTGCGTGAAGTAATGCTGAGTTTTTGACCCAAAATATGATTCAGCAATGTCGATTTGCCCACATTAGGGCGACCGACAATAGCAATATAACCACAACGAAGTGCATTGTTCATAATGTTACTCTCTTAAAAAATCTAGGGCTTTTTTCGCTGCTAGCTTTTCAGCATCACGACGACTACCAGCCTCTGCCAATACTGGTGCGGGCAACAAATCCAGCTCACAGCTGACGGTAAACCACTGCTCGTGATCCGCACCATCAATATTGACAATCGTGTATATAGGCAGAGAGTGCTTTCTAGCTTGCAACCACTCTTGCAACTGCGTTTTATGATCCTTAGTCAGCAGCTTGTTGGCGGCTAGGGCCTCAAAGCGAGAACTGAGCCAAGCTTCAACCACCGTTTGAGTGGTTGCAAAATCGCTATCTAGGTAAATAGCGCCAATAATGGCCTCTAGGGCATCGGCCAAAATGGATGGACGATTGTAACCACCACTTTTGCGCTCCCCCTCCCCCATAATCAAATGGTCACCCAGCGAAAATTCATTGGCAATCTCAGCTAGGGTTTCCCCTTTAACTAAGGCGGATCTCAGACGAGAAAGTTTACCTTCTTTTTCTTCAGAAAAGTAACGATAGAGATATTGAGCCGATATAGCGCCTAGAAGAGCATCACCTAAGAACTCCAGCCTCTCATTATTCTCCGAGCTAAAACTCCGGTGTGTAAGGGCCTGCTTTAACAATTTTGCGTCATTAAAGCGGTAGGCCAACTGACTTTCAAGTTTATTTTTTGGATTCACGAGGGGTGCAACAAAGCTCCGGCGCCGATAAGTCGAGCTCATTTTCAAAGCTCATGATCAAATCAATATTGTAAATAAAGGGCACTCGGACTTCATAATTCATACGAACAAATTTAGTCTTAGCCGTTTTCTCCACCTCTATGGATTCAACGACCTCATTAGGCACTCGATCAATAGTAAACTGCTTACCTAAATCACTTTTAATCTGCCGAGCACTCATTTTCATGACATCTTCTTGTTTGCCTAGCTGCTTAAGCTTTTTTTGAATCACCAAGATATCATCAATGTAGGCTCCGCTCACTCTGAACGCAAAAAGAGCTATGAATCCAATCACTATCGCAAACAACAGCCACCCAAGTGGCGAAAAACCAGCCTGATTTCGTAATGAATTCATAATAATGTCCTCTTACTCTTATTATTAAGGAAGCTCTGATTACTCGATACCGCCCACCCTCGAAAAGCTAGGTAATGACGGCAAACGCAAATGCATCCAGATCGCAAAGGCTTTACCCACAATGTTTTCCTCTGGGACGGTGCCCCAGGAACGACTATCATTGCTGTTGTCTCGGTTATCACCCATCATAAAATAATGGCCAGAGGGCACGGTTACAGGTTCATTCATATTGATAGTAGCACGGATAATTTGACCTTGTTCAGTCCTTCTATCCACTAACCACTCCCTAGTCTGGTGCTTTACCTCACCCAAATGCTCTGTAAAATCCTCATACTCAGCAAAACGCTTACGATCCGTTTGCTTTTGTGCCTCTCCATTAATATACAGGATATTATTCTCATAGAAAACGGTATCGCCAGGAAGTCCTATCACACGCTTAATATAGTACTGTTTGGGGTTGCCTGAAGCTTCTGGAGGGAAAAATACCATTACATCCCCACGCTTGGGCTGATTAATCTCAATCACCTTATGTTTAATAATAGGCAAGCGGATGCCATAGGTATACTTATTGACCAAAATAAAATCCCCAACTTCCAAGGTCGGAACCATTGACTCGGAGGGAATTTGAAAGGGTTCGATCACAAAAGAGCGCAAAACAAAGACAACTAAGAAAATGGGGAAAAACGACTTGGAGTGTTCAACACTTGGCAGCTCTTTCTCATACCAGCGTTTTGGCTGTTGTTCATCGCCAGAATTCTGACCCAATTGCTGCTGTATAGATCGGCGCAAAGGCTTTAACATCAGCACATCGTAAAGAGCAAATACACCCGACACAAAAACCGAAATCACAAGATAAAGCGGCAAGTCAATTCCATCTTCTACGACCAATAACTTAAAACAGGCCAGTACAATAATCGCGGGCAAAAAACAGGATTTGGCCGTTTTTAACCAATCCGGAAGCAACGCTAACTGGTCTATCTGAGCCCACAAATGCCGCTTGTCGGCCTCACTCATGCCTTCAATGTTTTGCTCAGCAAGCCGCTTTTTGGCCTTCAACAAGCGAGGTCTCGCCAAAAAGACCAGCTCATAAACAAAACAAAGAAAAATAGCAACTAATGCAAACTCAATCGAGGAATCTATCAATTCGGTCATTGTCATCTCATTTCATTCAAACAGACTGCTATGCAATCTAACTATCTACTTTGAGTACGGCAAGAAACGCCTCTTGAGGAATCTCAACACGCCCCACTTGCTTCATGCGCTTCTTACCGGCTTTTTGCTTCTCTAGAAGCTTTTTCTTGCGCGTAATATCACCACCATAACATTTGGCCGTGACATTTTTACGAAGCGCTTTGACCGTCGTTCTTGCAATGATTTGGCCACCTAAAGCTGCCTGAATTGCAACATCGAACATTTGTCTTGGGATCAATTCTTTCATTTTTTCAGTCAATGCACGACCTTTGCTGGCCGCATGATCTCGGTGCACAATCAGCGCTAAAGCGTCTACTTTTTCGCCATTAATAAGAATGTCAAGACGGGTCAACTTAGCAGACTGGAAGCGAATGAAAGAGTAGTCAAGCGATGCAAAACCACGACTCACCGATTTTAGTCGGTCGAAAAAATCCATCACGACTTCATTCATTGGTAACTCATAGCGAATCGCAACTTGCTTACCCACATACTGCATATCTCTTTGCACACCGCGCTTATCAATACACAGTGTAATGACTGCGCCCAGGTACTCCTGCGGCACTAAGATATTGGCCTCGACGATTGGCTCACGAGTATCTTTAATCGTACCTAAATCTGGCAATTTAGAAGGATTATCCACGCAAAGTACTTCGCCATCGTTCTTTTCAATCTCAAACACCACGGTCGGCGCTGTAGTGATCAAATCCAAATCGTACTCTCTCTCCAATCGCTCCTGAATGATCTCCATATGCAACATGCCAAGGAAGCCACAGCGAAAGCCAAAACCCAGCGCATCAGAGCTTTCAGGCTCATAAAACAGCGACGCATCGTTGAGCGTTAATTTCGACAGTGCCTCACGGAACGACTCATAATCATCTGAACTGACTGGGAAAAGCCCTGCATAAACCTGCGGTTTAATTTTTTGGAAACCTGGTAAAACACCAACATCTGGAGTATTTGCATGAGTTAAGGTATCACCCACAGGAGCGCCATGAATATCTTTGATTCCTGCCACCACAAAACCCACTTCTCCAGCTCTTAACACTTTGGTTTCTAAGCGCTTGGGGGTAAACACGCCAACACTATCAACCACATGGGCTTTACCAATCGTTTTGGCTATGATTTTTTCTTTAACATTCAACGAGCCTTGAACCACTCGAACCAAGGACACTACACCCAAATAATTATCGAACCAAGAGTCAATAATCAGTGCTTGAAAAGGAGCGTTAATATCGCCCACAGGAGCCGGCACCTTGGCAACAATTTCCTCTAAAACATCTTCAACACCCAAGCCCGACTTAGCGCTACAACGAACGGCATCAATCGCCTCTATACCAATAATATCCTCTATCTCTTGAGCGACCCGCTCAGGTTCAGCTTGCGGCAGATCCATTTTATTGAGAATTGGAATGACCTCCAAACCCTGAGATATCGCCGTATAGCAGTTCGCTACCGACTGAGCTTCTACGCCTTGGGCTGCATCTACAACCAACAACGCACCCTCACAAGCCGCCAACGATCTGGATACTTCGTAAGTAAAATCGACATGCCCTGGAGTATCAATAAAATTGAGCTGATAGGTTTTCCCATCCAAGGCTTTGTAGTTTAGCGTCACACTTTGAGCTTTGATAGTGATGCCACGCTCTCGCTCAATATCCATAGAATCGAGTACCTGAGCAGCCATTTCACGAGCTGTCAGCCCCTCGCACATCTGAATAAAGCGATCGGCTAAAGTGGATTTACCATGATCGATGTGAGCAATAATAGAAAAATTACGAATATGAGAAAGGTCAGACACGGGATACCAAATACTGTATATTAAGACAATAGAAAGCGCCGATTCTACATGATTAGCGACTAGCTCGCTATGGTTTTGTTACGGCGGCTGAAAAAACAGGCATCAAGAACTTTGATGCAACTTATCAAACTGACTGCAGCTGAATCAACCGAGTCACCTTTGGTTGAAAATATCGGAGCAAATACGCTCCTCGACTAATCCTACGCACCAAGAATGCTCCCAGCAAGAATCCAACTGCCGCTACAGCAACTGCTAGCACTTCTGAGGGTAAATAAGGCTTGGCAATCAGCAGGCTGCCAATCATCATCAACAAAGGCAAACCATAGGCAATCACACTAGCGCACACCAGTGCATTGGCATTAATCGATAAAGATACTCTGTCACCTACCTGATAATGACTGGCATCATCTAGTTCCAAACGCAGATAAGACTGACCTGTGAACTTAGACAACCAATGCTGCCCACAACCAGACTTCGCCTTACAACTCGAACAAGTTGTTTCCATCACTCCCTCAACCCAGATAGCATCCAGGTCGACAGCAAGCACTCGAGTTTCTTGAGTCAACGAATCAGACATTAGGGCGCCGGCCCCACTGATTCAACCAACTTCTTTATCGCTATCATTGGCACTTCACCAATCGCAATCGCCATAAAACGCTCTTCATTTACCTTGACCGGATACATTGCAATAGAGGTTGCTCCACTGAACACCTGCTGAGGCTTAGTTGGACTGGTAATGAATACTGAAATACTCGCTAGACCATCTGAGAACATGAGAACCTCTTCCCCTTGTACGGTGACTCGATTGCCCACAGGCTCAAAACCCAAAGGCAACCATTTAACCTGCCACGCACTTTTAAACTGATCAGCGGCGCAAGGCGTTGTTTCAGGTACACGTTCAATGGAACCCTCTAAATCTGAAACCGACTGAACATCGACAAGCTCAAAGTCTACAAAACGAGTTTTATCAATCAACTGACTACCCAAAATACGCTCAACCATAATCAACAAACCCGTTTGCTGGTCAATACTCAAGCGGTAACCGTAACGAAATTGATCTTTTGGCAACAAACCGATGACCTGCACAGACCGACCCAGCAAACTATCCACGCCCAGCTTTTTAAACTCATATCCTTGCGTTAAGGAGCTTAGATCCACCACGGACGGCCAAAGCCCCCAACGGGTTTGGCCAGTAGGACAATCGTATAAGGCTTGTCGACGCAAAATAGGGACTCGACCATCGGTTAACTCAAGGGTTTGCTGAGCGACATTATCAATCACACGATGCTTGAGCTTCGCCGTTTGCAAGCCACTAGAATCTTCATAAGTGATCACACCATCAAACTGATGGCTTCGATTGGCAGCATTAATATTTTGCAACCATTCCTGAGCCGTTTGAGCATTCGCGACACTGACGCAACTAACAAAGAGAATAAAGGATAGGAGTCTTAGCATAATCAAATCGGGGCTGTGAGTTAGCCCCGAAGTATATACTACTTAGTTGTTTGAAACTTGGAATAAGGCAAAATCCCGAATTGGGTATTTTGAGAAGCATTTTGAGCATGCTCAAGCATTAGTCGACCCAATACATCATGATACTGCGCATCATTAAAACCTGGCAAATGTTTAGGGTCTATAATGACTTCATTTTTCTTATTGGAGATTAGCTCTTGTTGGTTCGACACCGGTTGCACCGTCAAATTGACGGGAATCCTGTCGTCAACCAACTGAATACCATTCTGTTGATCTTCAGGCAGTGATTGCAAACCAAATACCATTCCACCAGCAACACAAGCTGCAACACCCATACGAGCCACATTGACTAAGAAGCGAGACTTTTTCTTCGCTTGTTGAGGCTTACCTGTGTGAGCAGGCTCTTCACTAATCGCTGCACTGATACTTGCCGACAAATCCATAGAAATAGAACTTGGAATATCTTTACGAATAGCTGAACTTGCAAGATGGTAGCGCTGCCAACGTGCTCGCAAATCCTGACCATTCTCACCATCTAAGGCTTGCAGCGCGCGCCTCAACTCTAGCTCTGAGGCTTCTCCGTCAACCATAGCTGACAAAGTTTCTTCTAAAGAGTAACCCTGTTGGTTAGATGACATAATTTATACCCGTTATATAAAAGTTCAGTTATTTTCCATCTGTTAACTAGTAAGACCACCAAAACGGAAAAAGTTCACACAAAAACAAACAAATTATCTATCAAAAATTCAATTCAAATAGCTTTAAACTATCAAACTTGATAACCATCCATCATCGGCGCAATCGCCTTATCTATGGCTTCCCTGGCCCTAAAAATCCTAGACCTAACAGTGCCCACCGGACACGCCATAATATCGGCAATTTCTTCATAACTCATGCCCTCCAGCTCTCTCAAAGAAATCGCAGTACGGAGGTCTTCAGGCAACTCAGACATCGTCTTGTTTACAATTTGTTCAAGCTCATCTTTAAAAAAGGTATTTTCAGGGGTGTCCAGATCGTGAAGCGACTCACCACCGGCATAATATTCAGCCTCACTGACATCCACATCGGAAGAGGGGGGCCTGCGTCCCTTTGAAACCAAATAATTTTTTGCCGTATTAATAGCAATTCGATACAACCAAGTATAAAAGGCACTTTCTCCACGAAAGTTTGCCAAGGCTCTATAGGCCTTGATGAAAGCCTCCTGAACAACGTCGCTGATGTCGGCTGGATCACGAATATATCGCCCCACCAAGGAAATAATTTTATTTTGGTATTTCAAAACCAAAAGATCGAACGCTTTTTTATCGCCTTGCTGTACTCTAGCTACCAATTGCTGATCGTTATCTGTTTGAACAGACGACATTCGGTCTCCTAATTGTAATTATTAACATCTTGAGCGCTAAATTACCCTAAGATGCTCTTAGTTGCACGCTATGACAACACCATCACCACTAAAGTTCCAACATGGTATACTCTACCCCACTGAAATGTAAGATGGTTTTTTTAATGAATGCTCGACACTGTCACGATGTTTTAATCATAGGAAGCGGAGCCGCCGGTCTCACCTTGGCTTTGAATTTATCTCAACAATGCTCGGTGGCTGTTCTTAGTAAAGCTTCTTTAGATGCTGGCTCCACCTGGTACGCCCAAGGTGGCATCGCGGCCGTGCTTGACGATAAGGACTCCATCGAAGCCCACATAGAAGATACCTTAAAAGCAGGGGCTGGGCTTTGTCACCCCGAAGCAGTCCGATTTACAGTGGAAAACAGCAAGTCCGCCATCGAATGGCTCATTGAACAGGGCGTGTCGTTTGATACAGAAGATGGCCATTATCACTTGACCAAAGAAGGTGGACACAGCCATCGGAGAATCATTCACAGCGCCGATGCTACTGGCAAAGAGGTGCACACTCGGCTCGTAGATCAGGTTCGCAATGCCGAAAATGTTAGCTTGTATGAAAACCACATCGCCATTGATTTAATCCAGCAAGCCGATACCCATAGCAAAAGAATGCGCTGCAGTGGGGCCTATGTCTTTGATCGGCAGGCTGACACCGTTAACTTATTTCAGGCCAAAGTGGTCATATTGGCTACTGGTGGCGCCAGCAAGGCCTACCTTTATACCAGTAATCCCGATGGCGCCTCGGGTGATGGGATTGCGATGGCATGGCGAGCTGGATGCCGGGTGGCCAACATGGAATTCAATCAGTTCCACCCAACCTGTCTTTATCACTCCAAGGCCAAAACCCTCCTAATGACGGAAGCGCTTCGTGGGGAAGGCGCACTCCTGAAACTGCCCAGCGGAGAGCGTTTCATGGACAATTTCGACCCTCGCGGCGAGTTAGCTCCCAGGGATATCGTCGCTCGCGCCATTGACCATGAAATTAAGCGCTTGGGCTGTGATAATGTATTTTTGGATATTAGCCACAAACCTGCTGAATTTATTAATGAGCACTTCCCGACGGTTAAACAACAATGTCTTGATTACGGTATCGACATCACAAAGGAGGCCATTCCAGTCGTTCCCGCCGCACATTACACTTGTGGAGGTGTAGTGGTTAACCAGTTTGGCCAAACCGATTTGCAAAACCTATACGCTATTGGTGAGGTTTCTTTTACGGGCTTACATGGCGCGAATCGTATGGCAAGCAACTCACTATTAGAATGTATTGTCTATGCCCGCTCTAGCGCCGAACATATAAAAGCAACGATTGCTTCCGTCTCAACTCCCGAGCAAGCCAAGCCATGGGATGAGTCTCGCGTGGTTAACTCTGATGAAGATGTCGTTATCTCGCATAACTGGGATGAGCTTAGACGCTTCATGTGGGACTATGTGGGCATTGTTAGAACTGCAAAACGCCTCGAACGGGCACAACACCGAATTAAGCTGCTGCAGCGAGAAATACTGGAATACTATAGCAATTACAAAGTCAGCAATGACCTAATTGAGCTGCGCAATCTGGCTATGGTTGCCCATCTCATCATTCGTTCAGCACAGGAACGCAAAGAAAGCCGCGGCTTGCACTATTCTCTCGACTACCCCAATTTAGGAGAAATCGCTAGGGATACGATTTTAGTTCCAACCAATTTTGCCGCACAGAATATTATTGTGAACTAGTATCGAGGAGCCTTAAACCAAAATCGCGCCAAGGCTTTGAGCCTAAAAAATGCTGTTCGATCGCAGCTATCGAACCAAACATAGACCTTAGTTGGCTTGGCCCACAGGGACTGCCCTTTAAATACCAACAACCAAGAACTCATATAGCAACAATGATCAATATGAAAATCATTGTCTCCAAGCCTGAAAAACCAGCGTTCTTGTTGGTGATAAAACGCTATGGTTTCAGGTTGCTTAACATGACCATAGATAATGACCAGCAGTAACCACCACCAAACCCAAGGCGACGACAAAGTGCCATAGACAGCAATGAAAATAATTATGTAGGTACCAAGCTTAAAAGCCTGAGAAGGGTAACAATGAATGGTATTTTTGGCTTCCATGCGAATATTCTTGTTAGCTCTTCAGTGAATGGTGCATACAATCTCTAATAGTGTTGACTATCGATTGCAATGATTCATTCTCAGTTGGGTACCGGTGAATCAACCAATTGAACAGATCTTGATCTTCACATTCGAGCAAAGCCCAATATTGCTCCTTAACATCCAAAGAGAGGTCATCGTAGGCATTTTCAACAAAATTACCCAATAGTAGATCTAATTCCAGCATGCCTCTACGGCTGGCCCACTTCACACGATTTTTTTCCACGACGGTCTCTTTATAGAATTAGTTGGCTCAATAGATAGTTAGTTGAGCTTTTTAAAAGCAACCCTATAATGATAACCAGATCGACACAGATGAACAAGAAACTCTTAACGAGGACTGCAATGAGCTGGCAAACTTTTTTAATCGAACAAGGTGCAATACACACATCGGGCACGATCATTTTTCCGAGTGTCGACATGGCCCCTACTGGCTTTTGTGCGATGCCTCAATTATGCACCATTGCTGTGCAAGGGCCAGACGCTGTGAAATTTCTCCAAGGCCAAGTGACTTGTGACATCAAACAATTAGCCTCCCTTGATTTTAGCTTGGGAGCCCACTGTAATCACAAAGGCCGAATACGCTTTAACTTCATAGCTAAAGCTATTGACGATCAAACCATTTTACTGATTGTCCCAGATACGATGGAAACGATCGCCATCGACTCATTGAAAAAATATAGCGTCTTCTCAAATGTCTCAATTACCGCTCTTTCCTATTACTGGCTGGCAACGAGTGGACAAGATTTAACTGAACGGGCCCAAGCATTCTTAGCTGAATCAAAGATTTCTATTGCAGAGACATTTACACTCTGGGGTACTTCGGACGCTGAAAAAGCCAAAAATCTTTGGTCAGGACTTGATGCCGAGTTTGAAAAACAAAACTCTAGCCTTGGAGATTATCTCTTGACTCGCTCGGGAATTGGGCTGGTGCAACCTGAAACGCTGGAAT
The DNA here is from genome assembly GCA_964226685.1 of Polaribacter sp. Classification (GTDB taxonomy): domain Bacteria; phylum Pseudomonadota; class Gammaproteobacteria; order Pseudomonadales; family Cellvibrionaceae; genus CAXQRU01. Next base: position 13,362 of record CAXQRU010000051.1, on the reverse strand, counting down.
TCTTCATCCCCCAAATGCTCAATTTACAAGCCGTGGCTCAAGGCATTAGCTTCCAAAAAGGCTGCTATACCGGGCAGGAAGTGGTCGCACGAATGACTTATCTCGGCAAGTTAAAGAAGAGGATGTACTTGTTCTCAAGCTCTACCGAGGCGGCACCAGGAACGGCTATAGTCGATGAAGCCGAAAAAAAGGCAGGTGAAGTGGTTAGCTCTTGCGCCAATCATAGCCAACCTGATGAACACCTCGTATTAGCCGTTGTCAATAATGACCAAGCAAACTCCACGTTGCACATAATCGAGAAAAGTCAGCAAAAATTACAACCGATGTCGCTCCCCTATGCTATAAATAAAGAAACAACATGATAGCGAGTCCTTATGAGGGATCTAATTGAAACGGTCAGCCACCAAATTTTGGAGGCTTTAGAGCAAGATAAACTGTTACTTCCCACACTGCCAGAAGTGGCATTGAGAGTGAGAGAAGTCGCCGAAGACCCCAATGCTGATCTAAATAAATTGGCGGCTGAAATTGGTAAAGACCCTGCTCTCGCGGCCCGAATTATCAGGGTAGCCAATAGTCCTATATTACGTGCTTCACGCGAAATACAGGATTTAAAAATGGCGCTATCACGACTTGGGATGGAATACACTTGTAACTTAGCAACGGGCTTGGCCATGGAACAAATGTTTCAGGCCACGACAGATATCATCGATAGGCGATTGAGAGAAGTGTGGACGCGCTCGAGCGAAATTGCAGGCATCTGCCATGTCTTGTGTAAGCACAGCGCAAAATCATTAAAACCAGATAAGGCAACGTTGGCAGGTCTCACCCACCGCATTGGTGAGCTACCAATATTGACTTTCGCCGAAGAACATCCTGCGCTGCTGAAGGATAGCCTGTCGTTGGATAAAGTGATTGAGAACTTGCATACCTCTCTGGGTTCGAAAATTTTGGCCAAATGGGATTTTCCCGATTTAATACAACAGGTACCCATGAGCTATCTTAACTTTGACAGCCAAAAACCAGAGGCTGATTACGCTGACTTAGTAACCGTTGCCATGCTCCAAAGCTATGCCGGCTCAGACCACTACTATGCCGAACTTGACTACAGTACCGTAACCGCTTTTGAGCGACTGGGTATAGATACCAATGCGGATGAAGTGGAAAATATGGATGAGGAAATGGCGGCCGCAATGGCGATGTTGTCTGGCTAGGGCTAACAAAGATAGCCCTAAATCCAGTCAATAGGCTCTTTCTGATGCGCCTTTAGATATTCGTTGGCTAACGTAAAATGGTTATTAGTGAAAAAACCTCGATGTGCTGACAATGGTGATGGGTGAGCTGATTCCAAAACGCAATGACGACCAGTATCAATTAGCTGCTTTTTCTTTCTCGCAAAACTTCCCCACAGCATAAATACCAGATGCTCACGCTTGTCGCTTAGTAAAGAGATAGCTCGATCCGTGAACAACTCCCAACCCTTATTTTGGTGTGAACCCGCTCTATTTTGCTCGACTGTCAATGTTGCATTCAGCAGCAGCACCCCTTGCAAGGCCCAATGCTGCAAACAGCCGCTGGCCGGAGCTTTCACTCCCAACTGCATCTCGATAGCCTTGTAAATATTTTTTAATGAGGGCGGCTGGGGCACGCCCTCTGGCACAGAAAAACTCAAACCATGTGCCTGTCCTGGGCCATGATAGGGGTCTTGCCCAAGAATCACGACTTTCACCTGGTCAAAAGGTGAAGAATTAAAGGCATTAAAGATATGAGCGCCCGGCGGATAAATCACCTTTCCATTGCGTTTTTCTTGAGCCAAAAACGCTCTAAGCTGTTGCATATAAGCTTGATCAAATTCCGGCCTAAGGTGCTCAAGCCAACTCTCATGAAGATCAATTTCTCTGTTACTTGTCATCTCATTTCCTGGTAATTCACTGGTTTTAAACTAGTCTTATATTTATTGACTACTGCATGAGTCTTCATAGATGAAAAATCTTAGTATACACACCAAAATTTTGATTATTGCTGTCTTGCCAGCGGTTTTGCTCACTCTTCTGCTGTCCATTTTATCTCATAGCAGTGTTAACCAATTGGGCCAAACCAGTATTACGCTACTTGAGCAGTACGCTCAAGACAACAGCAAAAAAGCCATCCAAGATTATGTCGATATCGCTGTCAGTTCTATTCAACCCATCTATGATAATGCAGGAGCTGATGACCAAGAAGCCCAGAAACAAGCCTTGGCCATACTCAAAAACATGACTTTCCAAGATGGCAATTATATCTTTGTTTATCAATACGATGGAACCAATCTTGCCTTTCGTGCCAAGCCCGATAAAGAAGGCCAAAACTTGATCAACCTAAAAGATCCCAACGGCAAACCCGTCATTAAAGATTTGATTGACATCGCTAAAAAGGGCGGCGGCTTCTATGACTATACCTGGTACAACCCCGCAACAAAAGCGGAGGAACCCAAATTATCTTACGCCATTGGTCTAAAAAAATGGAATTGGATGATTGGTACAGGCGTTTATCTGGACTCGGTTGCCAAGCAGGTTAGTCATGCTGATGAACAAGTCGAATCAACGATTTCATCTAACATGATCAAAAATACAATAGTCACTCTATTTGGCATGGTGGCACTCGTTTTGATCGGTCTTTGGGGCTCTCTAAGTTTGTCAAAGCCTATTAAAGCGATGACTGGAATTCTCCAAAGAGTATCCAGTGGCGACCTCTCACCTCGCAGTGACTATCAAAGTAAAGATGAGATTGGTCAAGCCAGTAGCAATTTGAATACCTTCTTGAACAAAATTAGTGAGGTGATTTCAAACGTGGCTAAATCAGCCAATGTCTTGTCACAATCGGCTGAGGAAGTGAAACAAGTCTCAACTGAAACTTACCACTCTATTCGTCAGCAAGATGGGGAAACAACGTCTATTGCAGCCGCTATTGAAGAGATGTCAGTGAGCGCACAGGAAATTGCCATCAATGGTGACTCTGTTAAGGAATCGGCCAATAATGCCAATCAAAAAACGGCTGAAGGTGCTAAATCGGTTCAGGTGAATCTCGACTCAATGAAAAGATTAGCAGGCGACATCGATGTAGCAGCCGATGCGGTTAGCGCAGTTGAAAAACGGACTTCAGAAATTCAATCGATGTTAGAAGTGATACATTCAGTGACAGAGCAAACCAACTTGCTCGCGCTAAACGCTGCAATTGAAGCAGCTCGCGCCGGAGAACAAGGGCGAGGTTTTGCGGTCGTTGCCGATGAGGTTCGAGCACTGGCCAAACGAAGTGGTGAATCCGCCGAAGAAATTCGAAGAATTATTGAAGGGCTTATTTCCGATACCCAATCAGCTGTTGGCACCATGATGTCATCCAGGGAGCGATCTGAAGCGAACCTTGAGCAAACTCAAATGATGGCTGAATCCCTTCGTTCTATTGAAGGCGCCATTACCGATATTTTAGAGAAAAGCGCACAAATTGCTCATGGCACCAGCGAGCAAAATGTGGTTGCTCAAGAAATAGCGCAAAACACTAGTCGTATTAAAAATATCGCAAGAGACAGCGCAGAGAAGATGAAAAGCACTACCGAGTCGAGCCAACAATTGGATCGTCTCAGTAAAGACCTACTGAAAAGCATTTCATTCTTTAAATAAATTGCTTTTCCTAGGCCTATGAAGCCAGGCCAGGAGTTTTCACGTTGACCAAGCTCACCGTACCTTTCAAGGTGTAAAACGTTTGACCCGCTAAATCTTTAAAGCGCTCAAAACTCCCACCTGGATGACTGGAATTTAGCGTTCGCCAGCCATACAAACCCGCAGAGCTGGGATCTACCATGGTAAGGTAGGATTCATTCGATGCAGCCCATATAACGTTATTAACAAAGGCGGCATACTGCTCTCTCAATGGGTGATTGTAATTATTTGCGATACCCATAATTTGATTGATATTTCCTAACAGCTCAGGAGTTAAGCTGGGATAATTTTCAAAACCGTGGAACTGCCCTTTTGCTTTTACCACATCGAAAACATCATGGGTGGATGCCCCTTGCCTCATGTAAATATAAAACAAGCGAGGGTTTGAGTGACGGCTTCTATTTTCTATAACAATTCTCATCCATTTGAGTGCTGTTTTAACATCATTTTCGTTGTAAAGAATATTGCCCGGATTAATGGATTCCACCAAAAACAACCGCGAAAGAAGTGCCTGCTTTCCTTTAGATGGTAAATGGATTGGGCTGCGCTGAAAAATAGAAACTTCAATTTTTGCCACTAACGTATTCTGATGGTAGGCCTCCACGGTGGCACTACCCTGTTTCGCCTTAGAGGATAGGTCAACCACCCAAATGCCTTTAGGCCCATCAAAGGGAGCATCATTGATTTTTGCCGAAATAACAGCGTCTGAGCTAATTTTAAGGCTAATATCTGAGGCTACACGGGCCTTAACTCCGACTAGATGTAGCCGCTTATTTTGCTCCGTTGGAAGACTGAGTGATGTAACAGCGGTTTCATGGTTTCTAATATCGGTAAATTGTCCCATTATTCATTTCCCTCTTTTTTAGCATTAGTGTCAACAGGAATTAAATCGCCTTCTACGACAGCTTGATAAATCTTTTCAGCCGCCCATGCTCTATCGACTAAATAGGTACTCGTTCCTACTGCTTCAGCATCAGCAACGACCATGGTATCTAACTGGATGACCGTTTTGTAAGTGGGCATTTTGACAGATTCCCAAGGCTCGATGCCCTCGGGAACTTTTAAGTAGATTGGCCACAACAAGCGACCTTCTTGCCAAAATATAAAGGTCTCTATCGCATCTTTAGGATAGCGTGCAATGTAGAAGTGATTGACGCTGTTACGATCAAATTGTCGACCATAAAAATGCTCGGTTACAATTTGTGCTAATACTTTTTGTAAGCTGTCAAAATCAGGGTGATCATATATTGACGTCTTTTTAGATTCTTCAGCAAGAGCAAAGCTACTGAAAAAAAGACAAAAAACAACAAACCAGATGGAGCGTTTAGGTGTATCCGCTTTCAAAGCAAAGATCATGAAAATTCCTCGGTCGTCCAGATTCCTGCGTCATGCGCTTTTTTCAACACAGCCTAAACAAGCTAGCGATGCCTGTCAACAGGCATCACCAATTTCGTTACTCAGGTCGCATATGGGGAAACAGCAACACATCTCTTATCGATGGAGAGTCAGTCAAGAGCATGACTAAGCGATCAATACCAATGCCTTCACCGGCGGTGGGCGGCAAACCGTACTCAAGCGCTCGAATATAATCGGCATCATAATGCATAGCCTCAAGATCACCTGCCTCTTTTTCGCTCACTTGAGCCTGGAAGCGCTCGGCCTGGTCTTCAGCGTCATTAAGCTCAGAAAAGCCATTACCAATCTCGCGACCGCCTACAAAAAACTCAAAGCGATCGGTAACAAATGGGTTGTCATCATTGCGCCGAGCCAAAGGCGATACTTCCGTTGGGTATTGGGTTATAAAGGTTGGCTGCATGAGCTTATGCTCGACGGTTTTTTCAAAAATTTCGATTTGTACTTTACCAAGGCCCCAAGTGTCTTTTAAAGGAATACCCAATTGCTTGGCGTAAGCGCGCGCTCCTTGCTCATCCGCTAAGGTCTCGGCATTAAATTCTGGGTTGTAATGTAAAATGGAGTCGAAAACACTCAACCTAGTAAATGGTTGACTGAAGTCATATTCGATTTGGCTGGTCACGTCACCTTGATCATTTTTGGTGGTATTGATCACAGTCGTCGAACCTAATACCGATTGAGTCAATTTTCTCAATAGATCTTCGGTTAGATCCATTAAGTCATTGTAGTCACAGTAAGCCTGGTAGAACTCCAGCATGGTAAACTCTGGGTTGTGACGAGTCGACAAACCTTCATTTCTGAAGTTACGGTTTATTTCATACACTCGTTCAAAGCCGCCTACCACTAATCGTTTCAAATACAACTCAGGCGCAATTCGCAAAAACATATCGATATCAAGGGCATTGTGATGTGTAACAAATGGCCTGGCCGCCGCACCACCGGGAATTGTTTGTAGCATTGGCGTCTCAACCTCTAAGAACCCTTGTTCATTAAGGTATTGACGAATAAAGGCGATGACTTGCGAGCGAATACGAAAGGTGTCTCGTACTTCGGTATTCACAATTAAATCCACATAGCGTTGGCGATAACGCAATTCTTGATCGGCCAAACCGTGATATTTATCGGGCAGAGGCCGTAGCGCTTTCGTTAGCAATTGAAATTGCTCTAAATTCACGTAGAGATCGCCCTTACCTGAGCGCTGAAGACTGCCAGTGACCGCAACAATATCACCAATATCCCAAAGCCCGCCGCCCTGCTCTTTCATCTGCTGTTGAGCGGTTTTATCACCATAAAGCTGAATTCGACCACTATCATCTTGTAGCACCATAAAAGGGCCACGCTTGGCCATCACTCGGCCGGCCACTGAAACTACATTCGATTGCTCCGCAAGCTCTTCTTTACTGGCGTTTTCATAAGCCTTTTGTAATTGCTCGGCCAAATGAGTTCTGTTGACCTGGTTAGGGAATGCCGTGGCTTGCTGCTCACGGATGATGTTGAGCTTAGAGCGTCGCTCGGCGATTAGCTTATTTTCATCGGGTGTTTGTGTCATAGTAAAAATCGCTATTATTCAGTGTGTTTATAAACCAGCTTTTAAACTGGCTTCTATGAATTGATCCAGGTCGCCATCGAGTACTGCCTGGCAGTTACTGCTTTGAACCTGGGTTCGAAGATCCTTGATTCTTTGGTCATCCAAAACGTAAGAGCGGATTTGACTGCCCCACCCTACATCTGACTTACCATCCTCAAGCGCTTGCTGTTCGGCAGACCGTTTGAGCATTTCTTGTTCATACAAGCGTGCCCTTAGCATTTTCCAGGCGCGATCACGGTTTTGATGCTGAGATCGCTCACTTTGACATTGAACCACAATGCCACTGGGTGCGTGCGTCAAACGAACCGCCGAGTCGGTTTTGTTAACGTGCTGGCCACCTGCGCCCGAAGCTCGGTAAGTATCTTCACGCACATCGGATTTATTGACGTCAATTTCGATATCATCATCGATTTCAGGGGACACAAAAACCGAGCTAAATGAGGTATGGCGCTTACCATTGGCATTGAATGGAGATTTTCTCACTAAACGGTGAATGCCTGTTTCTGTGCGCAACCAACCAAAAGCATATTCACCTTCAAAGCGAATCGTGGCACTTTTGATCCCCGCCACCTCACCAGGAGACACCTCTTCTAATGTGGTTTTGAAGCCCTTGGCTTCTCCCCAACGCAGATACATCCGCAGCAATATGTCCGCCCAATCTTGGGCCTCAGTGCCGCCGGCACCCGATTGAATGTCCAAATAAGCATTGTTTTCATCCATCTCACCAGAAAACATACGGCGAAATTCTAACTCGGCGAGCTTGGCATCCAACGAGGAGAGTTCATTCTCAACTTCAACAATGGAGTCGGCATCATCTTCTTCGACCGCCAGATCCAATAGCTCCCTAGCATCAGCCAGACCTGCATCTAATTGCTCAATGGTATCGACAACCATCTCTAAACTGGCTCGCTCGCGCCCTAGCGCTTGAGCTTTTTCAGGGTCATCCCAAACATCGGACTCCCCCAGCAATAATTCAACTTCGGTTAAACGCTCTTTTTTATGAGCGTAGTCAAAGATACCCCCTAAGTGTATCCGTGCGCTCTTGCAGCGTTTTAATCATGACAATGATGGGATTGACTTCCATTACGTAGCCTTTATCTAAATTCAAAAACGCGATTGTACCTTAAAGATTTGCGGATAACCAATGGCTCAGGCGTATTCCGGCTTGGTACAGGCGACGTTGCGCCAAAGACTGCCATCGCTCACAGTCTTTGGGAGTAATTAGGGTCGCTTTCGTTGAGTAAATATCTCTTGTTAAGAGTAGAGACTCATCAGCCCAATCCTTTGGGGCACCGACAGCAACCTTTATTTCCTGATCAAGAACTTGTTGACTCAAGGTTTTCCAACGAACATATTGACCACAAGTCAGTACTTCACCATCCCAAAATCGGTGTAATGATATTTTTTTGCCCTTAAAATGACGATAACTACTATTGCCACCCCGATCATCCGCATAAGCCACATGCAAGGGCTGATGTAGATCCCCAATAAAATGCCCTACTAATAGCAAAGCTTCATCACGAGTTTTTTCATCAAGCTTAGGATCTTTCATACGCTCAGTGAAATAATCAACGGCGTCTAACACACAGCTTGGAGTTTTAGAGGCAAAAAAACCTTTTTTGGCACAACCACTGACGGAGCCATCTCGACGAGAAACATTCATATAATGCATGGGCTTGAGCCAATCATAGTCTGAGTTTTTACGAATGTGATCCGCCCATACACAGGCAGTAGCAAACGTGTTGTAACCCATCCTCTTAGCACTCGCCGACAGTTTTTGGCGAAGTTCTTGATCACTTTGTTGCCAGGCAATATCACAAATCACTTGATGCCCAAGCGCTGACCACGCCTGCACGTGAGCAGAGAGCAAGAATACTAAAATTATGAAAAAACAACGATACAAGGCAAGCTCCAAACACTGAATTTATTTACAGTGTATGGATCAAAAATCAAAAAAGCAATGGCTTTTAATCAACAGACATTACCTCAATCAACTCACCGGTATGGCGCCAAGTGACCTCAGCGCCAGCAATCCGCATTTTATAGACGTGATCAATTTCGTTGGCGTAAGCGGGTCTTGGATCTAAACTCAAAACCTCATCTAAAAGCTGTCTTAGTTTTTCAGGCAATTCAACTAAAAATACCACAGGTATCTTAGAGGGCGCCTCGCTGGCAAAATCAAAACGAGCATTAGCAATAGAATCGACATAAGGCAAGTACGGCTTGATATCGACAACCGGAGTGCCATCCACCAAATCTACACCTGATAAAAATAATCGAGTACCTTCAATTCGCTCTAGCTTAACGACAGATAGCCCAAGTTGATTAGGTCGATACGGGGCTCTGGTAGCGAACACCCCCCGTTTTTTATTGCCACCCAACCTTGGCGGGCGGACTGAGGGACGCCAATGATCTGCCGCGTGTTTATGAAAAATAAATTGCAGCCAAATATGGCTCGCCAGTTCCAAACCCGCCAGCATTTCGACCCGATCATAGGGTTTCTGAAGCACTAATTCGGCTTGCGCACTCGGCACCAAACTTGGTTGGCGAGGCACACCAAATTTTTCATCAAAGCAACTACGAACATAGCCAATGGGATGCACGGTATAGCCCTCAGACATCACGCAATACTCTCATGGGAGCCACGACGATCACTCGGCGACAAAACCATAGTCCCAGTATCACAATCACAAGCGCTAACAAAACAGGAGCCAATCCATACCATAGACTCCAGGAACCAGTTGTATCAAACAATACTCGCTTTAATACACTCTCAACGACAAAGGCACCGACACTCGCTAATATCCCAGCCGTCAAACCCACGATAGAAAATTCAACACTTAAGCTGGTTCGCAGCTGTTTTTTTGAGCCTCCCACCGCACGCATTAAAGCCGCCGATTGCCATCGTTCAGCCATGCTGGCGTTTAAAGCGGAGATCATAACCAAAAAACCACCCAATAAAATGATCCACAACATAAACTCGACCGCTACCGATACTTTCGCAATAATATCGCGGATGGTATCGATAATGCTGTCGATATCAATCACCGCAACCGTTGGATACTCCCTCAGCACTTGATACAGTAACGGCTTCTCCTGGGTGTGCAAGGTGGTGAGATACGATGGGGTAAAATCATCCAAGGCTCCTGGGGAGAGTAAAAAGAAAAAATTCGGTTTCATCGAATCCCAATTTAACTCTCTTGTGCTACTGACCGTGGCCGTTAATTGTAAACCACCGATGCTAAATGTGATGTCATCTCCTAACGCAAGACCTAAATCTTGCGCCAACTCAGCTTCAACCGACACTTGAGGGCCTTTTGACTCAGTCCACCACTGACCACTAATGAGGCGATTCTCCGCTGGCAACTCAATTGCCGTACTTAAATTCGCCTCTCTTCCCAACACACCAACAGAAGATTTCAAAGCTTCACTTGGCGCCGCTCCATTAATAGTGGCCACGCGTCCGCGCACAATCGGATAAAAACGCCGAAGCTCAAAGTTGGCCTCGCTCAATGACTGAGTGACAAGATCTAATTCGTCTTGAGCAATATTCATTACAAAATGGTTAGGAGCATCCTCGGGTATGCTGAGCTGCCATTGGCGAATTAAATTAGTGCGCACCATCACCATGATCAGCAAAAGCATGGCTATACTGGCAAAGACAATCACTTGTGTGTACGAGCGTTGGGGGTGACGAATAATACTGGTCATGGCCAAACGGAAACTCACTGGCGCGGCACCGAGACCTCTTTGTAATAACCACCACAAGCCTTTTGACAACAACCACCCAAAAACAATCAACATAACGATGGCCACCGCAAACACCGCAGTCGCTACAAAATTACGACTGTACAACCAAGCCAACAACACCAACGTGGCTATTGCAATCAATAAAGCAATCGTTTTTGATAACGGCTTAATCACCACATCTTGCCTCAAAATTCTTAAAGGCGAAATCGAAGGCAAGTGCCATAAATAAGGCAAGGCAAAACTGAGCAAACACATCACACCCGCCACCAAAGACAAAGCATAAGGTTGCCAACCGACTGGCACCAACTCGATATCCAACAAATCGCGAATTAAATAGACCACGATCTGCTCCAACACCAAACCAATGAGCATCCCAATGGCACTGGTTAACAATCCGAGTATCAATAGTTGGTTGAGATAAAGCCTGCGCAATCGCTGACGGGTTAAACCTAAACTTTTCATCAATGCAATGGTTTCAGTGTGCTTTCTTGCAAACACTTGGGCATTGATCGCGATCGCAATACCCGCCAATAACACACCTATGACGGCAGCCAAGCGCATAAAGGATTGTGCTTTTTCTAAATTACGCTTAAGCCCAAGCTGAGCATTATCGAGTGTTTTAAAGCTTTGATGATCCGTCAGTTGCGGCGTCAACCACTTAGTGAGCGCATCCAGTTTGTCATTGCTTGCCGACAATAACCAACCATACTTCACTCGACTACCAGGTTGTATAATTTGAGTTGATTCCAAATCTTGGTAATTAATAAGTACTCTTGGGGCAAACAAACTAAAACCCGCACCGCGATCCGGCTCTCGAATAATCACCCGCGTTACCGTCAATTTCCGCTCACCCACCTCTATCGAGCTTCCCAAATTCAGCGACAATAGGGCCAACACTCGAGCATCCACCCAAGCCTCTCCAGAGGGTGGGCCGAGCGAAGTGTTAGCCTCTGTGATTGAAGCGAAAGGGTCGGTACTCGTTAGCAAGTCCCCCAACAAAGGATAATTGTTACTTACCGCTTTAATCGCGACTAAACCACTTTGCGTTTCACTGTAAGCAACAGATGAAAACCTAGCCGTAAAGCCTTGCTCAATGCCCAACTGATGTGCTTGTTTTGACCACTCATCTGGAATGGAAGAACTACTTTCGAGCAAGCGATCAGCCGCCAAAAAACTATGGCTGTTTTTCAGCAATGACGCCTCCAAACGCTCAGCAAAGACATTGATGGCTGTAGTTACCACAATCGCCAGCAATAAAGCTAAGGTCAGTATTTTTATTTCACCACTGCGCCAATTTCGCCAAAGCAATTTTAGACTTAACACAGAACTCTTCCCTGCTCTAAAGTAATCTGTTGCTGACAGCGGTTTGCAAATGTTGGATCATGGGTAACCAAAACGAGGGTCGTATCTTGAGTGTCATTTAACTCAAACAGCAGATCACTGATTTTTTGGCCCGTTTTACCATCTAAATTCCCTGTTGGCTCATCGGCAAATAATAGTTTTGGTTGGGTGACAAAAGCCCTAGCAATGGCAACTCGTTGCTGCTCACCACCGGATAGTTGTTTGGGTAAGTGCTTGAGTCGCGATGATAACCCAACTTTAGCCAACCATTTCGAAGCTTGCTCAGAAGCATTGGGAACCCCCTGAAGCTCCAATGGCAACATCACATTTTGCAAGGCCGTGAGACTTGGGAGTAGTTGAAACGACTGAAAAATAAAACTAATGGTATTAGCTCGCAAAGCCGCTCTGGATTCTTCATCCATTGTGGAGAGATCATTTTGATCAATCAACACACGCCCTGAACTGGGCGTATCAAGGCCCGCCATAATACCGAGCAAGGTCGACTTACCAGAACCAGAGGCGCCAACGATCGCTAAACTAGCTCCGGCCTCGAGATTTAAATCAACCTTGTCCAAAATGATCAGTTTTTCATCAGATGCAACCACTTCTTTACTAACCAACTCACAAGAAATACTAATACTCACAAAACCTCCAATTCAACTCAGATCATTATACGCAAGATGTGCGTATAATGGCGAAAAGAGGTACTGAGAAACTATGCGCCGATTTATTTTGTTATTATTGGTATTCGCTTCATCCATGACTATAGCTAATGAGAAACATACTTTACTTGTTTTGGGGGATAGCTTAAGTGCAGGCTATGGCATTGAATATGAAAAAAGCTGGGTGCGGCTTTTAGAAACAAAACTTAACGGTTGGCACATAGTTAACGCGAGTGTCAGCGGCGAAACTAGCAAGGGCGGACTTGCTCGGTTACCTAAACTGCTGGAGCAACACCAGCCAGATATCGTCATCATAGAACTTGGCGCCAATGATGGATTGAGGGCCTACCCAACTGAGAATTTGCAAAAAAATCTTTATCAGATGATTCAACAAAGTCGTGAAGCTGGCGCAAGAGTGTTGATACTAGGCATGCAAATGCCGCCCAACTACGGAAAACGTTACACTGAGGACTTTGCCATGGTGTATAAAAATCTGACACAAGAGCTCAATGTTCCGTGGGTGCCGTTTTTCATGGAGACAGTAGCAAGCTCTCAAGAGTTACTACAAAGCGACAACATTCATCCAAACGAAGCCGCCCAGCCAGTGTTACTGGATAATGTATGGAAAGTGTTAGGGCCTATGATCCTTTAGAATCCATTACTTCCTTTTAAGTGCAACTAAACCCGCCAAGCCTAAAAGTACTAACAAAAATTGAGAGGGTTCAGGCACTTCAACAGTTTGCAAACTGTCAAAAAGACCAACGACCTGCTCAGGCGAATGCGGCAAAGCGTAAGCAAAAGACCCTAAAATCAACAACAACAAAAAGATGACAGAGGATAGTCTTTTCATGAGTTTATGTTTACATCCAGATCGGAAGAGCACACGTCTGAACTCCAGTCACGATCGTTAATCTCG
>CAXQRU010000050.1:0-3465 GCA_964226685.1 Polaribacter sp. | reverse complement strand
CAAAATCTTCGTGCATTCTAATTTTCCCTCTTTTAACGCTTGTATGAGGCGGCGGGTAGATTACACCACGCGATAATTGAGTGCCTGTCCTTGGATTGTCGATCAAGCAGTAGCAATGTTATTCATCCGAGAAACAGAGCTACAAATCCTAAATACCACTGACCAAATGGAGATCCAGTGTCAATGAATTTAAATAACAACGTAAGCACAAGCAGACCTATAGCGCTAACTAACCACCCAAGAATTGCGATACCGACAGGCTGAGGCCAAGAGCCTAACCAATTGGGCCGACTGGAGAATCCGAGCGTTTTTACAATGATTGCGATAGAGGCTGTCAGAGCCCAAACATAGCAAGAAAAAACAATACCAAAGACAAGAGATGCGACCATCATCCAGCCCCAAAAGAAACTTGCGCAGCCTTTGACACAGCTAAGCCAGGCAAACAGCGCAAACCATGATAGCCACATACCTAGCACCATATAGATAAACCGCCGAAGAATACATCTTGTGGGAAGATATCTCGCTAGAGTACTCGTTAGGGCAGCTTGAGTCATAATATATCTCCGAGCTTGTATAAGGACAGCTTGTATAAGGACAGACACTCAATCATTGACAAATTACACCAAACGCCATTAACCTGTCACCATCAAATCCAATGCAAGGAAGCCACTATGAACAAAGCTCGTAAAGACTTAATCTCCTTAGACGACACCCCTTACTATCACATCACCGCCCGCTGTGTACGACTCACCTTTCTTTGTGGTTATGATTCTGTGACGGGTAAAGACTATGAACACCGCCGAGCATGGTTGGAAGCCAGGATTCGTTTGCTATCTTCTCTATTTGCCATCAATATTTGCTCTTATGCGATTATGTCTAACCATTATCATATCGTCGTGAAATTAGCGCCCGAACAAGCGGATGGCTGGACGAATAAGGAAGTGATGCAACGGTGGCTAAGTCTTTACAAAGGCACATTATTGATTCAACAATACGAAGCTGGGCTAGCGCTGTCTGAGGCAGAACTCAATACCGTCGAAGACACCCTCAACAGCTACCGCCAACGGCTCACTAGCCTCAGTTGGTTTATGAAAGCGCTTAATGAGCCCATGGCCCGCCAAGCCAATAAAGAAGATGGCTGCAAGGGTCATTTCTTTGAAGCCCGATATCACTCTCAGGCCTTATTATCTGAAGAAGCGCTACTGACTTGCATGGCTTATGTGGATTTAAACCCCGTTCGTGCCAATATGGCTGACACGCCAGAAGCCTCTGACCATACCAGCATCAAAGAGCGCACAAGCCCCTCCTTTGATCTTGCCGACTCCGTTAGCCAGGCTTTAACCAACAAAGAATTATTTCGCTTTGATTGCCCTTTAAAACCCTTATTGCACTTTAACGAAGGTAGCCGAGATGAGATTCAAACGGGGATTCCTTTTTATTTCAAAGATTATCTTCAACTCGTCGGTTGGACGGGGCGAATTATTCGAGAGGATAAATCAGGTTTTATAGATCACAATCAGTCACCCATTTTAGAGCGATTAATCATCGACACACAACACTGGCTTATCAATAGTCAGCGGTTTGAACAACTGTATTCGAAATGCTTTTCACCTCAGCGGCAGAAGCAAAAAAGAAGCTTCGCCACCAATAGCAGATAACTGTTTTATGTCAAAATACTTTTTACCTTATTCGTGAATAAGGTGGCCAGCTATTGCCTAAAATTCGCTATGTTATCAAGCATTGATCATTTAATGCATATTGCAACCCAATAAGGCCAAATTGATATTTTGAAATTTTTAACGACCACGGATCAAGGAACAAAGTGTCTATTTGCTTTTCGCGGTACCTGTCCTTGATGTTTTTATTCGTTAGATGCTCTCACTCCCACCTCTTCATGGTTGTATAGCTAGACCATTCTCCAGCTTCACCAAGCTCGAGACTTGCACGCCCCCAGCCACTAAGCTCCCTTGGCATATATGCGACGTATTCATCATCTGCTTTTGGACACAGCCGCTCACCTTCTTGGTAATAAAGTAAGAAGGCACCAGCATGCGCTCTCTCCCCCCAATTAACTGTAAAACATAGAATTCCGCAAAGTTCTAAATTCAACTCTTCAGAAAGAGTAGCGCGAAAATCGATATGGCATCCGTAGCAAGTATCACCCTCCGATTGCTCTTCAACGAAATAAGAGCACTTATTAAGCTCTAATCCAAGATGATCAGAAAGTTCTTGCAATAGATTATCAAGAAACTTCTTCCATTCATCGCGGCTTCTCAATACATATTTGTTATCGAAAATGTAACTCATATAATCTAACGTTTTTGTAAAATGCAGTTTTTCCGTAGTGAAGTTTTGAGATATGCTCAACAACCCCAAAAGCAAGCCATCGGGGACAAGCACTCAATCATTGACAGATTTTACCTGTCACCATAAAACCTAATGCAAGGAAGCCACCATGACCAAAGCTCGCAAAAACTTAATCTCCATAGAAGATACCCCTTACTATCACATCACTGCTTTAGGCGCACCTTCTTTGTGGTTATGGTTATGATTCTGTGACCAAAACTATGAGTATCAGTTAATTTTAAACACTTTTAAAATACTCAATAAGCAGAAAGATAAATATCAATACAGGCCATACAAAGGCTGTAACTCAATATGAGAGAATACATGAGCGCTTTTGCCTATCTGTAACTATTTCGTTACGTTTTATGACCCGTCTATTAGCCCACCAAGCATTTAGTATCCCTCCCAAATAGAGTCCGACCATTAAAGCAATAAACCCAATATTGCTTATAATTGGGTTCAATGCTTTGCATCATTTTAACCAAAACACCCGATATTCCAAGGATATATCCACTAATGCAATGAGATGATGCTTAGCGGTGACTATCATACTGCCTCACAGCTTCTAATTAGGAATTGTTTAAATCAAAACCATCAAGTCTGCGGCAACGTCACGCCCGTCTGCCCTTGGTACTTCCCGCCTCGATCTTTATAAGACACATCGCACACTTCGTCAGATTCAAAAAATAACATCTGAGCCACACCCTCATTGGCGTAGATTTTAGCAGGCAGCGGCGTCGTATTTGAAAACTCTAGGGTCACATGCCCTTCCCACTCTGGCTCTAGCGGTGTCACGTTCACGATAATGCCACAGCGCGCGTAGGTGGATTTACCCAAACACACCGTTAACACATTACGTGGTATGCGGAAGTACTCCACCGTTCTGGCCAAGGCAAAGGAGTTGGGCGGGATGATGCAGACATCGCTTTTGACATCGACAAAGCTATTGTCATCGAAGTTTTTAGGGTCGACGATCGCGGAGTGCACATTGGTGAAGATCTTAAACTCATCCGCGCAGCGAACATCGTAACCATAGCTTGAGGTACCATAAGAGATCAGCCGCTCGCCTTTCTCGTTGGTACGAATTTGGTTGCCTTCAAAAGGCTCTATCATTCGGTG
>CAXQRU010000049.1:0-4511 GCA_964226685.1 Polaribacter sp. | reverse complement strand
TCAGACGTGTGCTCTTCCGATCTGTTAAGATAAAGTTGAGCAAAGCCCCCATTGGGGGCTTTGCTCTTAGAAAATTTCTTGGTTGGTGACTGTGCCAGTCTTAGTAGTACTGCTGTTCGTTTGAAAGGGGGGCACATTATCGGATGTAAAATATTCCCAAATACCATTGCCCCGAGTTCTCATGCCTGTGTCAGGATCAATTTTAGCTCGAGTGATGCCGGCAGGTGGATTAAATGGCATTTGAGGGATATCTTTTAGAGCCAGTTCCATGTAGTCAATCCAAATTGGCAATGCGGCAGTGCCTCCGAACTCGCGTCTACCTAAATCGGCGGGCTGATCAAAGCCAACCCAAACGCTGGTGACGACTTTGCGCTGAAAGCCAGAAAACCAGGCGTCGGTAGGGCCGTTAGTTGTTCCCGTTTTGCCGGCAATATCCTCTCTTTTCAGTGAGCGTGCTTTGGTGGCGGTACCACGATTGATGACATCGCTTAGCATGGAACTCATGAGGAAGGTGGTTTTGCTATCCAGCGTTTGATTGGCTTTTTGCAATGTTAACTTGCGTTCAGTGAGTTCTGAGGGTTCATGCTCAATAGAGGAGTTGTATACCACCATAGGAATCTCTTCGGCATCGGGTGTGGCTTTGGGAGAGGTTTCATAAATGACCTCACCTTTGCGGCTGACAATCGATTTAACCACAAAGGGTTCAACAAGGTAGCCGCCATTAGCGAAAACCGCATAGCCTCTAGCCACTTCTAAGGGGGTCATCGAGTGAGTGCCTAGCACCATGGATAAGTTTCTGGGTAAATCGTCGGTTTTCACTCCAAAGATAGGCAATTGATCAGCGGCATAATCAATACCTATTTCCTTGAGAAGGCGAATGGAGACTAAGTTTTTGGATAGGTACAGAGCCTTTCTCAGTCGCGTTGGGCCAGTGAATTTGCCATCGGAATTACCAGGGCGCCAGTCTTCAGGTAGGCTGGGGTCTTCAAGAACGACAGCCGAATCGTTAAAAACAGTGGCTGGAGTGAGTCCTTTGCGCAGCCCTATTGCATAAATAAATGGCTTGAAATTTGAGCCGGGAAGCCTGCTGGCTTGATCGGCTCGATTAAGGGGAGAGTAGCTGAAGTCAAAGCCTCCACTTAACGCAATAATGGCGCCGGTATCGGGATCAATTGAGGCGAGCGCACCACTGATTGCGGGTATTTGGCTTAAATGCCATTGATCTTCTTTTTTGACAATTCGAATTACATCGCCAGTATTGATGACATCGGTTACTTTGCTGGGGGATTTACCAACATTATTTTCATCTTTGTAAGGGCGAGCTTGTTTGATGCCATTGTCCCAGTCAATGGATACTTTAGTTTCGTTTGCAAGCATGACCGTTGCACTTTGGTCGGTTGTACTGACCACTACAGCGGGGAGCAAAGGGCCATATTTCTGCATTCCTTTTAAGCTTTGTAACCAAGTGGCTTTATCTTGCTGGGCAAGACTGGTCTCTGGGCCTCGATAACCATGTCTAGAGTCGTATTCCATTAAGCCATTGGCTAGGGCATTTTGGGCTCGGTCTTGAAGTGTCGAGTCAATCGTGGTGTGGATCTCATAACCGCCTGTGTATAGCGATTCATCTTCTTTAAAGACTTTTTCGAAGGCTATAATTCGTGCCATTTCGGCCACATAAGCGGCATTTAGATCCAAAGCTTGCCCGTGATACCTAGCCGTAATCGGTTGATTTATGGCTTCAGCATGCTCTTCCTTGGTAATGAACTCTTTTTCAAGCATGCGATTTAGTACGCTATTTCTGCGGCTAAGAGCCTTTTCCGGGTTGCTAAGAGGGTTGTTGGTTGAAGGCGCTTTAGGTAGGCCGGCAATCATTGCATACTGAGCCAGAGTTAGCTCTTCAATCGGTTTGCCATAATACACTTGGGCGGCGGCTTTGATGCCGTAGGCATTATTTCCAAGAAAAATTTTGTTCAGGTAGAGGGTAATAATTTCATTTTTTGTGATTTCCCTCTCAATTTTTAGTGCCAGCAAAATTTCAGTCAGTTTTCGAGAAAACTTTTGTTCGTTGCTAAGGAACACTCCTCGAGCAACTTGCATAGTAATCGTACTTCCACCTGATTTTATTTTGCCCGAACTGATTAATTGATAAGCAGCTCTCAGTAATCCTTTGATATCTACGCCATTATGTGCATAGAATTCATCATCCTCGATCGCAATGACCGCATTGATCATTGCCTTGGGGATGTCGTCGTAGTCGATAGGATCGCGGCGGACGCCGCCAAACTCGCCGATGAGTTTGCCGTCATTTGAATAAATGCGAAGCGGTGTTTGTAGCTCTATCTTCTGGAACTCATCGACACCTGGCAAATTTGGGCTAAAATAAAGAAAGACGCCGGCACCAGTCGCAGCTATGCCAGCAATTGTGGCAACGGATAGCCAGAATAAAAAAGTTATGATGTGTTTTAAAATGCTCATCTTTTGTACAGCAATTAGAGGGTAAATGGGTACCCGGTGAATGTTCAGTCGGGATTATACGTGATTTCTACATAAAACATACGTTTGTGTTGTTGTGCACTACAATTGAAGTGCTATAACATGAACATCTGTCTCGTAGATAAATATAGAATAATATTATGGGCCTATTTGAACAAAAATCGAAACCTATCCTTGGGATAGATGTCAGCTCGACCACTGTGAAAGTGTTAGAGCTTGGTCGGCATGGCGATCGGTATCGTGTTGAGCACTATGCAAAACGCGATCTTCCCCCCAATGCTGTTGTTGAAAACACCATCAATGATGTGAGCGCGGTAGCCAGCACCATCAAAGCTGCTGTGCAACAGTCACGCAGCAAACTCAAAGATGCCGCTCTTGCCGTTGCGGGTTCTTCGGTGATTACCAAAGTGATCGATTTGCCTGCAGGTAGCAATGATGATGCGATGGAGTCGATGATCACCATGGAGGCTGATAAGTACATTCCCTATCCCCTTGAGGAAGTGTCTATCGATTTTGAAGTGATTGGCCCTGGTGAATCCCCAGATCAAGTCAAGGTTCTCTTAGCGGCATGTCGAAGAGAGAATGTTGAGCAAAGAGCAGCCGTCCTCGAAGAGGCGGGTTTGATACCCAAAATTATCGATGTTGAAGCCTACGCGATTGAGAGAGCGTTTGGCTTGGTGTCTGAACAGTTTGAGGAACAGGATGATCGGGTGGTGGCGGTAGTCGATATGGGCGCGACCATGACAACCTTGAGTGTTTTGGTGGACCGTCAGACGATTTACACCCGCGAACAATTATTTGGTGGGCGTCAGCTAACCGAAGAAATACAGCGCCGGTACGGCGTCTCTTATGAAGAGGCAGAGGCTAACAAGCTTCAAGGTGGCCTTCCACAAGATTATGAGACCGAGGTTTTAGACCCATTTAAAGACTCGGTAGTCCAGCAAATCACCCGATCTCTACAGTTCTTTTTTTCATCCAGTAAATACAACGAAATTGATCGAATTGTTTTCGCCGGTGGCGTTGCTTCATTAGATGGTTTATCGAGATTGGTTGAAGAGCGTTTGGGCACCCCGGTAATGGTGGCTAACCCCTTTGGTGGCATGAGCAAAGCGTCCAACGTTAAATCGGGCTTGCTGACCAACGATGCGCCTGGATTAATGATTGCGACTGGTTTGGCGATGAGGGGGTTTGAATAATGGCTCGTATTAATTTATTGCCTTGGCGCGATGAATATCGTCAGGAAAAGAAAAAGCAATTTTTCTTGGCATTGATGGTTGTTTGCTTAATTGCCGCCGCTGTGAGTTTTGGTTGGGTCAGTTGGGTCAATGCGGCAATCAAAAACCAAGACGTGCGAAATGCAAAGTATACGGCAGCAATCAAGAAGCTCGATGATGATATCAAAGAGATTGCTATGCTTGAACAGGCAAAGACAGCTGCTCTGGCTCGTTTGGATGTGATTCAAAACCTAGAAAGTAAGCGCTATAACATCGTTGCTTATTTTGATGAAATGGTTGATGCAGTGCCCACGGGCGTGTTTCTCAAAAAAATGGCTCGTGATGGACAGGTGTTGAATCTTGAGGGGGTTGCTAGCTCTCGTAAGGTAGTCGCTGAGTTTATGCGTCAGTTGGATGAATCCATTTGGTACAAAAATTCAGGCTTGAAAAAAATGGTATTGGAAGAGAAGTATGGCCTCGGTGCTTATTCCTTCGAATTGACCGTTGAGCTCGATGATCCGAATGAACTGAAGGAGGACTCTTGATATGTCCTTACAAAATACCCTTGAAGACTTGCGCAACCTCGACATTGGCGACCTAAACTGGGATCGGATTGGTGTTTGGCCGTTAGCGGGTAGGGCTTTTTTCTGGTTGTTGGCGGTGGCCCTGATTATTGGGGGGACTTACTGGTTCTTTGTAAAAGACTTAAATGTTACTTTGGCGTCCAAAAAGGAACAAGAAATTACTTTGCAAAAGGATTTTGATAAAAAATACGATAAAGCAGATCGGAAGAGCGTCGTGTAG
>CAXQRU010000048.1:0-12604 GCA_964226685.1 Polaribacter sp. | reverse complement strand
AAAGAGAGTCTTTGATGAACTGCCCAATGCGCAGACACTTGAGGCGGTTGAAAACTTACTGCCTTGGCGATTAGGTGATTCACTCAATTAATAACTAATCAACTATGGAGTTGATTTGGCGCTTACTATTAATCGAGAAGATCATTATTTATCCGAACCAAGTGGATATTCGACTACACCCCAACGGCATTGAGGCACTCGCCTTTGAAGTCACGCAACCTATTCAGGAGACCCAAGCATGAACGTCACACTCAACACCCACAATATCGATATCATTGAAGATAGCCAAGGAGCACTCACAATCGCCCTACCCCTCACAATCACTCGTCGCAGTGGGCGCCAGCAAATACGCTCAACAAACGCCCCTGAGAACAGCAAAAGACAACGGCCCCCCACTGCCCTGCAACGCGCACTCGCACAAGGACATCAGTGGTTACGCCGGCTAGAAAGCGGACAAGCACAGTCACTCACCGATATCGCCGACACAGAAAACATTGATCGCAGCTATGTCAGCCGCATGCTAAACCTCACCTGCCTGGCACCTGATATTGTGGAGGCGATTTTAGAGGATACCTTGCCGTCATCTGTTACGCTGTTTGGACTGGCTTGTAATACGCCGCGATTGTGGGCTGAGTAATAAGATGAAAGCCTCTCTCCATAGAAGCTTTGGACGATAGGTTAACCACCAGTGCACAAACTGGAAGGACGACATAACCAGAATAGACAAGGAAAGCTTAAGATAAGCTTATAGTGATAGGTGTTTTCCAGTCACTGCTACTATTAATC
Source organism: Polaribacter sp. (assembly GCA_964226685.1). Lineage (GTDB taxonomy): Bacteria > Pseudomonadota > Gammaproteobacteria > Pseudomonadales > Cellvibrionaceae > CAXQRU01. The sequence goes on along the minus strand of CAXQRU010000048.1, from coordinate 11,818 downwards.
ACCTCCGAATGCTGAGATGCACGCTGCATGTCAATAATTTGGGTTCCTAAATCTGATTGAAAAGAGAACCGATGGGCACCTCTAGAACAATGTAACTTCCAATACCCAAACCCCTGATCCAGATAAATCTTGATTTCTTTCCCTGACGAAAATTTCAAACTCATCATCCTTCGATGCGCAACATTCCTGAGTTCAGGTTCAATACGAATGAATGGTTTTACTGTTGATCTACGCTCAACCCATCTAGCTAAAATGTTCTCAAAGTCATGTGACAAAGACCAGTTATGAGAAATAATGGAAGAACTTCTATCATTAGCTCTGAAACACGTTTCAATCGTAATCTTATTTGGTTTTTGCGATCCTAACACGGCTAAAACTTCAGACATTAAAAGTACAGACTCTGGTGACTGGAGATAACGATCAGAGTAAGTAACCTCCTGTAATTGATGGCCAGTCATTAATTCAGACACTTCTGAGCCTAACAAGTATATCTTTTTCCAAAAATTTATACCGAAATCAGATAAACTTCCATTTAAGTCCTTATCCATTTCAAGAAAAAAAGTATCAATAGCCACCTTAGCACTAACATCATCCTTGACATCAAATATTTCATATTGAATTTCATCTTCACCATACGTGATGACCGTAATCTCTTCGCTTTCCAGCCATTTCTCACCTAAAACACGACAATCTTCGTCATTACTCGCAATAGTTAAACACTGATTATTACTTATTATTTGTGCGACAATCGGCTTATTAACATTGGCAACACCTATAGTTACACCAATATCATTAAGTTTAGCTAGAAGGATTTTCAATTCTTCTCTAAGCTCGCCTTTTCCACTAAAAAGCATCGTTACTTTAATTCCCTTAGACAATAGGTGATGAATTCGATACTGCAATGGAGCAAAGGAAGTATCCCAATATTCCAGATTACTAGAAATCACAAAAATGACTTCTTTTGGCGATGTTCTTCCACATGCTTCCGTTAAGACCTGCTCTATTGTGAATGGGCTGTATTCAGGATTTTCTAACAATTCCGACCAAATTTTAGGGATTCTCAAAATAGATTTAAATTCATCACCGAGCCATTCCAAGGCATATTGTCTATTCAATAAATCCGCATCATGTCTTGTATCCGTTTCCAACAAACATTTGGGGCAATAGGCTTCACATTCACAGTGTAAAATATCAACCATACCAGAAAGAATATTAAGAATATGTACAGGGGCAGAAGACGCAAACCCTGCACCACCACTGATTGCATCAAATAATTGCAACATGTAAGCTTGTTGAGAGTTTTGAACGAGCGCTTGTCGAACCGAAAACTCAAGCTCATTATTAGCAATGCCCAATACACTGGCAAGAGCCGCACGCAGTGCGACAGCCAAAGTCGTCGCAATCATTCGACCTTTGCCATCGGATGTTGGAGTTAAAAATTCTCCCGTACTGGGATTTCGAAAAGCCAACTCAAAAACATCTGTGTGAAGATGGGCTCCAATGTGAATGTTGTTGAGTAATTTAGACCCTCCTTGGCAGTCCTCTTGCTCACCACCAGCACCCCGGTCAAACTTACTAGGTCGGGGAGCCTTGTGGACACTCTCAAGACTCAGGGCCTTAGGAAACCCTGTAGCAGTCATTGACTCCGCTCTACCACATGAAAGACAAATGGCATACCCAGCCCCATGTAAACCCGAGCTATGTTGAAATACAATACCGTTACGATCATTAATAAAGTAACCTAGGCCATTCACCGGGAGAGGCCTAGGTTTACCCTTAGCACTAACCCATGCGGGCTGAACAGGAACATAACTTTGATGAACAATGTTGTTAGATGCGTCCGCATAAAAATCCACAGTAAAACCAGTAGGCCGGATGACTTTTCTTCTGCATTCATCGTTATCGGGGATACTTGATTCACACAAGATGTTTGTACAAAACAAGTCTTCGTTCTGCTTATTTTGTAAATTTTCTTCGTATCCAGTCTGACCACACTTGTCACAACGCCATGCTAAGTCGAACTTCTGCTCTTCAATGGCACCCGGTTGGTGTACTTTTTGCCAATTCAGAGCGATTCCAGCCGAGCGAAACACTCTACCATCAATGGCAATATCGGTACCGGGTGCATACTCACGAATGGCAACAGCAAGATTTCTTGATGCTTTACCGCGTATAAATGCAGAGTTATCTTCACGGTCACTACTGTCGTTTTTAAAGTACTTCTTATTTCGGTAGTCTACAACGTTATAAGTATCAATAGAAACCACATCGGTTGGAAAGCCATAACCAGGTAAAAACCCCTTCGTAGCAAGGCTTTTAAGAAGATATTCTCGGCAAAGACGTGACCTCTCCATTTGTAACTTATGTTTATAAGGACTGTCCTCTTCCAAAGAGTGCAATTCTTGCTCTATATAATGAAACTCATCACGCCATTCATTAGCAAGATTTGAAATCTTGTCCGCTGCGTTTTGAGATAACGTCTGAATAGAAGCCTTATCTAACCCCGTGCCACGAATTAAATTACGGACGTAAACATGATAGTTTTTAGGAAGTTATCGTAACCAAGCAACAAAACGGTTGGCTATCGAGCCGTCTATTGGGAAATAAAACCACTCTAGAGAAAGATTTGTTTTTTCCTTTTCAGTGCGCCCAATTACATCATTTAAAAAACGTGCGAGCAATAAGGAATTGACATGACGCTGAACAAGCTTCTCCGAACTAAACTCAACATTAGGAGCAGGAATCTTTGTTTTAAATGCCCACTCAGGGTCATCAAAAACCTGCATATCGTGAGGATTACCTTTGCAGAGCGTAAATCCAAGCGCACGGGACTCTTGCGAGCGACCCGCTCGTCCCGCTCGCTGCAAATAATTAGCAGGATGCGGCGGGACATTATTCATAACCACCGCAGCAATTCCACCAATATCAACGCCCATCTCCATGGTAGTAGAACAATTTAATACATTTTTTCTTCCTTGCTTAAAGTTTTTTTCATATTTTTTTAGTCGATCTGACGATTGTTGGGCAGAATGTTCCGCTGTGGCGTAATAAAACCCACCTTCCACAGCACGATCATTGATATCTGTCCATAAATTTCGCATTCTAAGACAATCAACTTCCTTAGATAGGTTAATTTTTTTTCGAATGCTCTCTACGTTATCAGTATAATCAGCTCCGTCTCCCTCATAATCCCAAATCGGAGGAAGTGTGATTTTTTCACATCTATAATCATTAGGATTTGATCCTTTAGGAAAATAGGGTGTTACTCCTCTAAAGGTGACATCTAACAATTTATTAGTGATAGGACAAATAAATGCCTCATTCATTAGAGAAAAACTAATCGAATCGATATTTAAGCTGTAAAGATTGTCTCGTGCCTCTGCGCTTAAGATAGCGCCCTTTACCAAGTCATGCCAAGCCGCTTTTAACCAATCGTTAACCAAATCGACTCCATAAGCCGTGGTCAAATCAATTTCTGCTATTGCCGATAGAAGCCTTATTATTTTCTTCTGATCCTCTTTTTTTTCTTTTATTTGAGGCCACATTCTGGTTCGAGTAGTTTCTCCGTCGGTCGAATCGGGTGACAACAAGGTTTTAGGATAAAAGTGCATACCAATCCATTTAGACCAATCACCCTTAATATTCGTGAAACTATTTTCGCGAATATAAAAATCAATGGTAACCTTCAAAAAATCGCGCCAATCATGCAAGCTAAAAGGCCACTTTTCAGGAGAATATTCGACTGCATTCAGTGCCGGGTAAACTATTTTTACCAGACCTTGTGTTTCCAAACTATTTTGTCGTCTTGGGCGCCTTGCAAACTCTCGAGTTAATAGCATGTTTGCGAGCTTTAATGAGCCATCCGACTGATCAAAGATTTCTGGGGAAAGTCGTTTATTCTCTGAAAGCATCGAGTGTTGAACGTCTTGATCGGCTGAAATTTTTCTGGCGAGTTCATGCCAGGAAATACTGATCGGATGCGCCTGTTTCTGGCTGTTTGCCTTGTGATCCAGATAAATCTGTAAATCTTTAGCCATTTCAGGGTTATTTGCTTTAAAGCTCTTAATAATATCGTTAAGTGTTTCATCAGGTAAGATGATGTAATCCTTAACACGACTTTCAAGTTCTCTGTCAATGACAGCCTTATACTCAATAGCTTTTTTAAGATACTTAACAACAAGACCACGCAATCTAGATCGCTCAGCTTCCTGCTGCATACGAATTGACATGCGAGCCGTCCCTTGCCGGCTATCTGTGAACGTGATGAGTCGTCGCCCTCTTCCAGGAAGATCGTTGGGGCCAAGTTTAATGGATTTGCCTTCTTCTGTATAAGGCTCGATATCAGGGCAATACTCCAATAATGTTGGTACAGCATTGGCGCTATAAAAAGGGGCGCCAAGTAAAGCTCGTCGAAAAGGGCTAGAGTTCATTCGACTGCCTGTTAATCCACAGGCACTGCAGCACGGATCTTCTCCATTAAACTGGGCTATGCTAATCGCATCGGGATCAAAACTCGCCAGCTCTCCTGACCTCGAAACACTTGTGTCTACATATTGATTCTCCATACTCACAACTCGAGAAAATACCATCGAGGTATTCGAGGTAATGCTAGGGATATCTTCACGCTCATTGTCTGGGTCACGTTCACTTTCATCCAAAAGCGAAAATTCGTCCGATACCTTATTATTCCATTGCACGAGTGTTTTGCCGTTATTAATGGCAGCCCCCAGCAAATGTGGCTCCGTGCATTCTTGACAGAAAGCAAGCTCTAAAACCGGAGCACCGCAATCACAGGCTTGTCGATGTACCGTCGACACATAACCAAAAGGCCAGCCTTCAGATAGAGGTGTACCGGCTTTAGCAGAACACTCCGGGTCGATGCAACACCACAACCCTTGAAGCATCCGTTGAAAGTAGTGGGCTCTAAGTTTCAAGAACGACTCAGAATCTTCATCATGTTTAGTAAACGTACAAAGGTCAAGCCATCGATACAAAGTTGACTCATCAAGTTTATATTCACTGAGTTTTTTGAGTAATTTATCCGAGGTAGAGGGTGTTGCATTTTTTGTTAGCGAATCTCGAATCGCAATCGCTAAGGGAGAAGAGCTCAGCGCAGAAAACCGTAAAGAGGAAACTTCAACCCCCTGATCGATGCTTTCTAAGTCGTCTAAAGACAAGTTGATGCCGTTGAGCTTTTCAATTTTTGGCACGTCTCGTTTTCCACCGATGACCTTAATTTGAGAAACATCGATACCAGCCAAATTCGATAGATATTGAGCTAGCTGATTTTCTGCATCATCACCGGCAATGGTTGCTGAAGTGGCCACAAAGCGTACATCTTTGGCATCCACATCAAATGCCTGGAGCACCCGACGAAGCTGCAGCGCCAATTCTGCTGCTTGCGAACCTACGTAAGTGTGAGCTTCATCTAAGACAATCCAGCGCAATTTTCCTTTAGATTGCTCTATAATAGGTGCATCCGCCTGCCTGACCAACATATATTCAAGCATTGTTCCGTTAGTGACTAGTATCTGGGCGGGTTTATCCCTCATCGATTTTCGTGAGAGAACTTCTTGAGGATTATCTTTCTGAATCTGACTGATTCTTCCCGATGGTTCATTCGGTGTATTTCCGTTAAATAAGCAAAAACGAATATCCCCTTTAAAATGCTTTGTCCATGCATTCAATCGTTCCTTTTGTGAATTAATCAGGGCATTAAGGGGATACAAGAATAAAGCATGAACACCAACATCACTGCTCTTATTTTTTTCTCTCAGTCGTAAAAGATCTTGTAAAACAGGCACCATAAAACATTCTGTTTTTCCAGACCCAGTTCCACTAGTGATCACTCTAGATTGAGGTGTAACAGCTAGGAGATCCTCCCAAGCGGTTAATTGATGCTTGAACGGTTTCCAATGAGATTTAAAGGCATAGCGACCATTTTCCTTTGAGTCTAACGCAGTAACAAGCTCTTGCGTTAAAACTCCTTTTGAAATCAAATTCCGCATTGTAAAGTCAGATTGTTCCCAGCCAAACATCTGCTCGAATACAGGACCGTTGACAAACGGCTCTTTACTGTTCATTAATTTACTCAAATGATCCCTAAGAGAAGGGTTTGAGATACCGAGGATACTGAGAGTAGATTCCTTGGCTCTATTATTGGCTTGGGTTTTTAACGCACTAAAGTAAGCTTTCATATTTAACCTTTCGAATTATAAGTCTCTAAACAATATTGATAAACAGGAAGAAACCACTGCCTATCAAACTCGGCTATCTTTCGAATAGCAAAGCGATTTTTTGGATTATCTTCAAAAATATCTGCCATCTGGGCTTGACCGGACACAACCGCCGCCGCAAACATTGGTAAAAAGACAACTGATTTTTGGTAGCCACGGCACACATTGATTTTGACACTATCCTCTTTATGATTTTCGTACCACGTAAATAACTCAGAAGAATACTCTGTTGGCCATCGATTATTATCTTGATGTGTGCGCATTAGCTCCTGATACCAACCAGCCACCACAGGACTCATAGCAACACTAGGTGGCACGACTAAAGAAGATGGCGTTCCCAAAATTTGATGTTCAAGCTCTTCCTGAAATAAAGTAATACATTTTGAAAGCTGAAAAAACTTATTCTTGATGATCGTTTTTTTTGCCTCATCAGGCAAGCTAAAGCGATTCCAATGGGTTTCGAATTGATTAAAGGCATTGTGCCAAATATTCATAGGAATCCATTCCCACAACACATTAAACTCTTCCCGAAGCCGATCAATTATTGATACAGAATTTTCCAACCTAAAGGCGAGCAAGGCTAACGCAGCGCTATTTTTGGCGATGTCTCTCCAGACTTGAAAAGTGGTCAATGGCAGATATTGATAGTTTTGAAAGAGGTCATATAAATACTGCCAACCAGAATGATCAAAGTCTTTGGCCATATCATCAATCACCGTCTGGATTGCATCAGGATTTTCTATTGGGTGAAAATAGGTAACGGCTGTATACAAAGATTTGAGATTACAAAAAGCATTCATTTCTGTTTCTGCAGGAATTAGTCGTGCTCTAAAATGTATTGGACTTTCTGGAGAGGGCAATATTAATTTTGCAGTTTTACCAGGATTGACTTGTTTATAGTACCCGGTTTGAACACCTTCTGACTCAAACACTTCTAATGAGCGCGGCCTGGATTTCGGATCCGATAAATCCATAACCACAGGAATGGGAGCCACACTCTCATGACGATAATGCGAAACAATCCCGATACTCCATTCATCGGAAATTGTCTCACAGGCATAGCGCTTAACAATAAAAGTCCGAGTATGTGCGTCAACACCAATACGGATCTTGACTGTTGCATCAAGGTCATCTGGGTTTATGGAAAAAAGTTCACGAATATACCCTCTTAGCTCATACAAACTAATCTCAAGAGGTGCTTCAGAAACACGATAACCCCATTCAAAGCGCGCACTACCAGCATTTGATATTAACTCCAGAAAATAATCTTGTGAACCATTTGCTTTTGGGTAAAGAACCAACCGACTTCCCAATAAGTCATCCAGAATGAGCTCTCGAGGAAGATTATGATTATCTTTATCGAAAGCCATAACGCCCCGAGCAGGATAAGGTAGCAACAATGATATAGGCTCAGCCTCCAAGTTGGCATACACCCATACCAATACACTCGACGGTGGGCTGCCTTCGGCTCTAAGTCGAAAAGATTTTTGATTATCGGCTTTTATCTGCTTAAACGACAACCCCTCCTGTGGCTCTATACTGGTAATGAACTTTTTAACTGAAGATAGCTGGACTGTTCCCTCTTCTGGACTAGAACCAGGAATTAACCTAACCATGAAATCCTCTGGCAACACAGCAATACGTTTTTGAAATAAGGTGGTTCCATCACTATCCTTCAGCTTAATAGTCTGGTAACCAAGCCCCAAAACAGAAGGCTCACTGGGTGAATGACGCATATCAGAAACCCATAATTGTGCTTGGTTATAATGGCTTTCTATTTTTGGAAAGCCAAGATAAATTGGCTGACCACTTTTTGTTTTGAACGGTGAAGTGTTTCCCGTTATTTTTACCAATTCACTGAAGCCAACATCCGATGTATTACTGATTCGATATCGATCCCCTGCTACATCAATAACAAGCAGGCCAGAGAAACACACGAACGTGTAATCGGCAACATACCCGCTTTCGCTTACTATTGCATCAGAGGCATTATACTCTGCACCTTTCGGCAAAATAGCCTTAATCTTTTCCGACTGTTTGCTAAAGCTACCTTTTCCACAATATTGCCAACCATTATCTTTTATGGTCAGTCCAATTGGCATGGTGGAGATATCTATCTCACTATTGGGCACCTCTATTTGATGAATCGTTTGACCAGCATGCTTAATAACGACCCAGAGACTTTTTTCGATTTCGCCCCGTTTGAACTCACACGCACGCAACCTAGGGGACATAATAGCAATGGAGCCTTCAAAACGAATATAGGCAACACCCAAGTTAGCCACCGGATTTAAGCCTTCACAGACGTAAAGCTCAACCCTTCCATTCGTTAGCTGATCTCTGTTAACCGGAAGCTTAATTGATTCAGAAAGTTCAAGGTAAGCGTTGAAGTCCAAAGCTTGGGAATCACATTGAGTATGCGTACATGAAATCGGCTCTAATTGATGTCGCTTGACTCGATTTTTAGAAGCGGATAATAGTAGATTGTTTAAAAATAAAGTACCCACATTCTCATCAAGAGGAATAGGGAAAAATCTGCGCCAATCTTTACATTGAGAGTCTAAATATTGCGCGGGTTCTTCTTGGAATGATAGCTGGTGCTGATCGACTAATCGAACCAATTTTTCTGACATATCAGCAACTAATTCTATGGTTGTTTCCTGGTGAAATGCTTCTGGTAGAGGAGTCAATTGCGTCTTAGTCAAATCGTAAGTTGAATGGCCCAGCAAGCCAGAACTATCAATATTCTTCAATATCCCTTTGAAAACTTCTTGCACACGATTGCCTTCGGTACTCAATAACCTAAATGGAAGCCCTCCTTCGCGAAATAAGGAGCCGAGCAAACTACGTCTATCATTGGAATATTGACTGACTGGTCGAGACCAATACTCAGCCAAGCCTGTAAAAACGACATAACCTCGATCTGCTTGACTGATTTTGTAGCCCAAGGCATTCCATATAGGTTGCCATGTCCATCCCCCAACGTAATCTCGCCTAAACCATTCAGATACATATAAACAGAATAAAGCGCAATAGGTTTTATCCAAGTCGCTTTTGCTAGGTGGCTGGGCATACTCACCTAAAATCAACTGTAAGCGACAATAATCGTGTTCCGTGAGCTGATATTGAAATAGCGGCTGACTATTTGGCTGAGTCAAACTATTTCGTGTCAGTATTTCATTCAGAAAATTGAGCTGATCCGTCTTATTCACCATCATTCCTCTTTTTGTAGAATTATCGCGATTGGCGGCTTTATTTTTATTTTGAAAGCCTATGTCATAATCCAAGGGTACACCCTATCTTTTAAATGTTACAAGCCATATATCAAACACTATGCCAATTTAAAAATCCAAATAAAATCAATTGCTTGAAAAATCTCACCACCTAAAAAGGTTGCCAAAAAATAATAAAAATTATACCAAAATAAGATTATTTATAGTTTTTAATGGATGCACGATGTGACGAAACCTCCCAATGAATTTGAGCAATTTGCGCAACAAGCTGTTGCGAAAATTTTGACATGATTCGTCACCAGAGCATTAGAGTGCGAAGCTCGATTGTTTTTGATCTGGCTTTTCCTGACTGGCAGGATCTTCAGCGCCACCGAAATCAATTTCCAAACTGGCTTTTTCAGTAAAATAGCTGGGTAATTCCGCTTTTATACGAGGCGCTAAGTCCTTAAATTCACTGACCTGTTTGACTAGATTACCCTTGCCGCTAATCAACTGTTTTTCAGCCTCTCCATAGGCTTGGCCAGCCACCTCTAAGCCTTTTTTAACTTTATGGAAGCTACCAAGAAAGGTATTGAGCTTGTTAAAGACCGCCTCAGCCTTATTGGCAAGTGCCACAGTGTGCTTGTTCTGATCCTCATAACGCCAGAGCTGGCGCACAATATTGAGGCTGGTCAGCAAGGTGGTTGGGGTTGCGACCAACACGTTATTTTCAATCGCTTTTTGAAATAGAGTTTCATCAGCTTTAAGGGCTTCAACAAAAGCCGACTCGATCGGGATAAACATAAACACCATTTCCGGCGAGTTAAACTCACTGAGTTTATAGTAATCACGATTGGCAAGCTCTTTGATACGGGCTTCTATCGCCTGTACATGGTCTTTGAGCGCTTGATCTGCGCTCAATTTATCGTCGGCGTTCACATAACGCGTGTAAGCATTGAGCGAGACTTTAGCATCGATGATGAGATGTTTTTGTTGTGGCAAATAGACAACCGCGTCGGGGCGACGATATCCCTCTTCAGTATTAACGCGAACCTCACGTCGATAATCCTTACCCAATTGCAGACCAGAACGATCCAGCACATTTTCCAGCACCAACTCCCCCCAGTTACCCTGTAGTTTCTTTTGGCCCCGTAAGGCGGTGGACAGCTCATGAGCTTCTGTCGTGATTTTTTGATTAAGTGCTTTTAAAGATTCAAGTTCTTTACGCAACTCACCCTGCTGAATCGTTTCTCGATGATGAATGTCTTGAATCTCTTTTTTGAAGCTATCAATAGACTGCTGGAATGGACTCATCACGGAACTGAGTGTCAGCTTGCCATTTTCTTGCAGCGCTTTCGTTTTTGCATCTAAAATTTCATTCGAGAGCAGTTTAAATTGCTCAACTAAACTTTCCTTTTGTTTTTCAAATGTTGCTAGCTCACGAACATGACTGGCTTCACGCTCGTCTTGCTCGGTTTTTAATTGAGTATTTTCCTTAATTAACTGTTGATAGGTGCTTTGTAATTGTTTCATGCTCTGTCTTTCAGCCACGAGACTGAGCTTTTGGTCATCCAGGTTTTTGTGTGCCTCTTCCAGCTTGCTATTTAAAGATTCAGACTTTTTACCCTCCTCGGCAAGCGCTTCCTTGAGGCGGCTCACCTGCTCTCGCTCCTGTTTTAATTCGTTGTCGGCTAGCGTTAAGCGATGACCAATATCCTCGAGCTGTTTATCTTTAGAGCGGCTATCCGCTTGCGCAACTTCCAACTGTGTTATCGTGTCATAATGTTTTTGACGAAGATCTTCCAGAACGGCGCGCGCTTCAGTTAGCTCATCTTTACAGTCAAGCCACTGTGTTTTCAAATTTTGCTCGGATAACCGCTCATTCTCAAGCTGGGTCTTGAGTTGGTTTTCCACGAGTTCTTTTTGGTGCAAGAGGGATTGCTTGCGCCTGATAATAATGAGCAAACCTAAGACGATGATCACCAACGCAACACACAAACTCGTCGCAACAATTAATTCTGTTGTCCAAATCGTTTTCATGATTTACTCCTGGCTATCATTGGTTTGAGGCTTTGGTTCATCTTTTAAAAATGACTTCCGTACCGTAACGAGTTCACCAGCATCAATATATTGACCAAGCCTCCCATCAATCCCGCAACCAACCCCGTTGGGCATCATCAACAAATTCATCACTTTTCATTCCTCTCTTTTTAAATGTTACCAGCCATATATCAAGCACCATGCCAACTTAAAAAATTATTTCAAATCAACCACTTGAAAACAATCAACACTAAAAAGGCTGTCAAAAAAAATAATAAAATTTGTATCAATATAAGATTATTTATGGTTTTGGAGGAATAACGATGCTAC
>CAXQRU010000047.1:0-9189 GCA_964226685.1 Polaribacter sp. | reverse complement strand
AAAAATCTTTATTATTTTTCCATCAGGTTTGTCATTTAATAATGCGTATACCGCGTAGTCCTGGTTTTGTCATTCCACTCCGCTTTGTAAGTGAAGAATTGGGACGACTAGACAAATCACGAAAGAGTAATTAAAACTTAAAACGAAGAATTTATTAGAGCTTGATTAATAGTAGACGTTCAACAGAAATTTATAAAATAAAGCAAACTCCAACCATTTATGGAGTTTGCCCAATTTAGAGCTATATACTACCTATCTACAAATCGAAGGCAAGTATTTTGATTCAACTGTGGTGCCAGTTGTACCACTATCACAAGTTAAATTCATACCATTAGTATCAGCTGTGAAGTAGAATACCACGGTATTTGTGCCCGCAACATCAGCCGTACCACCAACATTAGCCAGAGTAATAGTAACTTGAGCCTGGTTATTTGTTAGTGCACCAGATGAAGCTAAAGCATAGGTGGGTGCAGCAGCGGCAGTATACTGAGAAGCGGTAACAGTTCCCAGCCAGTCACCAATTGGAGTTCCTGCCGCTGGCGCAGCAGCAGGGAGCTGACCTTCAGATGAATACTCTTCGAAGAATGTTATTTTACCTGCACCCGCCATATTAACAATTTCCGTAATTTTAGACCTGACGGTATAGTCTTGATAAGCCGGCAACGCAACAGCAGCAAGAATGCCGATGATAGCAACCACGATCATTAATTCAATTAAGGTAAAACCTTGTTGTACTTTTTTCATAAATAAACTCCGGTGTGTGGATGGTTAGCAAAAATACATCCAAAAAGATACATTTTCTATGCCACATTATAAAACCATTATGATTCATATAATTAGAAATTCACTTGCATTAAGCAGACACTAAATTAGTGACGTAATTTGTCAAAATATACCCTAGAAGGGCGACTTTGAGTGTTAGCTCACAAATAAATTGTATTTAAGATAGTGGATGACAAAGTCCCCGCTTATTTGATAAGTTATCTGCTAGGCTATAATAAATAAAGATAATTTGCTGTTAGGTTTTTCTATGAATGCAACCCTAAGTGGTTTAGCTTTAAAACTGGTTAAAGACAAGTTGTTTGAACAAGAGCAAATGCAAAAGCATATTGCTGACAGCCAAGCAGCTCATACCAGTTTGGTCCACCACCTAGTGAGTCAAGGGGCTATAGGTGCCCAGGAACTGGCCAATGTCGCTGCTCATGAGTTTGGGTGTGCACTTTTTGATTTGAGCACTATTAACCCCGATAGTATTCCTAGAGAGGTGGTGGATAAAAAGCTGGTTACGAAACATCGCTTACTACCCCTCTTTAAACGCGGCAAGCGTTTATTTGTAGCCATTAATGACCCAACCGATATTCAAGCGCTAGATGACGTCAAATTTAGCACGGGATTAACCGTTGATGGTATTTTAGTGGAGGCCGATAAGCTTGAGAAGGCAGTAGAAGCCTATTTAAACGCTTCAGAAGAAAACTTGAGTGATGCCTTAGGTGGCTTAGACGACGACTCACTTGAAAACTTAGAGATTAGTAATGATTCGAAGGAAGAAAAAGACTCTGCTGCTGGCGAAGAAGATGAAGCGCCTGTTGTCCGCTTCATTAACAAGGTACTGCTTGAGGCCATTAAAACCGGGGCTTCAGATATTCACTTTGAACCTTATGAGAAAGTTTACCGAATTCGATTTCGAACTGACGGCATTTTAAGCGAGGTTCAAAAACCCCCGGTTAACTTAGCAACACGCTTGGCGGCTCGCTTAAAAGTGATGTCTCAAATGGATTTATCTGAGCGGCGCAAACCCCAAGATGGCCGTATTAAAATGAAAATCTCCGCACGGCGCGCCATTGATTTTCGGGTAAATACGCTGCCTACACTATTTGGTGAAAAGATTGTACTGCGGATTCTTGACCCAAGCTCGGCTAAACTGGGCATTGATGCACTGGGGTATGAAGAAGAGCAAAAAAAAATGTATCTAGATACCTTGCACCAACCCCAAGGTATGATTTTAGTAACCGGCCCCACGGGTAGTGGTAAAACCGTCTCACTTTATACGGGGCTCAATATTCTCAACACGCCAGAGCGCAATATATCTACCGCCGAAGATCCAGTCGAAATTAACCTGGAGGGCATTAACCAGGTGCAAGTAAATGCCAGGGTTGGCTTGACCTTCGCGGAAGCCCTAAGATCGTTCTTGCGCCAAGACCCTGATATTGTGATGGTAGGGGAGATTCGAGATTTGGAGACCGCTGAAATTGCCATAAAGGCTGCTCAAACGGGCCACTTAGTGCTCTCTACCCTGCATACGAATAGCGCACCCGAGACCTTGACCCGCTTACTCAATATGGGCGTTCCGGCCTTTAACGTCGCCACTACCGTCAGTTTAATTATTGCCCAACGCTTAGCGAGGCGCCTATGTAGCCATTGCGCTGTTAAAGAGACTGATCTACCAAATGACATTATGGTCACTGAGGGCTTAACCGAGGAGAATATCGGCATACCCAGGGTGGATTGGACTATAATGAAGCCAATAGGCTGTGACCAATGCCTCAATGGTTACAAAGGCCGTGTAGGGGTTTATGAAGTGGTTCGCATTACCCCACGGATTTCCAGCCTTATAATGGAGGGCGGCAACTCTCTGGAGATTGCCAAATTAGCCAAGGAGGAAGGCTTTAACGATTTACGAATTTCTGCGCTGCGCAAGGTGGCCAAGGGTCTTACCAGCCTTGCGGAAGCTAACCGAGTAACGAAGGACTAAACCATGGCAGCACAAAAAACAACCAGAGCCTCTCAAACCTTCACTTATAAGGGCACCGATAAAAAAGGTAAGGTTATACAAGGCGAGGCCGTTGGCCAAAGCTCTGCCGTGGTCAAGGCGCAGTTAAACAAACAAGGCATCATGGTTAAAAATATTCGCAAAAAACCTAAACCTTTACTGAGCGGCAAGAAAAAAATCAAACCTATGGATATTGCCGTATTTACCCGGCAAATGGCAACCATGATGAAGGCGGGCGTGCCATTGGTGCAAAGTTTTGAAATTGTGGCTGACGGAGCTGATAATAAGTCACTGGGTGAACTGATCATGCAAATTCGTGATGAAGTTGCTTCTGGAACCAGCTTCGCTAATGCGCTAAAGAAACACCCTCGTTACTTTGACAAGCTATTTTGTAACTTAGTAGAGGCAGGCGAGCAATCCGGTAAACTAGAGACCATGTTGGACCGGATAGCCATTTACAAGGAAAAAACCGAAGCTACAAAAGCTAAGATCAGAAAAGCTATGACTTACCCTATAGCGGTAATTGTTGTTGCTATAGTCGTTACGGGTATTTTGCTAGTAAAAGTCGTGCCGCAATTTGCCGAGACCTTCGCTAGTTTTGGGGCTGGATTGCCTTCGTTTACAGTATTCGTTTTAGATTTATCTAAATTTGTACAAAAATGGTGGCTTTGGATCATCTTGTCTATGATTGCTGCTTTTTTTCTGTTTAGAGAAGCGAAGTTACGATCAGAATCTTTTGCAAAAAAGGTGGATAAGTACTCTCTCAAACTACCCATTGTCGGCTCCATTTTGTTTAACTCCATCATGGCTAGATACGCGAGAACCCTGTCTACCACTTTTGCTGCGGGGGTACCGCTGATTGACGCTCTTGACTCTGTTGCAGGAGCCACTGGAAACAGAGTTTACACAGAGGGAGTGATGGATATAAGAAGTGAAGTATCTTCAGGTGTGCAACTGAACACTTCAATGCGTAGCTCCAAACTATTCACCCCTCTTCTTAATCAAATGACAGCTATTGGGGAGGAATCAGGCGCCTTGGATGATATGTTATCCAAAGCCGCTCAGTTTTATGAAGATGCCGTTGACAATATGGTGGATAGCTTGACATCTTTGCTTGAGCCATTGATTATGTCAGTGCTGGGTGTATTGGTTGGCGGTTTAATGATCGCCATGTACCTACCGATATTCATGATAGGCCAAGCCATCTAATGCCAGAATGGCTCAATACACTCGCAAACACGCCCTGGCTGTATTTAACAACCGGGGCATTAGTTGGCTGCTTTGTTGGCAGTTTTTTAAATGTGGTTATCTATCGTCTTCCTAAGATGATGGAAAACGAGTATAAGCAAGAATGCTGTGAGTTTCTGGAGTTGGAACACAAGGCTCCTGCTCGCTTTAATTTAGCCATACCTGGCTCACGTTGCTCCAGTTGCAACCAATCCATCAAGCCTTGGCATAACATTCCCATCCTTAGTTACCTGCTGCTCAAGGGGAAATGCGCCTATTGTCAGGCTTCCTACAGTGTTCGCTACCCGATGATTGAGCTTGTTACAGGTATCCTCACGTGGTTGATGCTTTGGCACTTTGGCGCTAATGCTCAAGGGCTGTTTGCAGTGTTATTGCTATGGGCTTTGATTTGCTTAACGATGATTGATGTTGACACCCAATTATTACCCGACAGTATTACCCTACCTCTGATTTGGCTGGGTTTGATTGCCAACAGTATCAACACCTATGTGCCTTTAATCGATAGCCTTTGGGGCGCTGTAGCCGGCTTTTTATCACTTTGGAGCATCTATTGGTTATTTAAAATCGTTACCAAAAAAGAAGGTATGGGCCGCGGAGACTTCAAACTGTTGGCTGCCTTAGGCGCCTGGATGGGTTGGCAGCTACTGCCAC
Organism: Polaribacter sp.; assembly: GCA_964226685.1. GTDB lineage: Bacteria > Pseudomonadota > Gammaproteobacteria > Pseudomonadales > Cellvibrionaceae > CAXQRU01. The sequence continues at coordinate 4,520 of CAXQRU010000047.1, read as the reverse complement.
TGATTATCATACTATCGTCTTTTGTTGGTGCTGTGATCGGTATTGCTGGCATTATCATTATGGGCCGAGATAAAAATATTCCCATGCCTTTTGGCCCTTACTTAGCAATTGCAGGTTGGATTGCCTTTTTGTGGGGCGATATCTTGACCAAAAGCTATCTTTCTTTTTTTGCGATCTGAGTTCAATAACCCGCTTCTTTTTGATGCCTAAATGCCAACAAAAACACAGTATCTTCAACATTATCAAAACGATACAATCCCACATAGCCAGAGCTGCCAAATGGAATAATCAGTTCTCGATATTCGGGCTGATCATCAAGTGGGCGACCAATCTCTGGTTTCGACTCTAGCAGCGAAAGGTGATATTCGATGACCTCTCCTGCTCGATTCATTGCTGGAGGGTTTCTCTCTTTTAGAAACAGGCGACAACGTTCCAATCCTTTAGCAGCACCTTCTGTAACAACTAATCGTGGCATCTAGGTAATTCTTTTTCTTGATCAGTACCCCAGCCCTTCAACCAATCTCTCACCTCATCACCCGTTAGGTGTGCTCCGGTTTCTTGGTAGGCTTGCCAGGAAGCCAACGCCTCTTGTTTGAAGCTCTCTTTAGCCTCTTCACGCTCTACATAATCCCGTATTGCTTCTTTCATGATCCAGTGAGGGCTTCTATCACGAACATCAGCCAAATGCTGAATTCGTTGCCTCAATTGTTCATCAAGTTTGACTGAAGTTGCCATATAATCACCTTATTACTAGGTAGTACCTATCACCATTATACTACATGTCCCTTTTTTCATCACTTAAATTGCAGATTTTAACAGAATCAAATGATTACCATAAACTCACCGCCGGTTAATCGCTTGTCTCAATGAGCATTAGCCCATAGAATACGCCTGCGTCTCAACCAGGTTTTAGCATGCGGATTTTTAATACAATCAACCTCTCCAATCTTCGCGGTGATTTGTTCGGTGGCGTCACAGCGGCAATCGTCTCTCTACCTCTGGCACTGGCGTTTGGTGTGGCCTCGGGTGCTGGCGCGGAAGCAGGCCTGTATGGAGCCGTTTTGGTTGGTTTGTTTGCGTCTTTGTTTGGCGGCACTCCCTCTTTGATTTCGGAGCCCACAGGGCCAATGACCGTGGTGATGACCGCTGTGTTGAGCGCTATGATTGCGAGCAACCCCGAACATGGAGTAGCCATGGCTTTTACGGTGGTCATGATCGCCGGGCTATTTCAAATCTTGCTGGGAGCTTTAAAACTTGGCAAATACATTACGCTAATGCCCTATAGCGTGATATCTGGCTTCATGTCAGGTATTGGAGTAATCCTGATCCTACTACAAATTGCCCCTTTTTTAGGCCAAGCCAGCCCCAAAGGTGGCGTTACCGGGACACTGGGTGAACTTCCAACATTAATCAACAATATCAATCCCCTAGAAACGGCTTTTGGACTACTCACGTTGGCCATCTTATTTTTTATCCCCAAAAAACTAAGTCGAGTCCTGCCATCGCAACTGGTTGCATTGGTAATCTGCACCCTGTTCTCCATTTGGTTTTTTGACTTAGACAGCTTAAGACGAATTGGCGAGATTCCTCTTGGCCTGCCCGATATTAATGTCCCTACATTTACTTCCGAACAACTCACCAAAATGATCCTTGATGGAATGATTTTAGGCACATTGGGTTGTATTGATTCCTTGTTGACGTCCGTTATTGCAGATAGTTTAACCCGAGATGAACACAAATCCGACAAGGAATTGATTGGACAAGGGATTGGTAACTTTATGTCAGGTCTTTTTGGTGGTTTGCCAGGGGCTGGAGCCACAATGGGCACAGTGGTCAACATCCAAACCGGCGCAAAAACAGCACTATCGGGCATCACAAGAGCCTTAATCCTTCTGATTGTGGTTTTAGGGGCTGCCAAGCTGACAGAATCCATCCCGCTGGCCGTATTAGCCGGAATTGCTTTAAAAGTGGGGGTCAATATTCTCGATTGGAGCTTCGTCAAACGGGCCCACCGCATTTCCACATCATCTACCATTATTATGTACGGCGTTATGATTCTCACTATTTTTGTGGATCTGATCGTTGCTGTTGGCGTTGGGGTGTTTATCGCCAATATCCTAACCATTGAAAGCTTGAGCAAGCTTCAAACACAAAATGTTAAGGCCATCAGTGATGCCGATGATAATATTCCTCTAAACGATGAAGAGCGTGCGCTGCTGGATGAGGCTGCCGGGCAAGTATTATTGATCTACCTCAGTGGCCCAATGATCTTTGGGGTTTCAAAAGCCATTGCCAGAGAACACGCCTCCATTGCTCAGTATCGAAGTGTTGTGATGGATTTAACCGATGTACCTTTGATTGATACCACCATTTCACTTGCCATTGAAAATGCCATCAAAGATGTACTGGATGCAGGTAGAGAGCTATTCGTTGTCGTCAAAAATGGAGAGGGAGCCGCCAACAGCTTAGAAAGATTGGGGGTTTTTAAGCTACTTGCTCCTAATGGGCTGTGCCAAACGCGAATAGAAGCTCTGACCAAGGCCAATGAAAAGGCATAATTAGCTTTTTGCATTCTTTTTCAACAATACTGTTGAAATTCAGCAGGTCCCAGGGACTCGACTATACTTATCATACGACTTCGCTTTTTGAATAGGTTAGTCAATGACATCGGTCTACTTGGTCAGCGCTTTTATCATTATCGCTTGCATCACGGTATGTGTGATGTTTGTTAGGCAGACTATTGAAAAAAGACACCGTGAACGAGCCAGACTAGTGAGGGCCCTGGAAAAAAGAGGCCACGAATTGGCTCAAATGCTTAGTGGCTTCCCTCCCCACTTTCTCCCTAGAGACATTATTGTGCTTATTTACCGCTGTTTGATCGACACCTACCAACAGCTAAGCCGCCTTGAAACGAACAAAATGGAATATATGGATCTATTTAAAACCTACTCAGAAGGCATGGAAAAAGCCCTTAGTGAATCGATCAACAACCGAAGGGTGACTCTGCAAAGCGCTCAGCAAATCGGAGATATCAAACGCTACCTCGTCTATTTATCTCGTTTTTTGATCAAACTCACAGGAAAAGGCAGCATCGATAAAAGACAATTTGCTCATTATAACAGCATGCTTAAACTACTATCCCATCAAATGTCCGTCGATAATTACTGCCTAGCCGCGATTCAGGCCCAACAATCACAAAAAGATAAATTGGCACTTCACTATCTGAAATTGGCCCAAAAAATAATCTTACAAGATGGTGTAATGCATGAACAAAAAGAACAAATCACTGAAATCAACCAAAGAATCAGTGAATGTGAACAAAGGATCACTCAAGAAGAACCACAAATAGTCATTAAAGCCGAGAGCCGAGAAACTGATGCCAGTAAAACAGAAAAAGAGTGGGAAACCTTCCAACAGGACGCTGGCTGGAAGAAAAAAACCATCTACGATTGATCTTTTTCTAATGCCTGCATAAATTGTTGAATCCTCTTTGCATTTGCACCGAAATCACTTTTTCCAAGCCTCGAAGCCGATCTCATATCAACGGTGCAAGCCTGGTCAGACTTTACTCTCACCACAATATCATCGACAAATCTTAACAGCTTGGTGCGATCATAAGCCTCAAAAACTCCTTGCTTTGGACTCTCATAGGTAATCTCCCATCCAAGAGCTTTGCCCACACCCAAAGCCTTAGCGTAAAGCTCTGGACAACGGTCGCCCATGATGAGATTAGAGCTAACAATATGACTACTGACGCCATCAAGGGAGTGATGGTGACTGGCTCTTAAAGTTTGCGCGTAGCTAAATTTAAGATCTGCTGACGTTGATACATCATTCACCACAGGTAACTGAGCGGCTCGAACGACCATAAATACAACACCAACAATTGATAGTAAGGAACCAACAAACCAGGCATTAAAACTACCCTTCACAACCAAAGCAATCAATACAATGATTGAAACTAAAACAAAAGCCATAAACCCCACGGCGACAAGCCCCAATAATATCCGCTCGGGCAATAAGCGATACCGAAACAACACCGCCGAGATGATACTGAGCAACAACGCACCCCAATGAAAGTACGCTAAACCAGTCATTGTTCGGGCTTATGCTGAAGGGAGGCCGAATTGATGCAGTAACGAAGGCCAGTAGGGTGTGGCCCATCCTCAAATACATGCCCCAGATGGGAGCCACATTTAGAACAGGTCACTTCAACCCTTACCATACCATGACTGGTATCAGAATGATTACTAACAGCCGCCTCATTCACAGGCTGATAAAAACTTGGCCAACCGCTACCAGAATCGTATTTTGTATCCGATTCAAACAGTGGCTCAGCACAACACTTACACAGGTAAATACCGGCATCTTTCATGTCCCAATACTCACCACTGAAAGCTGGCTCTGTGCCTTTTTGACGACAAATGCTATATTCTGTAGGTGATAGTTTTTGTTGCCAATAAGAATCGTCTTTTAGATCTTGATCTGACATAATCTGTCTCCTTTAATTATTTTATTTT
>CAXQRU010000046.1:0-4213 GCA_964226685.1 Polaribacter sp. | reverse complement strand
TGAATCCTGTTATAAAAAAATTTGAATACGGTAATCAGACCGTCGTTTTAGAAACGGGTCGTATTGCTCGCCAAGCTACCGGTGCGGTACTGGTGACGATCGGCAAAACTCAATTATTATGTACCGTCGTGGGCGCCAAAGAAGCAAGCCCGGGACAGGACTTTTTCCCTTTGTCGGTTCACTATCAAGAGAAAACCTATGCTGCGGGTAAAATCCCCGGTGGTTTTTTCAAGCGCGAAGGGCGCCCTAGTGAAAAAGAGACATTGACTTCTCGATTGATCGACCGGCCAATTCGTCCATTATTCCCCAATGGCTTTATGAACGAAGTACAGGTCGTGTGTACGGTCATGTCCTCAGAGAAAGACGTTGACCCAGATATCGCTGCTATGATCGGTACTTCGGCGGCCCTGGCTGTGTCAGGAATTCCTTTTGCTGGCCCAATCGGCGCGGCAAGAGTGGGTTACACCATCGAAGATGGTTATATTCTCAACCCAGGCTACAGCGCGCTACAAAGCTCAGAGCTGGATATGGTGGTAGCTGGTACTAAAGATGCGGTATTGATGGTTGAGTCAGAAGCTAATGAGCTACCTGAAGATATTATGTTAGGTGCGGTTCTTTACGCTCACCAAGAAATGCAAGCAATTATTCAAGCGGTTGCTGAACTAGCGAGAGATGCTGGCAAACCACGTTGGGATTGGCAACCTGAGCCAGCCAATGAAGCGCTTATTGCTGCGGTTTCAGAACAGTTTACTCAAGCAATTAGTGAAGCTTACCGAATTACCGATAAAATGGCTCGTTACACGGCCTTATCTGATTTGAGAGCGAAGGCTGTCGAAAGCATCGCCAACGAAACAACCAGTGCAGAAGAAGTGAAAGCGGCTTTTGGTAAACTAGAAAAGTCAGTGGTGCGTTCAAGTATTGTAGCGGGCAATCCCCGTATCGACGGTCGTGATGGCAAAACAGTTCGCTCTATCGATGTTGAAGTGGGCGTTTTAGAGAAAGCTCACGGATCTGCACTCTTTACTCGTGGTGAAACGCAGGCCATCGTAGTCGCAACCCTTGGTAATGCTCGTGATGCGCAATCAATTGATGCATTAGAAGGTGAGCGCAAAGAGCCCTTCATGTTGCACTACAACTTCCCTCCGTATTCAGTGGGCGAGTGTGGTCGTATGGGTGGTACGGGTCGTCGTGAAATTGGTCACGGGCGTTTGGCCAGACGTGGTATCGCGGCTGTGCTCCCCGATATGGAAGCCTTTCCATACACTATCCGCGTTGTGAGTGAAATCACTGAGTCTAACGGTTCAAGTTCAATGGCTTCAGTTTGTGGTTCAAGCTTAGCTTTGATGGATGCCGGTGTACCTCTTAAAGCACCTGTTGCTGGTATTGCGATGGGGCTGGTAAAAGAAGGTGATAATTTTGCAGTTCTAACTGACATCCTGGGCGATGAAGATCACCTAGGTGATATGGACTTCAAAGTAGCCGGTACCGCTCAGGGCATTACTGCGCTGCAAATGGATATCAAAATTGAAGGCATCAATGAGCAGATTATGGAAATTGCGCTACAACAAGCGCTGGCTGCCAGGCTGCACATCCTTGCCGAAATGAATAAGGTCATAGACAGAGCCAGAGAAACGGTTTCAGACAATGCGCCTCGCTTTGAAACCCTAAAAATTCACCCAGACAAGATTCGTGACATCATTGGAAAAGGTGGTGCCACCATTCGTTCGATCACTGAAGAAACCGGTGCCTCAATCGATATCGATGACGATGGTACGGTAAAAGTCTATGGTGATGATGGTGAATCATTACAAGCGGCTTTAAATCGAATTGGCGAAATCACCGCTGAGGCCGAAATTGGTGCAGTTTACGATGGTAAAGTGGTTCGTATCGTCGATTTTGGAGCCTTTGTTAACTTCCTTCCAGGTAAAGATGGTTTGGTGCATATTTCACAAATCGCTCATGAGCGTGTGAACAATGTGACGGATTACCTTCAAGAAGGTCAGGAAGTGAAGGTAAAATGTCTTGACGTGGACAACCGAGGCCGCATTAAGCTTTCCATTAAAGAGCTATTGCCTAAGCCTGAGTCCCAGCCCGAAGAAGTGGCGGAGACTGAGAATGTTTCTGAGCCTTCGAGAGAGAACCAAGAGTAATAGAAATAGTAACATTTCTATTCAATTGCGCCCTTCGGGGCGTTTTTCTTTTACAGGGTGTTTTTATGATTCGAATATTGATTGCTTCCTTAATTTTATTGCTTACCGTTGCTTGCTCTGACAAACCTGTTGAAATTCCATTTATGCTCGATAATCCAACGAATCAAGCAGTGACCGTTGTGATTGATGATAAATCATATACATTGGAGCCGAATACCGAGCAAGCCCTGATGCTTACTCAGGGGGAGCACAAGATCAAAGCGGATGCCGTTGGTGAGCGCCGTTTTATCGTGTACAACTCAATAGCTGGAGGCTTAATTAATCCAACACTATCAAACTACATTTTAGTCAAGCAGATTTATGCTACGGAAAATAGCACTCATGCAGAGTCATTACAGCGATCTCAGCAATATTCAGCTAAGGTAATAACGATTGATGGGGTTGAAATAGAAGGTAACTTTACTTTGTATAACCGGCTATTTATCACTAATCAATGGGACTACGGAGTGCATGAAGACTTTCCAGAAGAAGCAGTCATGAGCAATAGCGTGAATGCTACGTTTAAAACCAAGATTTACAATGAGAAGGACTTCATTGCCTTGTTAGAGGGTGATGATAACAAAGGGTATTTTGAAAAAAATCGTAAAAATTTACCAAAGCCAGAATATGTACCTTTTGACCCCTTAAGTGCTTTGGCTGGTATAAAAGATGAAGCTATACTTAAAAAGTTAGAGCCTCTGGTATCAGCTATCAATGCCTATGCAGACTCTTCTGCCCCTGAAGAGCAACTTAATCGTAATCTTGAATTGGTTAAAGTGCTGACTAGTATAAAACTAGACATTCAAAATGATCTTGAGCGCGAAGCACATTCAATGGCAAATAAGGCCCACGACGATACGGTTCGAGCAGCAGCTTTGGTGAGATAAGGTTAACGCCCTTCGGGGCGTTTTTTGTTATGATCAGTATAGGTCAGCCATTTAGTGAATATTATGTCTACAGAAATTATCCCTACCTTACATTTTTCATCAGCAATTACCCTACCTCATACCACATTGAGGTCTGAGAGTGATTGTGCTGACGAGGCTCACAAATCGGCGGGAGTGTTGATGCGCCGTTTGGCTGATACCATTGTTGAGTGGCGGGAGCAATTGCCTGAGGATCAGCAGCCGGCCATCCTAGCTATTTTGCATGGTGGGGTTCAAATTCAAGTGGAGCGGCTGGCTCAAGAAAGTTTTCATGGTATTCGAATAGAGGGTCGCATGGGAGATAATCCTTGTATGGTGTTGGCTCATCAGTCTACCGTACAGTTATTGTGTTTTGTCGAAAAAGTTGAAAAAGAAGAGTTTCGTCGTCAAATTGGCTTTATTATTGACGGGGAAGAAACGCAGGTTTGAAAAAAAAATTTTTTCATGCAGCTCTAACGGTGTTAGGGTTGATTGTGGGTTTGATGCAACTTACTGATGTGGAAGATACCCCGGGCTTTGATCCACGCAATTTAACTGTTGACATGAGCATAGAAACCTTGGTCAACAATATTGGAGAGGCTCAGTTTTGCCGTACAGAGCAAGAGGATTGTCAATTGGCTCGTCTTCAATATCACTCAAGTACTGGCCTTATTAAACAGCATCACTCACTTGAGAATTTGCAGCGCTTACTGAACATTATCGAGACAAATTGTGCGAGTGCTGGCAAGCAGGCTAAGCAACTGTGTAGCGGGTCAATGGTCGCTTTGTATTATTTTAATGGCCCAGCGTATGACGATGTGATTTTGAACCGATTTCGACAGTTGCCAATAGATGTGCAAAATAATATTTTTAACCAGTCTTTTCAATGGTATCAGAATCGATCAAATTCCAGAGCGTGGGTAGACTATTTGATGCAGGCTCCTATCGATTATTCAAAGATGGACAAGCCAGGTCTTGTTACGCTATTTAATCAGCAGGGAAAAAAATGAAACAGTTATGGTTAGTATTATTACTTATTATGGTTAATGTATCTCATGCGGCTATTCCTAGCAGTGATCGCTCGCGCAAAGCGATTGCCTCCGTGAAAGCAGGCTTGCA
>CAXQRU010000045.1:0-9922 GCA_964226685.1 Polaribacter sp. | reverse complement strand
AGTTCAGACGTGTGCTCTTCCGATCTCAAAAAATGAATTGTGCAAAATAAAAGCAACCTTTCATCGTTTCTGTTTTGCTCATCCATCAAAAACTCTCTATAATCGCTGACCTTAGAAAAAATGGTTGAAAAATGGCGAATCATTGGAATCAATTTGATGTTATTGTAATCGGCGGCGGTCATGCGGGTACTGATGCCTGCTTGGCGGCGGCGAGAATGGGTTGTCAGACCCTACTGTTGACTCATAACATTGAAACCCTTGGGCAAATGTCCTGTAATCCGGCCATTGGCGGCATTGGAAAAAGCCACCTAGTGCGGGAAGTGGATGCCATGGGCGGCATTATGGCAGAAGCCACTGATCGTGCCGGTATCCAATTTCGAGTACTCAACCGTCGAAAAGGCCCAGCGGTTCGAGCCACACGAGCGCAAGCTGATCGCGTGCTTTACAAAGCGGCTGTCAGGCAAGCCCTTGAAAATCAAGAAAATCTATCCATTTTTCAACAAGCCGTTGACGATTTAATTATCGATGGTGAGCGCGCCGTTGGAGTGATCACTCAAACCGGCCTTAAGTTTTATGCCAAAACCATCGTATTAACCACAGGTACCTTCCTTGGTGGCAAAATTCATATCGGTTTAGATCAGCACTCAGGAGGTCGCGCGGGCGATCCCCCCTCCATTGCCTTGGCAGACCGTTTACGTGAGTTGCCCCTGCGGGTGGATCGTTTAAAAACCGGTACTCCGCCTCGTATTGATGCGAAAACCGTGGACTTTTCAGTACTTAGCGAACAATGGGGCGATCAGCCGACGCCGGTAATGTCCTTTTGGGGCGATGCCAGTTGGCATCCACAACAAGTGTGCTGTTGGGTGGCCAATACCAATGAGCGCACCCACGACATTATTCGCCAAGGTATGGATCGATCGCCGATGTATACCGGTATTATTGAAGGCGTTGGGCCGCGCTACTGCCCGTCCATTGAAGATAAAGTCAATCGTTTTGCCGATAAAAACTCCCATCAGTTATTCATTGAGCCAGAAGGCTTGAATACTTGCGAGTTGTACCCGAACGGGATTTCAACCAGCTTGCCCTTTGATGTGCAATTGGATCTGGTGCACTCGATCCAAGGCTTTGAAAAGGCTCATATTACTCGCCCGGGTTACGCCATCGAATACGACTTTTTTAATCCACAGGATTTGAAAGATAGCCTTGAGACTAAGTGCATTCAAGGCTTGTTCTTTGCTGGGCAGATCAATGGCACCACTGGTTATGAAGAGGCGGCGGCTCAAGGTTTATTGGCTGGGCTCAATGCCGCACTGCAAGCCAAGGGCCAAGAGAGCTGGTGTCCTTCTCGCGATGAGGCTTACATCGGTGTGCTTGTAGATGATTTGATCACTTTGGGCACTAAAGAGCCGTATCGAATGTTTACCAGTCGTGCCGAATATCGTTTGTTGCTTCGTGAAGATAACGCCGATATCCGCTTAACGACCAAAGCTCGTGAGTTGGGCTTAATTAGCGATGACAAGTGGCGCCGCTTCTGCGACAAACAAGAGGCGGTTGCCATTGAAACTCAGCGCATGAAAAGTACCTGGGTGCAAGCCGCAAGTACTGAGGCCAAGCGCTTGGAAGCAAAAATTAAAACGCCACTTTCCAGAGAATACAGCCTGTATGAACTGCTCAAGAGGCCAGAGCTGACCCATGCCGATATTGCTGAGCTGGGGGACATTCAAATTCCACAAGTGGTGGCCGAGCAAGTGGAAATCAGTGCAAAGTATGCGGGTTATATCGAGCGCCAGTTGCAAGATGTGGAAAAGACCCGGGCGCATGAGTCTACGCAGATCCCCAGCGATTTTGATTATTCGAACATCGACGGGCTTTCCAATGAGCTGAAGCAAAAACTCGCTGATGCCAAACCCACCAGTATTGGGCGGGCCGGTCGGATACCGGGCGTGACTCCTGCAGCCATCTCTTTGTTATTGATTTATTTGAAAAAACGCGGTTTGTTGCGCAAGCAGGTCAGTTAATGCCACGATTGGAACGGTTGCAGCAAGGGCTGTCGGCTCTGTCTTTGTCGTTTACACCGGCTCAACTGCAGCGCTGTCTGCGCTATGTAGAGCTGCTTGAGAAGTGGAACAAGGCCTACAATTTATCGGCGATTCGAGATCCGATGGCCATGATTGACCGCCATGTGCTCGATAGCGCCAGCATCTTGCCGATGTGGTTTGAAAGCTCCTTTTTGCGCGTGATCGATGTTGGCACTGGTGCGGGTTTACCGGGAATCATTATGGCGATTGCCAAGCCCGAGGCTTCAATCACCTTACTCGACAGCAATGGCAAAAAAACCCGTTTTTTATTTCAGGCCGTGAATGATTTGGGCCTAAAAAATGTTCAAATTGAAAATTTGCGTGTGGAATCTTTCCACAGCAGTGAAAAATTTGATATGGTGATCAGCCGCGCCTACGCCAGCCTGTTGGATATGGTGACCAGTACCGCTCATCTAGTGGCGGGTCAGGGGCAATGGTGGGCAATGAAGGGGGTTTACCCGAAGGATGAAATCGCTTCATTGCCAACATCGGTACAGTTAGCGACCAGTCATGAGCTTAGCCCGCCATTTTGCGAAGGTGAGCGTCATCTCGTGTGTTTGAATCAACAAGAAGGCTAATAACGTGAGTCAAGTGTTTGCGGTTACGAATCAAAAAGGTGGGGTCGGTAAAACCACAACCACCATCAATTTAGCGGCATCGCTGGCAGCCACACACAAAACCGTTTTGATGGTGGATCTAGACCCTCAAGGCAATGCCACCCAGGGCTCGGGTGTTGATAAAATGGATGTTGAATTTAGCATCTACGATGTATTGATGGGGCTTGAGGATATCAAGCAAGCGATATTTACCTCACCCAGCGGTAAGTTTGATGTTATTCCCGCCAATTCTGATTTAACAGCGGCCGAGGTTCAACTTTTGGATGTGGATCAAAAAGAGATTCGACTGCGCAAAGCCTTGGCGCCCTTGCTTGATCAATACGACATCATTCTGATCGACTGCCCACCTTCGCTCAATATGTTAACGGTCAATGCGCTTGCCGCCTGTACAGGCGTGATTATTCCAGTTCAATGTGAATACTATGCGCTTGAGGGGTTATCGTCTTTGATTGACACCATCAATCAGGTCAAAAACCACCTCAATCCGAGTTTAGAAATCGAAGGGATACTGCGAACCATGTACGATCCGCGCAGCAGTTTGACGGTCGATGTCTCCGCTCAGCTCACCGAGCACTTTGCCGACAGTGTCTATCGAACCTGTATTCCGCGTAATGTTCGCTTGGCCGAAGCGCCGAGCTATGGTCAACCTGCCTTAGCGTATGACCGACAATCCAAAGGCGCGATTGCCTACCTCGCATTGGCGGGGGAGTTTATTCGCCGCCGTGAAGCCAAATCCAAAGCCGAAGAAACGGCCGTCGTTTAAGGGGTAGCGAGATGTCAGCAAAGCGAAAAGGTCTAGGCCGTGGTTTAGACGCATTATTGGGTGGCAACACAAAAAAAACAGCAGCTGGGGAGCCAGACGTTTCTAGTCCAGTCACTGAAAAAGCAGCGGATGGAGAACTCAAGCAATTGCCTGTCGAGTTCATCAGCCGAGGCAAGTATCAACCGCGCCGCGATATGCAAACCGAAGCGCTCGAAGAACTCGCCGAATCCATCAAAGCCCAAGGCATCATGCAACCCATCGTGGTCAGGCCGATTGGCGAGGGCAAATATGAAATCATCGCCGGTGAGCGCCGCTGGCGAGCCGCTCAAATGGCCGGTTTGGATAGCATTCCCACCATCATTCGCGACGTGCCCGACGAAGCGGCCATAGCGATGGCCTTGATTGAAAATATTCAGCGCGAAAATCTAAATCCTATTGAAGAGGCCATCGCGCTTAAGCGTTTACAAGATGAATTTGAGCTGACTCAACTCGAAGTGGCTGAAGCGGTAGGAAAATCACGCAGCGCAATCACTAATTTATTGCGATTAATCAACCTTGATGACGAAGTGAAAACCCTACTCGAACACGGCGATCTGGAAATGGGCCATGCGCGAGCCTTGCTCAGTTTATCTAAAGAAGACCAGCGCTTACTGGCTCGCCAAGTCGTGACCAAGGCACTATCGGTTCGCCAAACCGAAACCTTGGTTCGTCAGCACCAACAACAAAGCCAAAAACCCAAAGCCGCTGAGGTTAAGGTCGATCACAATATTCTCAAACTACAAGAAGGTTTGTCTGAAAAGATTGGCGTGCCAGTGAAGTTGGATCACAGCGCCAAAGGTAAAGGCAAACTCGTTTTATCGTATAACAGCCTTGATGAACTCGATGGTATTTTGGCTCATTTGCAATACGAGCATTAGTTTTTACCAGTAAACGGTCAAATGAAGTGCTTCCAATGAAAAAAATATTCATTACTGTGGAGCTATTGTAGTGGTCGTGTCAGTCATTACTGTTTTCAAGGTTAAAAGCTTATGCGTGAAGGTGAATTAAATTTTCAAGATGTGGACAAAATGAGTCCTGATGAAGAAGATATTTTTTTTCACTGCTTACTTTCCGAGTTTCGAAAAGAAGACGATAGTGCAATGCGGTGTGATCTTGCCGCAGGTGCTCCTGTGTACTATCGCGATAAAGCATTCAAAGAGCCAGGTCATATGGTCAAGGAATACCCCTCCGGCCGGAAGGAGTTGATTCAACTCGATGAAAATTTTGAAGAACAAATTCTACAAGTTTTGAATTAATGAATGACAGAGATTGTGTTGATACCAATGAGTTTCAGATTGAATCAATCGGTGGTATACATTCCTATGTGATAAATAATTGGCAGAAAGATATTCGCCGATGGCTTCATCAAAATCTTCCCAATCCCCATTTGTTTTAGATCGCCAAAGACTTTCTATCGAGCAAAAGAGAGCCTCCTTTGCCTCAAATAGTAAATCCTCAATCCGAATAGTCTGGCAATCACCTAGCTGACTCATAAAAGAAAGTAGCTTTAATATAGAGTGAATAACGCGAGTATTTGGAAGTGACTGCCACTGATCCCATCCTAGTTCCTTATCGAGATAGTGCATTGCTGAGGTCTTCTCATCAAAAGAAAGATAGCCCGTATTTTTCCATTGTATAAATAAACGCCTTGAAAAATATACCGCGCCTTTTAAATCGCTTGGCCAAATAGGGCTAGGGTCATACCATAACAACGATCGGTCAAGGCAATCTAGAATAAAAGGGATGACATCATCAGAAAATTCGTCATTTGATTGAGGTAATGTTGATGTTTTATCGGGATTTAACCAATCAATATACTCTTGGTGAATGTTCTCAACTTTACCTTTGCAATGCTTAGCTAACCACTTGCTCATATCCTTGTGAGAGGTAAATGCGGTGGCAACCCATAAGACTATGGCCCTTTCATCTAAGGATGACCAAGAATATTGGTGGGGAGGCCAAGCTGAAACATTAAATAGCCATGGCCATTTAAGCAATTCAATGACGGCTTGCTTTTCAATTTTAAGAGGGGGCCATTCAAATTGCTTTTCCACTGTTTCCTACCTAAATTGACTGACATGATGATATCAAGTATTCATAATAACAACTCAATAAAAAAGTGAATACCTTGTGATACTTCTGTGAGGATTTGGCCCTAGCCACTCCTTATACTCGAAGCGGATATTAACCGACTTGAGAAAGGCCATGAAAATTTACACAAAAGTATTATCACTACTCATTGCAGCGGGTATCTCCATGCCCTCAATGGCTGCTGATTTTGATGTTGAAATCGAAAATGTGACCCGAGGGATTTATTTTACCCCGTTGCTCGTCGCTGCACACCCTGAAAATACCAGTTTATTTACATCGGGCACTATTGCATCGGTGAATCTACAAGCCATGGCCGAGGGCGGCGACATTTCGGGTTTGTCGGCCGACTTAGATGCGATCGGCGCGACTCAAAGTAATAATCCAGCCGGTGGCCTGTTAGCCCCAGGTTCATCAACAGTGACTTCGTTAAATACCGATGGTGCAACAGCCAATACTCAACTATCTATCGTTGCGATGATGTTACCCACCAATGATGGCTTTATTGCCGCCAACAGTATCACCATACCAACAGAACCTGGCACCTACACGTATTATTTAAATGCCTATGATGCCGGTACCGAAGCAAACGATGAAATTCGAGGCAGTGGTGCCCCAGGCGAGCCCGGCTTTCCTGCTCCTGGGCCAGTCGATGCAGACTCAGGAACCGGTGGCACGGGTGTGGCGGCAACCGTTGAAGGTTTTGTGCATATTCATCGTGGCGTATTGGGTGATACGGATAGCACAGGTGGCATCAGCGATATCGATAGTACTTTGCATCGATGGTTAAACCCAGTTGCAAAAATCATTATTACTGTACGCTAGTTCCGGAGGCAATGTGCAATGAAAAAATCCAATATTAAATATATCGGTAGTGTTTTGATCGCACTGGTCTTAACAGCGTGTGGCGGTAACTCGGGTGGCACTGTTGAAGAGCCTGTGAACAATGAATACCAAATTTCGATGACTAATCTTACCGCAGGCCAACCTTTATCACCCATGTCGGTGATATTACACAACCAAGATTGGCGAGCGTTTACATTAGGTGAAAGTGTCTCTACGGATATTGAGCGCATCGCAGAAGCGGGCGATAACTCCGCGTTGTTGGCCTCAGCCGAAGCGGATAGTCATGTTTTTACAACACAGAGAGG
Source organism: Polaribacter sp. (assembly GCA_964226685.1). Taxonomy (GTDB): domain Bacteria; phylum Pseudomonadota; class Gammaproteobacteria; order Pseudomonadales; family Cellvibrionaceae; genus CAXQRU01. The sequence continues at coordinate 3,186 of CAXQRU010000045.1, read as the reverse complement.
TAACGGAGTCATTCGCCCAGGTAATAGCGATAGCATTATCATTAGCAGTCCAGCCTCAGGAACTTTATCACTGTCGGTCTTGTCTATGCTTGGCAACACTAATGATGCAATTACCGCATTGAATGCGGCGGATATTTCAAGTCTAGAAATCGGTGAGTCTGTCTCTTATCGAATCATCTCTTATGATGCGGGCACCGAAGCCAATACGGAATCACTAGCAACCGTCCCTGGCCCTGCTGCTGGAGGCGAAGGCTTTAATCCAGTTAGAGATGATGTGCGCGATGCAATTTATGTGCATGCCGGTGTGGTCACTCAAGACGATGGCTTAACTGATTCCGCCTTAACTCAATTGCATCGTTGGGATAATCCTACGGCAATGATTACAGTCAGTCGTACCAAGTAACCAAGAAGGCTTCGGCCTTCTTTTTTCTTTGGAGAATAAAATGAATGGTGCGAAACTTCTAGTCATAGAAGATGAACAAGACATTTCAGAATTAATTGCCCTGCATTTACAAGATTTAGGGAGTGTGACTCAGGTCGAAACCGGTACTGGCGGCTTGAAAAAAGTTGAAACTGAAAACTGGGATGCGGTGATCCTCGATTTGCATTTGCCTGGAATGGACGGCATCGACGTCTGTCGAAATATTCGCAATCAAGGCATTCGTGTGCCCATTATTATGCTTACCGCCAGATCCACAGAATTAGATCGAGTATTAGGGCTTGAAATCGGTGCGGACGATTACCTCATAAAACCCTTTTCAGCATTAGAATTAAAAGCTAGAGTTAGAGCCTTGTTGCGCCGTACACAAATGGAAAAAGTGGTTCAACAAAGCTCGCTAACGATAAAGCATGGTAATTTAGAAATTAATAAAAGGCATCGAACGGTGAGTATCAATAATATGGATGTCGATCTGACCGCAAAGGAATATGAACTGCTATGTTATTTTGCTGAAAATCCCGAAGTGGCATTTAGTCGAAGTGATTTGCTCGATCAAGTCTGGGGTTATCATCAAGGTTATGAACACACCGTTAATTCACACATCAATCGCTTAAGAGGAAAATTACAAAAAATATCTGGTAGAGAATATATTCATACCATTTGGGGCGTTGGTTACCGATTTTCAGCCTGCGAATAATACGATGAAAAGCATCCCTCTACATATTCAACTAACCTTGATGGTATTAAGCATCGTGGTTTTTCTGGCAGTGAGTTTCACTGGCTTAATTTTTTGGACCAACGAAAATTATCATAATGAGGCAACTCAACGGCTTCACCAAAACTTAGCGCAATACATTATTGACCATCAATACAGCCCTTTAATAGAAGAAGGACTCGTCAACCAAGACGCATTAAAAAAGATGGCTGAACAAACTATGGCGATAAACCCATTGGTTGAAGTGTATTTACTCGACTCACAGGGTGAGGTGCTAGGTCATGCCCTACCGAGTAATGATGTCAAATTAAATGAAGTTAATATCAGTCCAATAAAAAGACAACTGCTAAGCAATGAACGCGCTGAAGTGATTGTAGGAGATAACCCTAGAGATCCGATTGAAAAAAGAATTTTTTCTGCAGCTCCAATCATGAAAGATAAAAAACTATTGGGATACTTATATGTATTACTCAATAGCGAACTAAATGCTACGATATCTGAACAGGTACAAAAAAGTTACATAATAAAGCTAGTTATTGCCGCCGCTATCTTTATTGTAATTTTATCTCTATTGATTAGTCTGCTGCTACTTAGACGAATAACAAAACCACTCAGGCAGCTATCATCCGATATGCAAGCATTTCAACAATCAGATTGCATGAGAGAGCCACAAATACCAACCCTCTCAGAAATTCCATCATTAAAGCAAAGCTTTTACATCATGAAAGATCGCATTCTAAAACAATTCAATCATCTTCAGGAAAATAATCGTTTGCGAAAAGAGCTAATCTCCAACATATCCCATGATTTAAGAACACCATTGGCCTCTATGCAAGGTTATATAGAAGCCTTGCTGCTGAAAAGGAAACAAATCAGCGAGCAAGAACAGAAAAAATACTTAACCATTGCTCATCGCAACTCACGTCGATTATCGGTGCTTGTGTCCGAATTATTTGATTTGTCAAAACTTGAAGCTAGACAAGTAACCCTGGAGCCTGAGCCATTTTCATTACTAGAGTTAACTTATGATGTGGTACAAGATTTTGAGCTGGATGCGGAAAAAAAGTCCATTGCCATAAATATTAAGGCAGAAGAACAACCATATAAAGTCACCGCTGACATTGGCCTAATGCAGAGAGTATTACAAAATCTTATCGATAACGCTTTGCGCTTTACCCCCAAAGGAGGCAGCGTAACCATACAACTAAATTGCGAATCAGAAAAAGTGATGGTATCGGTTGCCGACTCAGGTGTAGGCATTAAAGAGCAAGATTTACCATATATATTTGATGCCTACTACTCAAGCCATTCGATACCAGACACCAAACGCGGGACGGGTTTGGGGTTAGCAATTGTGAAACATATTTTGGAGCTGCACGGCTCAGAGATTTCAGTCAAAGCTAAACCCAATCAAGGTACACGCTTTAGTTTTGGCTTAGTCTTAGCGTGATCAAGCGGCACATTGGCTTTTTAGCTCGATATGCCTTAAAGAAAAAGCGGCTTTTTCACCATGCTCAAGTAAATATTGGTGTTGAAGCTCATAGGCCAAACGTTCGAGAGACTTTCGACAGGTCACTTTTTCATTTTGCTTGTGCACAAATTGTAGATGATGCACTAACTCGTGCAATACGACAGACTTGCCATAAGTGGAGTCTAAATCGATGCCATCTGAAATATAAATAATACCTCGGTCATGATCGTATAAACCCAGCAGACGATCTTCATTGTATCCGATGGGAATATCACCACTGAACATAATTAATGCCAACTGAGAATTTGGAACTTGTTGAACGTCAGGAAGTTGATGCTCGTTAAACGTAAGCCCCGTTTGCTGATTGATCCATAATAAAAGCGTCATTAAAACTTCTTTCATATCGCCTCTATGTTAACTATTGCGCCTTGATTTAACCTTAGGTCAAGCTCATTGAGGCAGCTAGCTAGGCCTTAATCTAAAAAGTAATAAAACCAAAATGTATGGCGTAAAAAATAAATTTTTGGTTATTTTTTGTGCCAAAAAAAAGGATTGGTAATA
>CAXQRU010000044.1:0-14840 GCA_964226685.1 Polaribacter sp. | reverse complement strand
CAGACGTGTGCTCTTCCGATCTGCCGTCTGCTAAGAGTAGACGCTAATTTCCCAAGGTCAAATTAGAGACGCTACACTTTGAACCTTCCAATCATTGCGCTAAATTGCTCTGAAGATCGCTTAATAGAACCACTGATCGAAGATACTTCAGACACCACCTCATTGGACTGTGTGGCTAAAGAAGCAATATGCTCAATATTGGCTCGAACTGAACTCGCCGCCGCCGATAAGTCTTCAGACGTTCCCGCCGTCTGAGTATTCATCTTATTTAGCTCAGTAATGTAGCCCGCTATAATAGATAGATTTTCAAGTGCGCTATTGGCCATATTGACGGCTTCTTTACTGGTATTGCTACCCACATCCATAACACTGACCGCCTTATCAGCACTTGCTTGCAATCGCTCAATCATTGCTTGAATTTCTCCGGTACTTTGCTGAGTGCGGCCAGCCAACGCTCTAACTTCATCGGCAACCACCGCAAAGCCTCGACCTTGCTCACCAGCTCTTGCAGCCTCAATCGCAGCGTTCAATGCCAATAAATTTGTTTGCTCAGCAATGCCTCGTATCACGTCCAATATAGCACCAATATCGTTAACCCTATTTTGAACCGATGAAATACTTGATGTCCCCTCAACAAAATCATTCGCCAAACTGGAAACGACTTTCACCGTTTGATTGATCGTTAACATCGCCTCATCAGTTTTACTATTGGCTTCTTTCGTTGAACTTGCTGCATGTTTGGCACTATCAGATAGTATTGAGGAAGACTCGTTCATTTGATGAACCGCAGCAACTACATCACTAATTTCACGATGCTGCTGGTTAGCAAGACTGGCATTGTCACGAACCAACGCCTCTAAGTTATTCACACTCGTTGATAAAACTTCCCCGGTTTTGACCGAACCATGTACCATCTTTTCCATATGAGATACAAAATAGTTGATGTATTTAGACAATTCTCCTATTTCATTTTTATTATGCTCAGGAAGGCGCTGCTTCAAATTTCCTTCTTCAATAAATATTGTATTAATGCTAGACATTAACTCAGCAATGGGGTTTGACACTAATTTTTTCATGAGTAAAACGATGATGCTAACCAGTAGCACAATCGATAACACGGCTTTGAGAATCGACTGCACGACTAAATCCCCAAGCGCTAACTTAATGCGTTGATTATCGACGATAAATAGCAACTGCCCTAAGGTTTTAGTCTGACCGTTTTCGGTAAAATTAATGTCAAAACTTTGGTAATTGGGGTGATTCTTATCGATACTATCAACCGTTTTTACGCCACCCTCAGCCGTTTTGCTGTAAGCATAGGTCAGCTTTCCCTTACCAGCATCCTTGATACCGATAACCGCGACATCAGGCAATCGTGTCGTGTTCTTTAACACCGTCTCAATTGCCTCAGCATCATAGTTCCACATTGCAACAGCAATACTCGATGTCACACTATTAGCGACAAGCTCAATTTTTTCATTTTGGCTTTGGGTGAGCTGACCATTCATTTGCACATAGTCATAGCTTGAATAGGCTGCAAACAACAATGACACAAAGATAAATACGCCAATACTGAATTTAGCCGCCAGACCTTGAAACATAATAGAGCCTCATCAAAAAACGCACCCGATCTTAATGACCGAACATTGTCTATAGAGTATAGGTCGTATTTTTGCTCTTACCAGCCTGAATCTTGATTGCCCTTTGCACCGATTAATCTAACATTGGACTACAATAAAAGGATGGTTAAGCTCAATATTGGGGCTCTGCAGTGAAACAATTCGGCTATTTCATTCTCTTGTTCGCACAAAGCTTGTCTTTGCTGGCTAGCGAGTTCGAGCTTGTCACCGGTAACGACTACCCTCCACTATCGGATAACAATCTACTCAATGGGGGCATTGCCACTGAAATCGTATCCGAGGCAATGACCAAGTTATATGGCCCAGAGAGCTATACCATTAGCTTTGTCCCCTGGTCTAGGGGTTACCAAGAGGCTAAAGAGGGTAAGTATGTAGGCACTTTTCCTTATGCCAAAAATGATGAAAGAGAAGTTGATTTCTTATATTCTGACCCATTAATGGTGGTTGAGCAGAAGTTTTTTGTAAAAAAAGGCGCATCGACGACTTTTGAAGTTGATACGGATCTAAAAGGGCATATTGTGTGCAAACCCATTGGCTACAATTTGGATGATATTCAACGCTTCATCGACGCGGATTTAATCACCGTACAACGCCCACAAACGATGGAAAACTGCTTTAAAATGCTAAAACTAAACCGGGTCAGCTTGGTTGTGGCAGGCGAACTGTTAAGTGAATACTTATTGGCAAATACTCAGGGCATGTCGATGGAAGATTTTGATACACTGGAACAGTCACTTGGGGAGCGCTCCCTGCACTTGATCGTATCAAAAACTTACCCAAATGGCCGCGAGTTTATTGAGCGCTTTAACAAGGTCTTAACTGAAATGAAGGGTTCGGGGCAAATTAGTGATATTATCGATAAGCATTTAAAAAGAAAGCCCTTTAATTAACAGAGAACCCATTTATGTCCGACAGTGACACCCAAAAGACCACAAGCACAGAAGCACTTCTCTCCAGTGTTGAAGCTCGCATATTAGGTTGCCTTATGGAAAAGCAATTAACTACGCCAGACACCTATCCGCTAACCCTCAATAGCCTAGTCACCGCCTGTAACCAAAAAACCAGCCGTGAACCTGTGATGAATTTGCAAAACGGCGAAGTCCAACGTTGTATTAATGAATTACGAGAGAATGCTTTGATTGAGGTCGAATATGGCTCACGCGCCGATCGCTACCACCAAAAGTTAACGAGACAACTTCACTTTGATAAAGCTGAACAAGCCATTTTCACTCTATTATTGCTACGAGGCCCACAAACAACTAACGAACTGTTTAGTCGCAGCCAACGAATGCACAACTTTGAATCAGTCAGCTCTCTACAAGATTTATTAAATAAATTACTGGGTAAAACGACCTGTTGGCTAATTAAATTACCTCGCCAATCGGGTCAACGAGAAGATCGCTATATGCATCTGCTCTGTGGTGAGGTTGACTTAGAATCCTACCATGCAAATGCAAGCGCGCCGCTTTCAACATACGATGATGACCTAGTTCAACGGGTCAACGCATTAGAAGAACAAGTAGCCTGGTTACTTGAACAGATAGGCAGTCCTAAGCAATAGAATAGTTAACGCGATAATCGACAACTGTTATAAGACAAGAGCCAGCTATCTGGGTTATTTTTTTTGTAAGCAGGCTCTATAAAGCCATCACAAGCCGATCGCTGAATCTCAGAAATAGCCTTGGCCTGGTCAGAGTAAGCACATTGATCTAATGGCCAGCCTGAAACTTTTTTCGAAGACTCGGTGCTGCCAATAAATTCCCTGTAGATGGTATGGATTTGCTGGCAACGCCTTTTATCATAATCGGTATTTTTACCAGAAAAATCTCTAGAGATTAGCAGCGATTGAACCCCAATGGTCGGTATCGGCTCGATAAGCCATGTATACTGGATTGGAGAAAGTTCACTAGCAACATAAGGTAAATCGGGGGACAAAGCACTTCTCTCAATAGGTACAAAATGAATTTGACTAAAATCATCTGGGTACTTAGCAAAGCGCTGATTGAGAATACTAAAAAATGCACTAGATTTATCATCGAGCACAATCATAGCGTCAATGCGACCATTCTTTACCTTTTGAAAAGCCTGCAGCTCGTTGTACTCCACAAACTTCGGACGAATTCCCATAGCATCAGATAATACTTTTGCTGTTAGAAATTCAGCACTGCCATTATCACTGACGGCCACCGTTTTACCATCCAAATCTTCTAATCCGGCAATATCCTTATGAGCCAAGACATGCAACTGCCGATCATGGATAGGTGCAATGACACGCAAACCATTAGCCATTTCTCTGTCAGCATCGGACGATGAAGATTTTAACCATGTCGCAATATCAGCTTGAACAATGCCAATTGACACATTTTCCAGGCTATACATTCTTAGCACACTCTCAAGAGAACTACTGGCTTCTTTTAACTCTACGGTCATTTGTGCACTGACCGCCTGCGCCACTTCCTCAGCAAATGATTGTTCAATTCCGGTATTGAGATCCGTCACTAAACTAATAGCGTTCCAAGAGCAGGTATCTCGCTCCCAACCTGACACAGGTGCCATCAAATCCACTTGCTGCCATTTTTGATGCCAACGCTGACTATCGCCCTGCAAATCGTAAATTCCTTGGCGTAATGTGGCTCCCAATTGTTTCAGTTGGTCGCAACGGGCTTTTGCATAGGCGCTATCATTACGAGAAAAATCATAAGCCACCAATAATGATTTGACCGCTAAGGTATCAACAGATCCACTTAACCAGGGATAATCATTTTGCATTATGCTTGCCTGAAAATATGGAAGCGCCTGAGAAGGTTCAGAGCGAATGGGAACAAAGTGCAGTTGATCCAGTAAGTTTTGATCATACATTTGACTTAACGATGCAAAAAGCTCAACAGGTTTACCCGCAACATAAATCATCGCATCAAGTTCACCTGCAAGTACTTTCTGAACAGCCGTTTTATGATCAAAATTCGTTAAGATTGGCAGTTCATTATCAGAAAGTGCCAATGACTGAAATAAGGTCGTTGCCGTGATCCAAGTGCCACCACCTACCGAACCAACGTTTACTTTCTTAGTCGCTAGATCATTAAGAGAGTGAATGGATTTGCGAGCGAGGATATGTATCTCTTCGTTGTATAACGGTGCGATTAAACGCAGCTCTTTAATATCTCGCTGTCCCTGTAAAACTTTATTAGTCTTTAGAACCTCGATAACATCAGACTGAACAATGCCAATCCCGGCATTTTCAGCACTGGCCATACGCTTAATATTATCCAGACTACCTTGAGAGGCTTTGACACAAACACTAAAACCGGCACTACTACCCAACAATGCTTGAATGTTTTTTCCAAACTCAAAATAAGTCCCTTTAGGGCTGCCAGTGACCATACCAACCTGGGGCTTCTTTGTGTTGCATGTGTTTAATTTAGCAAATGCACTATTAATTACACAAAGGAATAAGACAATAAAAATTTTTGACCAATGTACCAAGGGACAATCTCTAAAGTTAAGGAGCCTCAATAATAATATTAGCGGTTTTGGTAACACCATCGTCACCCACAATTTCATAACTAAACTTTTCTGTTTCATGGCCGGGAAGGTATCGAGTGTATTGTATTTGCTTTCCATCTTCGGTAATTTTTGCCGAACCATACTCTAGCTCTTTATCGGATATCGTTATTATAGTAATTGATTGCCCAACATCATTGGCCAATACATCCAGCAGCATATCATTTTCGCTATAAATAAAACGATCGTCGACAGCACTGGTTGGGGCCAAGAATTGTGGCACCACATCCGTTAGCGGCAATGACGTTTTATCGGTTCCAGTTAAAGAATTTCTCAACATAAAAAACAGCATCAACATGATCAAAATAATCAGAGGCACTAGCCATAGCCATTGATGAATACTTTGTACTTGGGGAATTTCCATGTTTGGCTTCGCTGTTATCCCACTCGCATACTGCTGACTAGCCAGTTGGATTTCAATGGCGCTCCCGATTGAAGCGTTGTGATTCACCACATTCACTTTTATCGAGTCATATTGACTAATGTATGTAGTATATTGGTCACCGATATCGATAAGAACATCTTGCCCTTCTGTTTTAACTCGACAAGGGATAATCGATATTGGTTCAGAACTCCAACCTTCAGCGCTCAAAAAAAGTGGTTCAGATATTGGCTGAACCTGAATCATCACATCAGGTGACAACGCGGGGGTATGCAATAAGCGAAGATGAACGTTAGACTTACCCTGATCAGAGCTCAGCTGCTCAACCTGACAAATGGAATGATTGGCCACAGCTGACATAGTAAAAAAAGCCCCCACAGGTATATACTGATCAAAACTTACGACTCAAGGTGCGCGCATAATAACCTATTAGGAAAATAACACAACGAATATTGCACAAATTACAAATAATTGGCACCGATAACAACACAAAGCCAGCATTGGTATCAGTGCCTAGATTAAAATTTTACGGTTGTGAATGATTGTCTTTTCTATCTTTTTCTCTTCTTGCTCTATGCTCCTTCATCATAGACTCAAACGTTGCTAACTGTTGCGCGGTTAACACATCACTGAGCTGCGCTAAAGTCTCTTCTTTATGCATTTCAAAAGACTCCTTTTTTTGCTCCCTGGCTTGCTCTCTTAACTCCTTAAGTTTCTCGTGCTGAGATTCCATCAAACGAATAAAACTTTCTCGCTGCGCATCGGTCAGCTCTAACTTATAAGCTAAATAATCGAAGTCTGGTTTACCACCTGGCGGTTTAGCAAAAACACCACCTGAAAAAATCATACACGTCGAGATTAAAACACCCAGCATTTTGGATTTTACATGAATATTTTTCATTACTAGCCTCCTAGAATTATCTCAACCAAATGGTTGATGACTTCATAGTAATTAAGGAATAAGCAAGAATAATGACAACAATGTGCAACAACTATGAAAGAGAATGGCCAAACTCGTATTTATAGCCAACACCATATACAGAATAGATTAGCTCTATATCAGGGTCGATGAGAGCAATTTTTTGACGCACTTTTTTAATGTGGCTATCAATGGTACGCTCAGACACCACGCGGTAATCTTGATAAATACTGTCCATTAATTTCGAACGAGAATAAATGTGACCAGGATTATTCACCAATAATCTAAATAGGGCATATTCAACGGCTGTTAGTTTTAAATCCTGACCGTAAAATAACGCTCTCATCTTATTATCATCAAGAGACAACCCTATCGATTCTGACACTGAGCCTTGAAAGCGTCGCAATACGGCTTTGACACGAGCAACCACCTCGCGGGGACTATACGGTTTACAGATATAATCATCTGCGCCTAATTCCAGGCCTAGAAGCCGATCAATTTCATCGACTCTTGCTGTAGTAATGATAATAGGTAGCCTCTGAAATGAGGACGATTGTCTGAGCTCACGGCAAATGCTTAAACCATCTTTATTGGGCAGCATCAAATCCAATAAAACCAAATCCGGCTTGACTCGTCCGATGGTATCAATGGCCTTGGCTCCATCGAGAACCTTATGAGTCTGCATCCCTGACTGGATCAGATAATCGGAAAGTAGATCGACTAACTTAGGCTCATCTTCAACGATTACAATGTGATGGGTCATGAGAATACCTTTGCTTTAGGTAAATCAATATGGATTGCTATGCCGCCTAGTGGCGTGGAACGAGCTAAAATATGGCCGCCGTGAGCATCGACAATAGCTTTACAAATCGATAAGCCCAGACCACTCCCCCCACGCTGACGATTTCTGGATTTTTCCTCTCGATAGAGCCGGTCAAAAATTCTGTCTAAATGATCTGAAGACACACCTGGAGCACTATCCTCCCAAAGAACATTCACGCAATTAGAATTTTCATAAATGGTAACGCGAATAGAACCGGGCTTATCAGTGTAACGAATACTATTTTGCAGCAAATTACTAAACAGTTGATGTAAACGATTTCTATCCCCATAAACTGAGGCTGCTCCCGTATCGATTACATCATATAGTATTCCGTTTAACTGAGATTGATGTTGCTTAAACAAGCCATTAAACATACTCGATAGCGGAACTTCATCAAACTGATATCGCATTGCTCCCAAATCCGATAAACTCAATTGATGCAAATCATCGACTATCTTTTGTAACCGTAACACATCCTCATGCAAGGAGTGGATAGAATCGATTGACAATTGTCTGACTCCGTCTTGGAGAGCTTCCAACTCCCCTTTTAATGTACTTAGCGGTGTTCTTAACTCGTGAGAAATATCGGCTATCCATTGTTGCTGAGATTGCTCATTGTCTGCCAGTGATCTTGATAGCTGATTAAATGCTTGAGCCAAAACACCTATTTCATCACTGGCTTGATAATCAATACGAATATCATAATCCCGCTTCATTAATCGATTCATTGCCAACACCAGTTTTTGCAAGGGAACTGACATTTTTCTTGCCAAAATAAAAGCCAATATCAATGATAAAAGACAGGCAATAATAATGATGACAATAAAGTAACGGGTTTGCTGCGCAATAAATAGTTGATCAATACTGGCATCTGCTCGTTCTAACTTCTTCAAACCAAGATACCCCATCACTTGACCGTCAACTTGGATAGGCAATAACAGTAACTGATCCTCTTTCTTAAAACGACCATAAATGGATTGCTTATTGGCATTTAATAATAAGAAAGGCTTACGCGGAGGAAAACTCCCGTCAATGGGTGGTGGCCCTCTCTCTGGAGGCGGCAAATACTGATTTTCGTCTTCACTCGGCAATATAATATTATGCCAATATCTTCGATCATTGGCTAAACGTTGCCATTGCTTCTGCGTTTGAATTTTCTGAGATAAAGATTGATGGGTTTGCGTTAAGCTAGATAATCGCAACTCATTGAGATAACCAAGAAATCCTGAGCGAAAACTATAGAGTATGGCAACAAAAGCAATGCCCGCTATGAGCAAGGACAAACTGGCAAATGCCAAAGTTAATTTGTGACGAATTGCTAGAGCCATCGATTTTTAACACAGATAAATATAAACATTTTAACCCCTAAAATAGTAGGGATTAATTATTTCTGATTCTACTATAACCGATTGCTCAGTGCTTAGCTCACAGTCAATAACTCTTTCTTATTCTTTCCACATTTGGAACCTACAAAACCCAAAAATATGATGATAAAAGCCGTTAAGATCACACAAAATCATCACCAAAAACATCATTCCTTCACTAAAAGCCTCATAGTGTCAATTTTTTTAAACATCCGAGTTTACAGCTAGGTTTTTTGTCGTATACTCACAGATAGTATCATCTGCAGGATAAAATGATGTTAATGTCAACATCTTCCAAACACACTCGGCATGCACTGTTAATTGAGGATGACGAAGTCGACCAATTAACTCTTACTAGAGCTCTTCAAAAAAGTGCAACACCTTATACCCTAGATACGGTCAATCATCTCACTAAGGCTAAGCCGTTGTTAAGAAGCAAGCAGTATGACGTCATCATTACAGATATGAACCTACCCGATTCTGATGGGCTTGACACCATTGAGATGCTGCTGTCTATCGCCCTGAAGACCCCCATTGTTGTTCTTTCAGATACCAATAACGAATCCATGGCGTTAGAAGCGGTTCAATATGGCGCGCAAGATTTCATTTCTAAAGACTATATCAATGACTCTAGGCTAATTAACCAAACCGTAGCTCATGCTATTGAGAGGCATCAACTCAAAAGAAATCTTGAAAGCACTCGGGATCGAGAATATTTTTTAGCGCATCACGATCAACTAACCAAATTACCCAATCGCTTACTACTGATTGATCGCCTAAACCAAGCCATATTACAAGCACAGCGTAGTAAAGAGCAGTTCACATTGTGCTTCATCGACTTAGATCGATTCAAAAGCATTAATGACTCACTGGGGCATACCGCTGGCGATGAGGTTCTTAGATACAGCGCCGAGCGAATGAAAAAATTATTAAGAGAAAGTGACACTATTGCTAGGTTTGGTGGCGATGAGTTTGTGTTAATTTTAAGAAATACTCATACCAGGCACGACCTCAATCTTACCATTAATAAAATTATCACAACGCTCAATGTTCCCATTCCATTTCGCCATCATTGCTGCCAAGTTGGCGCCAGTATTGGAGCCGCAAGCTTCCCAGATCACGGCCAAACAGTCGAGCAACTACTTCAACACGCGGACATGGCGATGTATGAAGCGAAAGAAAGTGGTCGCAATCAATTCGTCATGTTCTCTGATATTTTACTAGAGCGAAGAAATTTTAGTCTCAACCAAGAAAAAAGTCTTAAACAAGCCATTAAAAATGCTGACGATAACTTCAAGTTATTCTTTCAACCTCGGATCAGCATGCAAACGAATAAGATTGAATCGGTAGAAGCCTTAATTCGATGGAATCACCCCACTCTTGGGGAAATACCACCGGATCAATTTATTCCTTTAGCCGAAAGTATGGATCTCATAGAACAAATTGATCAATGGGTATTTGCTGCAGCCTGCAGACAAATTATCAAATGGCGCCCAATTGACCCTACCATTCGCATTAGCATCAACGTTTCTGCTCAGTCATTTAATAAGCCAAATTTTACCGCTTATATGATCCAGATACTCGGTAAATACGGTATTAATGGACACAATTTAGAGATTGAAATTACCGAAGGTGTTTTACTGGATAATGCCGATTATGTGAGAGAGCAATTAAAAGATTTAAAGCGATTGGGCATTAAGATCGCGATTGATGACTTTGGCACAGGTTTCTCATCATTAAGCTATTTAAGCCAATTACCCATTGATACTCTAAAAATTGATGGTAGCTTTATGTGTGATGAAAATAGTAATCACCATGAAAAATCGCTATTAAAAGCGATCATTAATCTCGGACAAACTTTAGGACTGACCGTAGTGGCCGAATGCGTTGAAACCAAAAGCCAGGAAGAGTACTTAAGAAAACTGAACTGCACGGAGGGGCAAGGGTTTTATTGGAGCCAGCCTTGTAATTCATGGGAACCGAGAAGACGGTACCACTAAAGTGGGCTCCAAACCGTTATTTATTCAGCAATGTCTGACGCAAATTCTCTAAGATTTGCTCTCCATTATCGCCGTTGACAGGTTTGCATATTGCGTTTATGACATAAGGATACCACCCTAACAGTTTCGCCCTTCTGCCATAGGCCGTGATCACGCAAGCATTCTCCTCTGACAAAAACGCTCCAGCAATTTCAGCGGGATCATGGATATCAAACTTAGTCAACACTCTTTTGATATCCAACCAGATGCTATCTCTAATACGAAATTCGACGCTATCTGTGCTGCCATTACATGGGGATTGCCTACACGCAAAGACATTGTACACACCCGTGTCACCAATCTGCTCTGGTTTACTGAAAATCAAAGCCTCTTGATAGGAGAATAACTCAACCGCCGACACATCGTAAACGAGCCTGGCCGTAAACGGAATGGCATGCAATACCAAGGTCCAGGAAAACACAACTAATGCCACACAAACCGCTAACGCTCTGGGTATACTTAAGCTGCCATTTTTATAAGATAACCATTTAAAGACTTTCTTACAAAAACGCCAATACAGCCTCAGTATCGGCCCCAAAATATTAATGCGATGTCGCCAGCCACGCTTGATGGCATCAGGGATCTTTTTCCAAGCTTGCCTTCTAGTAGATGGAGCCTGGGGCGAGCTTACTTGCTCTTGCAGTAATTCAGCTTCTTTTAAAAGATCGTCTTTGCCATCGTTAGACATAGTAACCTCTATGCAGGATCAAGTTCACAAACTGGCTCAGCCACCAAAAGCTCCTGAGAGCTGGCATCATAACTGACCTCAATCACTCCCGAAGCATCTCCCTGTTGCAACATCATATTAGCAATCGCTGGGTAAATGCTGGCACTAAAGTATCCAGGTATGCCCCTTGCACCCCTGGCTGGCTCATATTTATCCTGACAAATAGCCATAATGGTTTCATCAGACATGGAAACACTAAGAGCGCTTCCTTGAGCTTGTATGCGCTGGTTGATTTTGGTGATTTCTCGACGAGCAATCAGAGCGATTACCGGCAAGTCCAAGCGATTGAAACAAACAATATTTTCACGGCCATTAAAGCGGTTCAAAAATTCCGGACGATAAACTTGATCAAGTTCTACCATGGTCTGGGCACTCGCCTCTTCAAAACTCAAGTTTTTATCCAAAAAGTAAGGCTGACCGATATTGGTAGTCATGATGATATTGGCTTCGCTAAATGAAACCGTCAAACCCCGATTATCTGTTAAACGGCCATCATCCAAAACCTGCAGTAAGACATTGAAGACATCGGGATGTGCTTTTTCAATTTCATCAAAAAGAATATTGACGTGAGGATTTCTGCGCATTGAATTGGTAAGAATACCTCCCGCTTCATAACCTTCGTATCCAGGAGGTGCACCTATCAATTTAGCCACCGCATGCTTTTCCATATACTCAGACATGTCAAAGCGTAATAATGCGCGCTCATCACCCATCAAAGCAAAGGTTAGCGCTTTGGCCGCCTCGGTCTTACCCACCCCAGAAGGGCCGCAGTACAAGAAGGCTGACTGAGGTTTATTGGGCTCTTTCAAACCCGCCCGAGCAACTCGAACCGCTCCAGCAAGCTTATCCATCGCATGATCTTGACCGAACACTCTCTGCTTAAGAGCCGTCTCAAGGCCTAATAATTTTGCCCGCTCATCTTGGTTAAGTTTATCCGCTGGAATACCTGAAATTCGGCTAAACTCTGCGGTTACCTGAGCCTCATCTAACAATAACTGTTCATTGATTACCGAAGTTAATGCTTGGAATTTTTGACGATTATCAGTAATCGCCTGCTCCGCTTCTTTAATTTTTTGACGAATTCTCTCAACTTCAGGAGAGCCCATACCCGCTTGCCTCATTCTTGAGGACAAACTAGAAAATGAAGCTTCTTGAGGGACAGCAGGTTCTTTATCACGCGCTTTTTCTCGCTCGATTTGCTCCTCCAAATCAGACTCTAAGTTCACCAACAAATCTTCACCCTGACGCTGTTTTTGGGCAAATTCATTAAGTGTTTCCTGCCTTTCCTGCCATTGGCTGCGCAACTGATTAATTTCCTGCTCAAGTGCCTCTCGATTCTCTGGATTAAGTTCGATTTTTTGCTCTAATTGCACGATATTGGGCGGGCAGCTATGAGCTTGATGCCGATAGGTAGCAAAAGCACGATCTAATAAGTTAATGGTTCGCTCAGGTTGAGCTCGGCTGAGGCTTAAATCACGCACACGGTATTTATCGGTCAAGGTAATCGCCGTTTCTATCGCGGTCTCTGAAATGGCAATCCCATGATAAGATTGCAAACCTTTGGCTACATAAGTCACAATTTCGTTTAAGGCCTCTGATGAAGGTTCTAACACATCCACCATCGTAAAGATTTGATTAATATCTGGGTGAGCTTTTAGCACCACTTCCAAATCATCATCACGCGCCTCCAATACCATTTGAAAACGACCACGGCGCAACTCTCTCATCATTGAGTTAATAAAGTGCGAACAGCCATGAGTGCGCGCCGCATCAATAAACACTCGGGTATCTTCAATCACTAAAACCGTATCTTTGTGAGCGGTACGCGATAAGATTTTGACCAAGCGCTGAAAACTTTCATTGATAACACCATGCTCACCAGAAGCAAATAAACCGTCAATATCTAACCAGTAGAAGCGCTTACCAATAATATCGAGCGAGGCATTGGGCTGAGATTTTGTGGCTTGTAAACCCAAACATAGAGACGAGCAGCCAACACCACCCGGCCCCACAATCAACACATTATGAGCGCTTTTGCGCATCAATATGCCGGTTATATTGTTTAATTCTTGTTGTCTGCCAACTAGGGTAAAATCCGGGAACTGCTGAAGGTACTCTTCACCTGGGATCAAAAAGTCACGAGTGTTAGGGGTCATCATGAGGGACAATCCTTATTCTATAAGTCAAGATGGGTGGCCTCATAAGAAGCCACCAAAGTATCGGAGTTAATTATTTCAGATCAAATAAGCTTGGACGATTAACCGCTGGCTGTTCAGCCTCATCAGCTTTGACGCCACCACGGCCTGCAGCAACATCAGCCGCCACGCCCGAAGCTCGACGAATTTCTTCCTGAACACTGGCAGCAGATTGCTCCATTTGCTCAAGAATTTGTCGGTTTTCTTGAAGTCCTTCGCGCGTGATTTCGCGGGTGGTACGAACCACATCACCAAATTGCTCAAGATCACCCAGCGCTTTTTTCAGCTCATCATTAATGGCTTGATGCCCCATAGCCACTCGGAATGCTTCTTTGGCGGTAATATCTTTGGTGTGATCAGTCATACGCTCAAGTGACATTTGAGCCATAGCCGAAGCCTCTCCCAATGCAGCCGAGGATACAGCTTGTAACACTGTACTGAGCTGATCGGCAACACCAGCCACACCAGACGTGTGTAAAGCACGAGTTTTAGCCACTTGTTGATCATTGTTTTCTTTCATCGAGCGTACACGTTGACCCGCTTGGGTTAATTCGGCGAGAACTCGTGTGGTATCAATATCCGACTTACCTAAAGCAGTGATATGAGCCTCAAGATGGCGCAATTTTTCTTCACGATCTAGACGAGCAATTTCACCCTCAGTTTCAAGATCTTTAGACAATTCTTCGCGTCTTGATTGGTTTAAATCACCAGACTCTTTAGTCGCTTCATTCAAAATGGCATACATGCTACGCATTTGAAAGTTGGCATCGGTCAGTCTATCAATTTGGTCATTCATACCACCAAAATGATTGAGGACTTTGGCCACTCGAGCTTCTGTATTGTTCACAAAAGCGGTGGCAGAAGTCACCAGCGCTTCTTGACGTTGCTTGTGCTCTTCAGAAGAAATATCTAAAAGCTCACGCAACTTGGCCTTATCATTGGCGTATTCTGAAAACTCTGTTTCACGAGAGAAGTTTTTATTCAGCTCGATTTCTTTAGCAAGCTTATCCAGCTCAACTTTTTTACTTTGCAGCAGCACTTCATTAGAGGCAATTTGCTCTTTGGCTTCTTGCTTTACTCCACCAAAGCCAAAGAAAGATCGCTGGGTTGCTAACTTGGCATTTTCTTGGTTAAGAGAAAATAATTCTTTTTTTAGAACTTCTAATTTTTTTGCTTGCTCTTCTTGCAAT
>CAXQRU010000043.1:0-4340 GCA_964226685.1 Polaribacter sp. | reverse complement strand
TTATACACTCTTTCCCTACACGACGCTCTTCCGATCTTTTTTATTAACGCAATGTAAATTGGTGCTCAATGTGTTTTACCCATTAGAACGCTTGATAAATTTATATGATGGATTCCAAAAGTCTTTTTCGATCCAGGGCCAGCCACTTCTATTGATACAAGAAGAAGGCGAGCTTTACCTGTTGATTAACCAGTGCCCACATCAAGGGCGTCCGCTCGTAGGCTCTAGGGTTTCTGATCATCGCATTCAGTGTAGGGCTCATGGTATGAGCTTTGATCTTCGTACTGGCTTTTCTGCCTCCTGCAATCAGCCTTTAAAATTCCTGCCCATAGCTTATGAAGGTGCTTTTATTGGAGTAGATCTTTAGCGCTCTGTTTTTCGTAAATGTTTTCATTTTGTTGAGGCTTGACTATGAAGTTAGTGGATAAAAATACGATTGATGGCATGGAGCAGCGTTTTCGTGCGCAGTTTATTAATGGTTTGTCAGGTTATAAAAGCGCTAATCTCATTGGGACGCAGAGTCAATCGGGGGTTCCAAATCTAGCCATATTCAGCTCGGTATTTCATTTGGGTGCGGATCCAGCGTTAATGGGAATGATTTCGAGGCCCGATACCGTGACTCGCGATACGTTGTCTAATATTAAAGAGTTGGGTTGCTACACGATCAATCATGTCAATGAAGACATAATTGAAGCAGCACACCAAAGCTCTGCTCGTTATGAGCCTGAGTGCTCTGAGTTTGAGGCCGTTGGCTTAACGCCTATCTACCAAAATGGTCATCTAGCTCCCTACGTGAAAGAGAGTTTTTGCCAAATTGGTTTGAAGCTTCGGGAATTTCGGCCGCTAGAGATCAATAAAACGGTGATGGTTATCGGGGAAATTGTGGATGTTTCTCTGCCTGAGATAGCCATTCGTCAAGATGGCTCCATAGATTATTCTAAGTTGAACACTATTGCACTTAGTGGCTTAGATGAATATCACAAGGCTGCTTCAATAAAGCGACTATCCTACGCTAAGGTGGGTAAGCCTTTGGTGGAGCTATAAGAGTCTCCTATAAATAGAGACGTCTCAATTCTTGGCTAGGCTGAGTGTTGTGTTGCCACTCATGTTGAAATTCTTCCATTTTGGATTTCGTCAATGCTCGGTCATCGTGAATAGAGAAAAGGTTTTCTACTTCATCATGCCAGATGATGGTCTCGCCATGGTCTGATGCCCAGTAATAATCGCTATTTAAGCCATTTTCAATGATGGTTCTGACTTCACAATGGCTGCTTAGGCGTTGAGTAAGAGTGATGAGTGGGTGCGAATTTGAGACGCTTTTGGGGTTTTCAACTATGATAAACAATTTGGTCTGTGGGTGAGTTCTCGCGAAACTTGAAAAACTTCTAAGTACTTCCTCATTTTTATAGCAAAGGGGCGCCAGAGAAGCTGAGCGGCAATAGATATGCCGCTTAGCACTTTGAATCCATTCAGTAAATATCTCAGGTGAATTGCTCGTCATCTAGCAAAGCTGTGCTTGTATGGCGGCATTGCCGATATAGTTGTCGGGTCTGAGGGCCTTCATTTGAGCTTTCACATTTTCGGGCAAATCCAAAGAGTCAATGAAGTTGGCTATGGCTTCTTGATTGATCGCCTGCCCACGAGTTAACTCTTTCAATTTCTCATAAGCCCCTTCTATCTGATAGCGGCGCATGATGGTTTGAATAGGCTCGGCTAACACCTCCCAACTATTGTTCAAGTCTTCTTGTAGGCGTTGAGTGTTTAACTCTAGCTTGCTAATGCCTTTCAAAACCGCAGCATAGGCAATGCTACTATAGCCAAAGCCGACACCCATATTGCGCAAAACGGTCGAGTCTGTGAGGTCTCTTTGCCAGCGTGAAATGGGCAGTTTTGCGGCTAGGTGAGCCATAATTGCATTGGCTAAGCCTAGGTTTCCCTCTGAGTTTTCAAAGTCAATTGGGTTGACCTTGTGAGGCATGGTCGAAGACCCGATCTCGCCAGCAATGGTTTTTTGCTTAAAATAACCGAGTGAGATGTAGCCCCAGATATCACGATTGAAATCAATTAAAATGGTGTTGAATCGACAAATGGCGTCAAACAATTCGGCGATGTAGTCGTGGGGTTCTATTTGTGTTGTGTGGCTGTTATACGTTAAACCAAGGCTCTCTATAAATTGCTTTGAGACACTGGGCCAGTCAATATCTGGGTAGGCACTTAAATGGGCGTTGAAATTGCCGACAGCGCCATTGAATTTGCCCAAAATTTCAACGTTTTCGATGGTTTTGATTTGTCGTTTTAGACGAACTACAACGTTGGCCATCTCTTTGCCAACGGTAGTGGGCGATGCCGTTTGGCCATGTGTTCTTGAGAGCATGGGAGTATTGGCATAGCTCTTTGCCAAGGCTTCTATCGCCCCAATGATAGCGTTTAATTCGGATAACAACTTTCCTCGACCTGCGTTTAGCATCAGTCCGTGAGATAGGTTGTTGATGTCTTCGGATGTGCAAGCAAAATGTACAAACTCTTTCACCTTGCTCAGCGCGGGGTCGCCATCAATCGCTTCCTTGATAAAGTATTCAACGGCTTTGACATCGTGGTTGGTGACGCTTTCGATTTCTTTGATTCTTTGGGCAGAGTCGATACTGTAGTTGCTGATAATACCATCAAGAATTTTTTGTGAGTCAGATCCAAATGGTTCTACTTCAGGAATTTCTTTGAGTTCAGACATGAATTGCAACCAACGAACTTCAACCATGAGGCGATATTTGATTAAGCCGTATTCGCTAAATGTATCTCTGTAAGCAGAGGTTTTGCTTCCATATCGGCCATCAATTGGAGAAATGGCCGTTAGGTCTGAGAGGGTTGTGGAGGGGGTTAGTGGTGCTTGTGTCATGTTTGCCTCAATAATCATTTCAAGACCGCGATGATACCTGAAAAGCCGGAAGATGCGAAGCGCAAAGGGATATTCTTTTGGCTATAGAGGTTGCCAGATTTAGTCAAATTTTGACTGGTAATTGAAGGTGTTTTTGCTCATAATTTGCAGTCTGCGTAAGGGGTCCATGGATAGGTTGAATTGGCCTGGATTTCCCTACCATTGATCAAAATAATAGTTGAATACAACCAGTAATTAATAGCAAGGGTAAAATCTATGAGTGCAGTTAAGACCAGTAGCAAGGCCGTCTTTATGGAGCAACTGTTAGAGGAGGCTAGGTCGAAGTTGACTGAGTCCGCTTTTTCAGATTTTAGCTGCATTGCAAAAAGTATGTTTGACCAATACCCCATGACTGAGATTACTGGTCAGTCGTTGACAGATCTATTGGGGATGGCACTGGAATGGTACCGTGTGCTAGAGAGCTTTAAATCGAAAACCCCAGCCGTTGAAATTTTTAACCCTACTTTGGAAACTCATGGTTGGGAATCACCCAATACGGTGATTATTGTCGTTCATCAAGATATGCCGTTTTTACTTGACTCTATGCGATTAGAGTTGATTGCAAGCGGTGCATCAATTAACTCTGTGAAAAGTTCGGTACTAACTACGACGCGTGATAAGAACAAGTTAGTTTCATTGAAGTCGGTGCACTCGGTTTCAAATGATAATGACCAAGGTTTTGATGACAGCAAAAATGAAGCCTTGATGTATTACGAGATTGATAAGCGTGCTTCAGCCAAAGAGTTGAAAGAAGTAAAAGCGCTCATCAAAGAGTCACTAAAGAAAGTAGCGAAGATTAATGCTGACTATGGTGCAATTACAGATGAGCTAAATGCGGCCTCCAAGGGACTTAATCCTGCTCCAGGTAAATTTACTACAGGTACCGTGTTAGAAGCTAAAGCCTTTGTTGATTGGTTGCGTTCAAACAACTTCACCTTCCTTGGGTATGCCTTTACCTGCTTAGAGAAAAAGCAGTGGGTTTGCCAGAAGTCTTTTGGCTTGGTTGAAGAGTCTAACTATGAGCAGTTGCTTTGCGTCAACAACCACAGTGACGATCTCTTGTACTACAGCAAATCCCCGATACGCCCCAATATCCATCGTCCAGCCTATCCTGACTACATTCGGATAAAACATTTTGATCAAGATGGCAATTTTTGCGGTGAACATCACTTTTTAGGTTTGTATACCGCTCGAGTTTATCGTGAAAGTGTGGTGAGTATTCCGGTGCTCCGTCAAAAAGTAGAAATTATTTACGAAAGAACTGGTCTTATACATAACAGCTATGAAGGCAAAATGATTCGACAGGTGTTAGAAGTGTTTCCTAGAGACGAATTGTTTCAAAGTCGAGTTGAAAAATTGTTGGAGACTGTTGTTGCAATCACTCAGATTAATGAAAGAAAAATTATTC
>CAXQRU010000042.1:0-11792 GCA_964226685.1 Polaribacter sp. | reverse complement strand
CTGGATTTGCCTAAGCCTGGATTAGTGTTGTCTGGGAAGTCGAGTCGTTATGTTGTTTATCCTCTTATAGCGATCTCTTAATCTTTTTTGTCATCATTAAAAAAGTTTAAAAAACGACCAATTATGGAGCGAACTTGAGCCATCATGGCAATAAGGAAGCCTAAACCCAATATACCTAGCCCCAGGAGCACTATAATTTCTTGCGTTAGCGATTCGCTCAGTAGGTTATGAGCGGAATAAATCACTACTAAACCTAAAAAAAACAACATGCTACCGAGCTTGAATTGCTGGAATACCTGCCGGGAGTTGGCCGTGTAATGTTGGTAAAGTCGTTGACGCCACAATGGTTTGTTCATTGCCTTAGTATAGTTCACTCAGATTGTGGGTTACGGCTATTTCCTTCTAATCAGGATGTGGTAGCATGAGTCCTTTTTTAAACTACTGTTGATTATGAAATTTAGACTATTTGTACTGCTTTTGTTAACGTGTTGCTCAGCTTCTCAAGCCCAGGATGTTTACGATCCATTTGAGGGATTTAACCGCAAATCCCATGCTTTCAATACCGCTTTGGATGGTTGGTTTTTGAAGCCAACTGCACAGGCCTACCGTGCGATAACCCCTGATCCAGTAGAGAAAGGTGTGAGCAATTTCTTCTCCAATATGGGCGAGATACGCAATATTGTAAATAGTGTGTTTCAGGGCAAGCCTGATAAGTCTATTGAGCATACTGGCCGTCTGGTCATCAACAGTACCTTTGGTTTGTTAGGTTTTATTGACCTGGCAACACCCATGGGTATTACTCCTGTGGGGCACGAAGATTTTGGGCAAACTTTAGGAGTCTGGGGAGTGGATTCAGGGCCATACTTGGTAATTCCTCTTTTTGGGCCTAGCAATCTGCGCGATGGTACAACGGGCTTCTTGATAGATCCGTATTTTATTCCTACCTCTTACATCGAGCATACTACCACCCGGCTGACTCTAACCGGTGTTGATATTATCAATACTCGGGCTTCCTTGTTGGAGGCTGAAAAGCTACTGACTGGTGATAAGTACTCATTGATTAGAGATGCTTATATGCAACGTAGGGAGTTTTTGATTAATGATGGTAATGTCGAGGATGACTTTGGCGAAAGCTTAGATAGTCTATAAATTTGCAACCCTGGGTAGTTGCCAACCACCCAGGTTTTTTTAGTTTGGTTATTCAAGAAATTCGGAAATTTCAACGCCAACTATACATTGCTCTCCGGGTCCATCCTCTACTCTGGCGACCCGACAGCGGGCTTTCAATGTTGGGCTGTGTCCGTGTCTTGAACGCACAGTGATCAAAAGCTCACTGTCTATTGGAAGCTGATTATCTGTAGTGAGCAACATGCCGCCACTGCTCAAGTCATTGCATACGCCAGATTGAACAGTGCCTTGCCCCTCTAGGGTGATTTCTGCTGGGGTGTTGACTTTCATCCGAATAAAATTTCGCTTTTCCTCAAAAGATCGGTGAAGTGAGTTCATTGATATTCCCCTAATTATCTCTTTTATTTAAGGCTAGCATAGCTCAAAACAATCTCTAGTAGAATGGGTTTTTGATTTTATTGCTCTAAATTAAGACAAGTGGTCACTGTTTGTCGTTTTTTTCTTTTTGCTTGCTTCGATTTTGATTTTCTCATACTTGCCTGCTAATCGATAAAGGAGTACTGTGGCGGGTCTTATCTTTTGTAAATAGGCATTAATCGATAGTGGATAATACTCAATACCAGTTGCTTGTCATTGATGATGATGATCGAGTTAGACAAAGTGCGGTGGCTTATCTTGAGGATAGTGGTTTTGCTGTTTTAGAGGCCAATTCGGGCTCAGCGGGTTTGGAATTGTTTTCTCGTTGCCATCCAGATTTGGTCATCACTGATCTAAAAATGCCCGACATGGATGGTATTGCGTTATTGCAAGCGGTACGCCTTCGTTCAGAAAATGTCCCGCTCATCGTAATATCAGGCGCTGGTACAATGGATGATGTGGTCAATGCCTTAAGGCTTGGTGCGACAGATTATTTAATTAAGCCAATTCTCAATATGGCCACTCTTGAGCACTCTATTGTTAGGGGCTTGGAGCGGGCACGTTTGATCAAAGAAAATCAACGTTATCGAGCTGAGCTGGAAGAGGCGAATGCTGAGTTAAAAAATCATTTAGCGATCATCGAGCAAGATCAGCAAGCTGGATTATTTGTTCAACAATGCCTGCTACCTGTAACGCCATTTACGGCGATGAATTATACCTTCTCTCACTATTTGAAGCCTTCGCTATATCTCAGTGGGGATACCATTGATTACGCCATTATTGATAAAAGGTATTGGGCCTTTTATCTGGCCGATGTATCGGGTCATGGCTCTGCGCCAGCATTCGTAGCGATATGGTTAAAGAATCTTGTTAGGCAACTGATTCGAAATGAGCATTACATTGGCTTACAAAATTCAATTCCTGATGCCATATCTCAATTGCTTGGGGTAATTAACGACGAGTTAATTGACACAGGCCTTAATCATCATCTAACTTGTTTTGTGGGCATTGTGGATACTGAGGCTGATGAGCTCTATTATGCAGTCGCCGGTCATCTGCCTCTGCCAATTTTGATTACCCAGGAGAGTTGTTGTTATTTGGAGGGTCGGGGTAAACCCCTAGGATTATTTAAACACGCTGACTGGGAAATTTACCAATTGCAGACGGCACCAGAGTTCTCTATATTATGCTTTTCTGATGGTGTGCTGGAAATATTGCCACCGACCGAGTTATCTGCAAAAGAAGAGGCGCTTTTAGAAATGGTTAAGGCTACTGGCGGTCACTTATCGAGCATTAAAGCCATGTTAACAGAAGATAAAATAGCTACGGCTCCCGATGATATTGCCATACTCTCTGTTTGTAAGGATATTGATTAATGTCCGATGGGAGTATTCAGGTTGCTGAGCATGAGGGTGTGCATGTCCTAAAGCTGATAGGGGATGTGCGTCTGACATTTAGTGTGGCACTTGATAAATACATTAGCACATTACTTAATGACAATGTTTTTTGTGCCATTTTGTTTGATTTAACAGAGGCAGATTTATTAGACAGTACCACTCTGGGCTTGATTGCCAAGATTGCCATTCGAAGTTTTGAACAAAAAGGCCATAAGCCCTTACTGGTTTGTCAGGATGAAAGCATCAACCGATTACTGGATTCGATGGGAATTACCGACGTTTGTCAAATTTTAGATGAGCTACCAGACGATTACTGCAGTATCGATCTTCAAGGTTCCTTAAAGCAAGAAGGTGATGAAGATGACATCAAGGCTCGGGTTCTCGAAGCCCACTGTGTGCTCATGGGTTTGAATGAGGCTAACAAGGAAACCTTTAAAGATTTAGTCGCCTCTTTAAAAGACGACTAAATGCTCTCCTGTTTAGATTGAGCCAGAAGGGCGCTCAATGGGTGTTGCAGCGCTATACCTGAAAACCGTTTGGCCTGACTTCTACATGAAAAACCAGTCGCAACAAGGGTTTTTTCTTGCTTGTTTTCTAAAATTGGTCTCCACGATAAATCATAGATAGTTTCTGAGGTTTTTTTGTTGCGAGTCTCGTGGCCAAAAGTCCCCGCCATACCACAACAACCTGTTTCAACGATGTCAGCGTTGGAGCCAAGAGCGCTAAAAATACTGGGCCACTGATCGACAGCACCTCTTGCATTACTTTGTTCAGTGCAATGAGCAAGCAGGCCAAAACTCCTTGGCTCAAACAAGTGTTGAGAAGCTTCTAATTGTTGAGTTTGGCTACTAAGCCATTCTTGTATGAGCAATACCTCAGGAGCATCTTCCCCTAGTACTTTTTTATATTCACCTCGATAAGCCAGAGTCATTGAAGGCTCTAGCCCCACTAAGGGTATCTGCGATGCGCTGATTTTGTTGAGTTGTTCGGCGGTTCGTTTGGCGACCTTTGAGAACTTCTCTCGAAAACCATGTACATGTAGAGGTTTGCCGTTAGGTAAGAATGGTAACACCATGGGTTTAAAGCCCAAGGTTTTTAACAGCTTTAACGCATCTATCACAAAAGTCGTTTCAAAGTAACGAGTGAAAGCGTCGTGAACGATAATGACCGCTTTAGCTTTTTCATCGTCTGTCAGTTTTGACAAGCTTATAACATTGGCCTCAGCAATACCCAGCGCTCGACACGCTTGGTCGAAATTAATTTTGCTCAGAAGTGGGCTGTCGTCCATACCTGCGACTTTACTTAATAAAAAGCTGCTGACCCGATTTCCAATTAAGGCATTATAAACCCTGGGCATTTTGGCCGCTAACGGCACGGTTTTTTCGACGGTTGCGATAAAATAGTCTTTCAGTGGACGCAAATAGCGAGTGTGATACAGAGATAGAAATTTAGATCGAAACTCGGGTACGTCCACTTTGATGGGGCATTGTCCTGTACAGGATTTACAGGCGAGACATGCAGCCATTGATTCATAAACTTCGTGCGAAAAATCATATTGGCCTGAACGCTTGCCTAAAGTATTTTTCAATTTAACTATCGGCGAAAAAATGGCATCGCTTAACGATTTTTTTTGAACCTTATTTAAGTCTACATTTCTTACGCTTAATTGTTTCAGCCATTCACGTATTAAGGACGCTCGACCTTTGGGTGAGTGAGTACGCAGTCGTGTGGCTTTATAGGAGGGGCACATGGCGGCATCTGGGTCCCAGTTAAAGCAGGCACCATTGCCGTTACAAAACATGCCTTCCTCATAATTTTTCCAGCTATCACTGCTAATGAGTCTATCCTCGCTGCCACGAGTACGGACTTCATCAATTTTGAGTAAGGGTATTTCGCTGCTGGGTGTGGCAATCTTTCCCGGGTTTAGTTGATTGCGAGGGTCAAAAACCGCTTTGATTCTCTGCAATTGAGGATAGAGGGAGCCAAAAAATTTAGGGGCATACTCTGACCGAACCCCTTTGCCGTGCTCACCCCAAAGAAGGCCGCCATAGCGATGAGTGAGTTCCACAACGGCATCTGTAATGGCTCGAACGCGCTTAATTTCTTCTGGCTTTTTCAAATCCAAAATAGGGCGTACGTGTAAAACACCGGCATCTACATGGCCAAACATGCCATACTCAAGGTGCTCTTGATCTAGCAGTGCCCGAAACTCTGCAATAAAGTCAGCGAGTTTTTCTGGTGGCACAGCGGTGTCTTCAACGAAGGCGACGGGCCTGGCTTCACCTTTCATATTGCCTAGGAGGCCAACGGCTTTTTTGCGCATGGCCCAGATTTTCTTGACATCACCCTGCCAGGCAACGGTATAACCAATTGCGTGCCCAGGGTTTTTATCCAGTTGATATTTTAATTGATTGATTTTTTCAGCCAGATCATCTTCTCGGTCAGCGGTATATTCTACTAAGTTGACGCCGGCAACCGCTCCACCATTGTTGGGGAAAAATTTAGCAACGCTGTGCCATACAATGTCTTGCTGAGCGAGAGACAGAACTTTTGAGTCAATAGTTTCAATCGAAGTTGGTCCTGCTTCCATAATGGTTTTGGCATCGCGTAGCGCGCTGTCAAAGTTATCGTACACAATATTGACCAGTGCAGTGTGTCTTGGGATCTTTAATAAGTTAAGTTTTGCTTCAGCGATAAACCCTAGCGTACCCTCGCTACCACACAGCAAGCTATTGATATCAATTTTGCCGCAGGCAGTTCGCATATGCGCTAGGTCATATCCTGTCAGGCATCGGTTTAGTGGGGGGAACACCGATTCGATTTCCGCTTTATGGTTGTGCTCAATATCGATCATCGTTTCATAGATGTGGCCAAGACGAGATTGTTTGTCGATAGCTTCGATCTCTGATTCCTCGATAGGAGAGGTTGTTATGACTGAACCATCGAGCAAAACGGTGGTGAGTTCTAGTACATGGTCGCGAGTTTTTCCATAAGCGCAAGACCCTTGGCCTGAGGCATCTGTGTTGATCATCCCGCCAATGGTTGCTCGGTTGCTGGTTGATAGCTCTGGCGCAAAAAATAACCCATGCGGTGCAATGGCGGCATTCAATTGGTCTTTGACGACACCGCACTCGACTCTTGCGTACCCAGCGTCAGGGTTGATTTCCAGTATTCGGTTCATATGGCGAGAGGTGTCGATGATGAGCCCATCGCTCAGAGACTGGCCGTTAGTTCCCGTGCCGCCACCTCGCGGGCTAAGGACGATGCTATGGTATTGCTCAAGACTAGCCAATTTGACAATGCGCACCAGATCCTGAGTGTTTTTGGGGTAGATGACACCCTGTGGAAGTACCTGGTAAATCGAGTTATCTGTTGCTAATACCGTGCGGTTGGCATAATCAGGTGATAATTCGCCCTCAAATTCATGCGCTAAAGCCTTAATAAAATCCAGATAAAGAGCTTGAGTGGGAGAGGTTTCACTTATTTGAGGAATCATAAATATCAACGGTTTCCAGACTAATCATCTAATAAGGTCATGCGCAAAAAGTTGCAAAGCAATTATTGGCGGTAAAAAAACTTGACCAAGGCATAGGGCCTCAGTAAGATGGCAAAACTCGCAGGTTACTGTATGTAGATACAGTTATCGCTCGCAAGGAGGCATGAAAACCCACTACCCAATCGTACCTGCATGGCAGTAACCTGCGAGACCATTATAAGTACTTTTTTATCCAAAACAATGTCCGGTGGCTGTTTATCTGCCGGCTTTGTGATATTTTGCACCCAAGCTATTTATCTTGAGGTATGTATGCCATCTTTTGATGTGGTTTCAGAAGTTGATAAACATCATCTAACGAACGCCGTTGACCAGGCTAATCGTGTGGTTAACAATCGATTTGATTTTAAAGGGGTGTCGGCCAGCTTCGAGCGGCTGGATTATCAAGTGACTTTACAAACAGAGTCGGAGTTTCAGTTGGAGCAAATGCTCGACATTCTCCACTCCACTTTACATAAAAATAACATTGATATTACCTGTATTGAGTTGGGGGATGTTCAGGGAGCTGGAAAATTAGTCAAACAATCCTTGACGCTGCGCACAGGTATTGAGAGTTTGCTCGCGAAGAAAATTGTCAAAATGATTAAAGATAAGAAGCTTAAAGTACAGGCTCAAATTCAGGGTGATCAAGTTCGAGTGACTGGTAAAAAAAAGGATGATCTGCAGGAAGTTATGGCTATGTTAAAGTCTGCCGATTTAGGGTTACCATTGCAGTACACCAATTTCCGTGATTAATTTTTCTGGTTGTTCTTCCTGGTTTGTCGCAAGGTTGCTGCCTTCATGGTTGCGACCATATTGCTTCCGTGAGGTTGGTGTTATTTTGGTCTTGGGCTTTGCCTCTGGTTTGCCACTCTTATTGGTTTTTGGAACCTTATCCGTTTGGTTGCGAGAAGCGGGCATTGAGCGTACCACAATAACATTGATTAGCTTGGCTGGGGCTTTTTATGGTTTTAAGTCCATATGGGCCCCTTTAGTTGATTCACTTCGGATTCCAGTACTTGGTAAACTGGGTAAGCGGCGTAGCTGGTTGTTGTGCTCACAGCTATCGATTGTGGTAGCCTTGCTAATAATGTTCTATGCCGACCCGCTGTCAGAGTTTGGTTTAATTCTGATGATTTCAGGTGCCGCTTTGTTAGGTTTTTCTTCAGCGACTCAGGACATTGTGGTCGATGCTTATCGAATAGAAATTGCTCCAGCCGATCAGCAATCATTATTGGCGGGGGTTTACATTGTTGGTTATCGAATAGGTATGCTAGCAGGGGGTGCTGGAGCACTTGAGATTGCCAGCTATTTAGCTGAGCCTACCATCGTAGAGCAACTCACTTTAGATGGAATTGGCTCAGGTGCTCTTTTTGCTGCTGCTGCTTCCATGGATGTCATCTTGCCTGATTTTGATAATCATGCATGGCAGTTATCCTATTTATCAATGGCGCTCTTGGTTGTCCTTTTGATGCTTTTTACTCTAGCAATCAAAGAGCCTGTGGCAATCAAAAGCCCGAATCACCACAACCCATTGAAGATGTTATTGCATTTTTTGTTGATGGTAACTGTATTTGTGCTTGTTCTTCCATCCTATCAATACGCCGTTAATCAATGGTTGTTCGATGAAATCACGAGACAAGAGTTAGCAGATAACCCTCTCTCAAACATTTTGGGAAATTTTTTGAGTTTATATCTTGCTTTCCGTCTTGCTTTTACCTTCGGCTATCAATTGTCTTTACGTAATGTATTATTTCCTGCTGAGTCTTTTAGGCAGGTCTATGTAGCGCCATTTGTTAATTTTTATGCTAGCTATGGGCGTATTGCTTGGTTATTTCTATTAGTTGTTTGCTTTTATAGAATCTCCGATATTGTGATGGGAATTATTGCTAAAACGTTCTATGTTGATATGGGCTATACCAAGCAGCAAATCAGCCGCATTAGCTTTGGTTTTGGGCTTATCATGACCATTATTGGTGGTGTCATTGGTGGGATTTTATCGATTCGTTTTGGTATTTTGAAAATACTGCTAGCTGGAGCCCTTTTGAGCGCCTGTTCCAATTTGGTCTTTATATACGTGGCGCATTTGCCGATCAGTCCAGAAGATGCGGTAAGCTACACTGGTTGGTTATCTGGTTTTGTTTCTGATGAAAAAGAATTGGCCTTAATACTGGCAATTATTATGGATAATTTATCTGGGGGGATGGCTGGTGCGGTAGCAGTGGCTTTCATATCTACTCTGGTTAATGTGCAATTTAGTGCGACTCAATTTGCGGTCTTCACTTCTCTTACAACATTGTTACCGAAGGTGATTTCTGCATTCTCTGGGGCAATTGTTGATGGTTTTGTGGGTGAGTATTGTAAGGGAGCGGTTTCAGAGATGTTATGTAAAGAGGGGGCTGGAATGGTGGCAGGCTACCAAGACTTTTTCACATTGACGGCTCTTTTGGGGATCCCCGTTGTCATATTAATTCTATGTATGTGGAGGCCCTATACGCGGCTCGTTCTCGATCGGCAAAAAAGTGCAAGGAGCTTATGATTACTGTAATTATTGTGGAGCGTATTTGTGACTAATTTCGGAACTATTGATGAATTCTCGATTGACGTTAAAGCCTGGCTATGAAGTGCATCACATTAGTGATGTAAAGAGCTGGCAGGTTGATGCTGATGCTCTTTCGGTTTTTTAGTTGTAATTTTCCTTATTGTCACCATATATAGCGAATGAATAAATTACTTTTATACCCAATAGCTCTTTTTTTGATTGAATTATTATTGCTGATCAAAATGGGGGCTAGTGTGGGCGCCCTTTATACGCTTCTCTACATTGTTGTCACCGCTGCCGCTGGTGTCGCGATCATTCGCTACCAGGGTACATCCATATTGTTCAAGGCGAGAGAGCAGTTGGCGACAGGAAGAGCTCCAATACACGACATGAGTCAGGGGTTTATGTTGGTATTGGCCGGTTGTTTGCTGGTTCTTCCAGGGATACTGTTAGATACAGTGGGAGCTATATTGCTCTTGCCGCAAGTGAGGCGGTGGGTGGGCTCTCGAATCAATCAAAAGTCTATGAAGCCCAGGGGCCGACGAGGCGAGGTTCTCGAAGGCGAGTTTGAGCGTCACGATAAGTTCTAGTCATAAATAATCATAAAAAAATTGATTTGTTTGCTTGAAATCTAACGGCTAGCCCCAATTAAAGACTCGGAGTTTATTACCATTGTTTTAAGGTTAGATGGCAACGGCCATCTAGCATTTTTCGTTCAACGCTATTTGGAGACACAATCAATGAAAATTCGTCCTCTTCACGACCGTGTTGTGGTTCGCAGACAGGAAGAAGAAGCCACTTCTGCTGGTGGAATTTTTCTACCTGGTTCAGCTAAAGAAAAGCCTAATCAAGGCAAAGTTATCGCGGTAGGTAATGGTCGTATCTTGGATAATGGCGATGTTCGCGCTATCGATGTAAAAGTGGGTGATATTGTCGTATTTGGTAAGTACGCCGGCAGTGACACCATTGAAGTTGATGGCGAAGAGCTGGTTATCTTGAGTGAGTCTGATATCAAGGCCGTGGTCGAAGCTTAATAACGTATTAATCAATTATTGAATGAAGGTAACTAATTATGTCTGCTAAAGAAGTTAAGTTTGGTAATGACGCTCGCCAAAAAATGCTAGCTGGTGTCAATATTCTAGCTGATGCGGTAAAAACAACCTTGGGTCCCAAGGGTCGCAATGTGGTTCTTGAGAAGTCTTTTGGTGCTCCAACGGTCACTAAAGATGGTGTGTCAGTGGCTAAAGAAATCGAACTGAAAGATAAATTCGAGAACATGGGCGCTCAAATGGTTAAAGAAGTAGCCTCTAAAGCATCTGA
Source organism: Polaribacter sp. (assembly GCA_964226685.1). Classification (GTDB taxonomy): domain Bacteria; phylum Pseudomonadota; class Gammaproteobacteria; order Pseudomonadales; family Cellvibrionaceae; genus CAXQRU01. Next base: position 1,456 of record CAXQRU010000042.1, on the reverse strand, counting down.
TGATGCTGGTGACGGTACTACGACAGCGACTGTTTTAGCTCAAGCGATTGTTAACGAAGGCCTGAAATCTGTTGCAGCGGGTATGAACCCAATGGATCTCAAGCGTGGTATCGATAAAGCGGTTATCGCGGCGGTAGAGCACATCAAATCGATTGCTCAGCCATGTGCGGATACTAAGTCGATTGCTCAAGTGGGCACCATTTCAGCAAACAGTGATACCTCTGTTGGTAACATCATTGCTGAAGCTATGGATCGCGTTGGTAAAGAAGGTGTGATCACCGTAGAAGAAGGCAACAGCTTGGATAACGAGCTTGATATTGTAGAAGGTATGCAATTTGACCGTGGTTACTTGTCGCCTTACTTTGTGACAAACCAAGAAAACATGAGTGTTGAGCAAGAAAATCCATTCCTGTTGTTGGTTGATAAAAAGATCTCTAACATTCGTGAATTATTGCCAGTATTGGAGAATGTAGCTAAATCAGGTAAGCCTTTAATCATCGTTGCAGAGGATGTTGAAGGTGAAGCATTGGCGACTTTGGTGGTTAACAACATGCGTGGCATCGTTAAAGTGGCCGCTTGTAAAGCTCCTGGTTTTGGTGATCGTCGTAAAGCGATGTTGCAAGACATTGCTGTTCTAACTGGTGCAACCGTTATTTCAGAAGAGGTTGGTCTTGATCTTGAGTCGGCGACTTTAGAGCACTTAGGTACAGCTAAGCGCGTGACCATGAGCAAAGAGAACACCACTATCGTTGATGGTGCTGGTGAAGCCAAAGACATTCAAGCTCGTGTTGCTCAAATCCGTGCTCAAATCGAAGAGTCTTCTTCAGATTATGATAAAGAAAAACTTCAAGAGCGTGTTGCTAAGTTGGCTGGTGGTGTGGCCGTCATCAAAGTGGGTGCCGCTACCGAAGTTGAAATGAAAGAGAAGAAAGCTCGTGTAGAGGACGCTCTTCATGCAACTCGTGCGGCGGTTGAAGAGGGTGTGGTGCCTGGTGGTGGTACTGCTCTTGTTCGTGCCATCAGTGCAATTGCTGATCTTAAGGGTGACAACGAAGAGCAAAACGCGGGTATTGCTATTGCTTTGCGTGCGATGGAGGCTCCATTGCGCCAGATCGTTACTAATGCGGGTGAAGAAGCCTCTGTTGTGGCTGATCAAGTTAAGAAAGGCGAAGGTGCTAACTTTGGTTTCAATGCGGCCACTGGTGAGTACGGTGATATGTTGGCGATGGGTATCTTAGATCCTGCTAAAGTGACTCGTACAGCATTGCAAGCTGCAGGTTCTATAGCCGGTCTTATGATTACCACTGAAGCTATGATTGCTGATAAGCCTGAAGATAAGTCTTCATCTATGCCAGACATGGGTGGCATGGGCGGCATGGGTGGCATGGGCGGAATGATGTAAGCCAACCCACTGCTAACGTAAAAACCGCAGCTTGAGATCGGAAGAGCACACGTC
>CAXQRU010000041.1:0-9624 GCA_964226685.1 Polaribacter sp. | reverse complement strand
CCTACACGACGCTCTTCCGATCTTTTAATACAGGTATTATTATTTATAGGCTTTAGGAGGCTTTAATGAATATTTTTCACACACTTGCGGCGGTTCTATTGACTGCACTAGTTAGTCAGTTTGCTGTTGCTCATGGCGGCGCTTTCGCTTTTTCTGGTTCAAACACCCCTGTTCTTGATGGCACTGGCAACTGTATTTATCATGGTATTGGTGGTCATGATGGTTATGTTGAAGGTTGTAGCAAGGTTGCTGACGCTGATGGCGATGGCGTAATGGATAAAGATGACCAGTGTCCAAACACCCCTAAAGGTGCTGATGTTGATGCGAAAGGTTGTCCTTTAGATGACGATCGTGATGGTGTACCTAACTACCTAGATCAGTGCCCTAATACTGCTGCTGGCGCTAAAGTTGATGACAAAGGTTGTTACATCGTATTGAAAGAGTCCAAAGAAGTTCAATTACGTGTTAACTTCGCTAGCAACTCAGCCAAAGTTCCTGCGACCGATTACGAAGTTATCAAGCAAGTTGCTGATTTCATGAAGTTGTACCCGCTAACCAGCGTTGTTGTTGAAGGTCATACTGACGATCGCGGTTCAGATGCTTACAACAAGAGCTTGTCTCAGCGTCGTGCTAACTCTGTAGCGGCTATCTTATCGACTGAGTATGGTATTGATCCAAGCCGTATCTCTGCGGTTGGTTACGGTGAAGAGCGTCCTCTAGTGGCTAACGATAGCCGTGAAAACATGGCTAAAAACCGTCGTGTTGTTGCGGTTGTAACAGCTACTGTTGAGACAATTGCTAAGTAACTGTGCGTTGTATCTAGAAAAACCAGGCCCCGGCCTGGTTTTTTTTTGAATGGAAATTGCTTTGATGGAAAGGAATCATAAAAAAAAGCTTTTTGGTTGATATAAAAAATCAATCAAAGCCTATTGCTTAATTCGTTAATATTATCGTTTTTTAACTAAACTTGGAGAATCGTATGGCTGTATTAGTTGGCAAACCTGCCCCAGACTTCACTGTCCCTGCAGTATTAGGTGATGGCTCGATCAATGAGAGTTTCAATTTCGCAACTGCGATCAAAGGCAAGAAGGCGGTTCTATTCTTCTACCCTCTAGACTTTACTTTTGTTTGTCCATCCGAGCTTCTAGCATTTGACAACCGTTTTGAAGAGTTTACCAAGCGCGGCGTTGAAGTGGTTGGTGTTTCTATTGATAGCCACTGGACTCACAATGCTTGGCGTAATACTGCCATCAATGATGGTGGTATTGGCCCTGTCAAATACACTTTGGCGGCCGATATGAAGCACGATATTTGTAAAGCTTACGATGTCGAGTCTGAAGGTGGTGTGGCGTTTAGAGGTTCGTTCTTGATTGATGAGGAAGGCATTGTTCGTCATCAAGTGGTTAATGACTTGCCGTTGGGCCGCAACATTGATGAAATGTTAAGAATGGTTGATGCCTTGGCTTTCCATCAGAAGCATGGTGAAGTTTGTCCTGCTGGTTGGAAAGACGGTGATACTGGCATGCAAGCGTCACCAGAAGGCGTTGCCTCTTACTTAAAAGACAAGGCTGCATCGCTGTAATGTTCCTGCCCCCGTTCAGGGGGCTATCTTTTTTCATAAGCAATTATTAAGTTGCTATTTCTTGGTAGACCTGACACACTTTGGCTGTATATTCAGTCAGTGGTTTTGTTGCGCATGATCATTTTAGGTGTTGACCCAGGCTCTCGAAAAACCGGTTTTGGTATCATTAATACGGTGGGTGCTCAAAGTGAATATATCACCAGTGGTGTGATTCGAGTGCCGGATACATCGCTACCAGAGCGCCTACAAACCATATACTCAAGTCTTTGTGAGGTGATTGAGCAATACTGTCCTCAGCAAATGGCGGTAGAGCAAGTATTTATGTCCAAAAATGCCAGCTCGGCCTTAAAGTTGGGGCAAGCTCGTGGCGCGGCTATCGTGGCAGCAACGCAAAGTGGGTTACCCGTTTCTGAGTATGAGGCCAAAAAAGTTAAACAGTCTGTGGTGGGCAGTGGCGCGGCGACTAAGCAGCAGGTGCAATACATGGTTCAGCATCTATTGGGTTTGTCGGCAACGCCCCAGGAAGATGCCGCCGATGCACTCGCGGTCGCCCTGTGTCATAGCAGTACGCAGCAGCATCTCATTCGTTTGGCAGGGGCTCGGCAGTTTCGTCGGGGTCGAATTGTTTAGTCTGAAAAAGGAGTCGTTATGATCGTTCGTCTTGCTGGAGTCTTGATTGAAAAACATCCGCCCTTTATCTGCGTGGATGTCAATGGCGTTGGTTATGAGCTGCAACTACCAATGACCAGCATTTACCCTTTGCCACTGGTTGGTCAGCCGGTGATCTTATTGACCCATCTATCTGTCAGCGAAAATTCCCAGCAATTATTTGGTTTTTACACCAAGGAAGAGCGTGATTTATTCCGTCTACTAATTAAGGTCAATGGTATTGGCCCCAAAATGGCATTGGCGATTTTGTCGGGGATCTCTGCTGCAGAGTTTGCTCATTGTGTTCGAACCAATAATGTTCAATTGCTAGTGAAGGTGCCGGGCGTAGGTAAAAAAACCGCTGAGCGATTGTTGATTGAGATGAGAGATCGCTTGCCAAATGAAGAGTCTGTTGAGCAAGTGCCTGAACCTATGACCTTAACATCCTCAATAGTAGATGATGCTGAAAGTGCGTTGATCGCTTTGGGTTACAAGCCGGCTGAGGCGGCTAGAATGATTCAGGCCGCCAATAAGCAAGGCCTAGCGACGACTAGCGAAGAGTTAATTAGAGCTTCATTGCAGCGTGTAAATAGCCATTAGCTCAGTATTAATAGCCTGTTACGGCGTTGCTGCCTAAGTGGCTGGAATAATTTTTATTGTCTTTACCCGTGATATCAATATACTGCGAAAATGATTGAAAGAGATGTCTTAGAAGCCGAGCGACTGATTGGGGCAACTGCCAAGCCTCAGGAAGATAGCCATGATAGAGCCATTAGGCCAAAGTCGCTGAATGATTACATTGGTCAGCCTGCCGTACGTGAGCAGATGGATATCTTCATTGGCGCCGCTAAGCAGCGCCAAGAAGCGCTCGATCACACCTTAGTGTTTGGTCCTCCTGGGCTTGGGAAAACGACGCTGGCGAATATTATTGCTTACGAAATGAGCGCCTCCCTAACGACGACTTCCGGGCCCGTCCTTGAAAAAGCCGGTGATATAGCGGCCTTACTGACCAATTTGCAGCCCGGAGATGTGCTCTTTATCGATGAAATTCATCGTCTGAGCCCCATGGTTGAAGAAATTTTGTACCCCGCAATGGAAGATTATCAGCTCGACATTATGATTGGTGAGGGGCCGGCCGCCCGTTCCATCAAGTTAGAGTTGCCTCCATTTACCTTGGTGGGAGCCACAACGCGAGCTGGCCTACTCACATCCCCATTACGTGACCGATTCGGTATCGTTCAGCGGCTAGAATTTTATAACATAGCCGACCTTGCGACCATCGTGTTGCGCTCTGCGAATTTGTTGGGAATCGAGATGGATCAATCGGGTGCGCGCGAAGTGGCTAAGCGCTCTCGGGGAACGCCGCGTATTGCCAATCGTTTGCTGCGGCGAGTGCGAGATTTCGCTCAGGTAAAAGCAGATGGGCGAGTTTCAGAGGCCATCGCACAGCAAGCATTGGATCTTCTAAAAGTGGATGAGAATGGCTTTGATCAAATGGATCGGCGTTTGTTGATGGCATTGATTGATAAATTCTCCGGAGGGCCTGCCGGAGTGGATAGCCTTGCTGCGGCCATCAGTGAGGAGCGAGGGACTATAGAAGATGTGCTGGAACCCTATTTGATTCAACAAGGGTTCATGGCTAGAACGCCGAGGGGACGAATTGCCACCACACTGGCTTATCGCCACTTTGGCTTAACACCACCAGAAACGATCGAAACATGAGTGAGCATTTTCAATTGCCCGTCAGAGTTTATATAGAAGATACTGATGCCGGTGGTATCGTTTATTATGTAAACTATTTGAAATTTTTTGAGCGAGCGCGCACCGAGTGGCTCAGAAGTTTGGGTTTTGGCAAGGGGGCCATGCTAGAGGATGGCTTGTTGCTTGTAGTGAAAAGCGCTCAAGTTGATTACAGTCGACCTGCTCGATTGGATAATGAGCTGTTGGTGGGTGTTGAAGTCTTAAAATTAGCCCGTACTTACATCGTTTTTAGGCAAAACATCAAATGTGGAGATGAACTCTTGTGTCGCTCAGAGATCAAAATTGCTTGCGTGAATGAAGACATGAAACCGTCACCAATACCCATGCCTGTCAGGCAAGCTGTAGCAAATAAGTATGATAACTCTTCAAATAAGGCAGAAGTATGAACGATTTTTCGATAGTTGAATTACTGATTTCGGCGCCAATTGTTGTGCAGTTGGTGATGGCGCTGCTGCTAATTACCTCGGTGGTGTCTTGGGCTATTATTTTTCAACGCAGTCACTATTTGAGCCGAATGAAATCGGCCTTTGATAAATTTGAAGGCACATTTTGGTCAGGTGTTGATCTAAGTCAGACGTTTAGAGATGGCAACATCAAAGCCAACAATGGCAAAATTGAAGGTGTCGAAAGCATTTTTAGAGCGGGTTTCAAAGAGTTTTCCCGTCTTCGCCAGCAAGGTAGTGCCGATTATGAAGCCGTGATGGAAGGCTCTCAGCGAGCCATGCGCATCAGCTCGGCTAGAGAGCAAGAGAAATTAGAGGCAAACCTCCCTTTCTTGGCCAGTGTTGCTTCAGTAAGTCCTTATGTGGGGCTGTTTGCAACGGTGTGGGGCATTATGATCACCATCATGGGAATGGGTGGCGAAAATGTCACCCTGGCCAGTATCGCTCCCAGTATTGCTGAAGCCTTAGTCGCAACGGCCATGGGTTTGTTTACGGCGATTCCTGCGGTGTTGGCCTATAACCGTTTTGCGGCCAAGGTAGAGCGGTTGCTCAATAGCTACCAGACCTTTGCCGAAGAGTTTTCATCCATCCTTCACCGACAACTGCATGGGTAGAGCGCATGGCGAACGTTTCCAATAGCAAAAAGCCAATGGCTGAGATCAATGTGGTACCGTTTATCGATATCATGTTGGTGTTGTTGGTGGTGTTTATGATCACAGCGCCCTTGATTACGATTTCTGGGATGCAAGTCGATTTGCCACAAGCGTCGGCCAATCCATTACCTGATCAACAAAAAGACCCTTTAATTGTCTCTATCGATGCCGGAGGCCTGTATTACATCACTACAGGAAAGGACGATAAAGTTTCCAAGCCTTTGGACGTGATTGCAGAAGAAGTGCGAAAAGTACTTGCTACTAATCCAGAGCTACCCGTTTTCGTGTGGGGAGATCAGTCGGTTCCTTATGGAAAAGTGATTGATTTGATGGGCCACTTACAGGCAGCGGGCGCGCCCTCTGTGAATTTGGCCATTGAGCCGCCGCACTAGGAATTGGATGTGAGACGAGTGTCCGTGATATTTTTGGTTTTGAGTATGATGATTAGCGTTTCTACTCAAGCTGTACTGAGTCGCGAGCAACTGGACGGTGTTGCGTTTGAAGCTTTTGGGAATAATCCCGTGTTCTTGGTATTAACAACGGCGACAGGCAGTATGGTAGCATTCGTGGGTTTCTGGTATGTGGTTCCGGTAAATCCAGAGCCATCATTCGCTCTTGAATTGCCAAAGATAGAAAAGCAATCTGGATTACCTGTGAATTTGTCTGAGGGCAGCTTTTCAATCCCCTCGATCCAAAAGTCGTATCAGTCAATTGAGCCTCTCATTGAGCAATTAAAAACAACGCCTGAGCTGCAGGATGGAGCTGTGTTACTCTCGGCAGATGTGTCAACTCCCTATGCTCAATTGATGGTGACAATGAGCGAGCTAGAAAAAGCGGGTATCCAGGTCGCTTTGGCTTTGGAACCGTGATGCCAAACTATAAGCTGCCTTTTATTATCAGCATTTTGGCGCACTCGGCTTTAGTGGCTTTAGTGTGGTTGAGCAGCTTATTGGTTAAAAGTTGGGTTGATATCGAAACACCCAAACAGCCCAATTACATTAATGCTAAGCTCTTTGATCTTACGACTAAAACCAAACAGATAAGCCCAGATGATACGGCTAAGGAGAAAACCAAGCCTGAAGAGGTGCCGAATAAAGAAGAGCCTGTAGTCGTTGACAATAGCAAAGTTGAAGAGCTGCAAGCTCAAGAGGCCAAAGAGCGTGTTGAGCAACAAAAGGCTGCAGAGCAAAAGCGCGCAGAAGAGGCTAAACAAGCTGAGCAGAAAAAACAACAGGAGGCTGAGCAGCAAGAGCGGGAGCGTCAAGCGAAACTGCAACAGCAAAAGCTAAAAGAAGCCGAGGCCAAGCTCAAAGCTGAACAAGAGGCTCAGCGCAAGCGTGACGAAGAGCGCAAGCGCAAGTTGGCTGAGCAGAAAAAGAAAGAAGAAGAGGCCGCGGCGAAAAAGCGAGAGCAGGAGAAAAAAGACGAGATAGCGAAACGCATGGAGCAGGAACAAAAGGCGAAGGAGGCGGCGGCTCTTCGCGAGCGACTCAATGCTGAGCAGGCTCAAAATAGCGCCCAGTCCTATACAAGGGAGATCGCCAATCAAATTAAGGCGGCTTGGAGAAAACCATCCTCGTCTTCTGGTAAAGTGGTAGTTTTGAGAATTAATTTTACCCCTTCTGGCGAGGTAAGAGGAGAGGTTGAGATTGTTAAGTCCAGTGGTGATAGTGCTTTTGATGATTCAGCAATTCGTGCTGTGAGAAAAGTAGGAACCTTTGATGTGGTTCGTGATATTCCCTCGGATTTATTTGAAAGGGAGTTTCGACGACATTTGATTAAGTTTACAAGACCAGAAGAGTAATATGCCGTTTTCTTGCATAAATGCCTATTACTTAATTTTTAGCAACAAACAATTAATGATACAAACGAAGGGTTTAGTAATGTTAAAAAGAATACTGCTGTTGATTACAGCCTGTGTGTGCATCAATGCCAATGCACAATTGATCACGGAGGTGAGCTCTTGGGTAGATAACCCCACGGTGATCGCCATTCCCCCAATGAGCTTCCAGGGCAAAACCGTGTTGCCGGAAGATATCTCTGAAATCGTACGTAAAGATTTGGAGAGCAGTGGCGTGTTTAAGGCCATTGATCCCAAAAATATGTTGTCGTTTCCCGCTTCTGAAGCTGAAGTGGTTTATAGAGATTGGAAACAACAAAAAAGTGAGTATTTGACGGTAGGAACTTTAGAGCAAACCGATAAAGGTTATCGGTTAACCTTCTCGCTGTTTGATGTCATTACCGAAAAGCCTGTTATTGTGAATAAGGTTGTCGAGGGTGGCGATCAAAACTTGAGAGATATCGCCCACTTCGTGAGCGATACCATCTATGAAGCCATTACCAAAATTCCTGGCGTGTTTTCGACCAAAATCGTCTATGTAGAAGCCAACCGTTCAGGCAAGCAATATCGATTAATGTTATCCGACGTCGATGGCGCGCGCGCTCGTAAATTATACAGCTCCAGCGCCCCGATTTTGTCTCCTTCATGGTCGCCAGATGGTCGTTCCATTGCTTATGTTTCGTTCAAAACTGGCCGCGCAGCGATTTATACGCAAGATTTGGCCACCGGTAAACAGCTTCAAATTACCAATTTTAGAGGCTTGAATGGCGCGCCAGTCTGGTCGCCCGATGGTAGTAAGTTGGCCATGGTGCTCTCAAAAGATGGTAACCCAGAGATTTACGTGTTGAATATGGGTACTCGCAAATTACAGCGACTCACCAATCACTTTTCGATTGATACCGAACCCGCCTGGTCGGCTGATGGAAGCTCGGTACTGTTCACTTCAAACCGGGGGGGTAAGCCTCAAATTTATCGCGCTTACCTAGGTTCAGCCGGTGCTGAGCGTTTGACATTTGAAGGTGACTATAATGCTCGCCCAAGAGTTACGCCAGATGGTAAGCAAATGATTATGGTGCATCAAATAGACGGCGTGTTCCATATTGCTAGTCAAAATTTGGAGAATGGCCGGGTGACGGTATTGACCAGAACCCGTTTAGATGAATCCCCCAGCATTGCACCAAATGGTGAAATGTTGATCTACGCGACTAAAAAGGGTGGGCAGGGAGTGCTAGCTACGGTATCCCTCGATGGTAAGGTTACAACGTTATTGCCGTCCTCTTCTGGGGATGTAAGAGAGCCAGCTTGGTCGCCATTTTTCAAGTAAAGAGGCTATTTACGACAAAAAAGGGCGTATGAGTTAATATTTTGCGTTAAAATGACAAGCAACTTTTGACTCTACAGCCCTTACAGAGTAAGGTAGCGGCTTAAATTTTTAAAAACAAAAAATCACACTATTACACATTGCAGGAGTGCCTTATGGTATCTACAAAATTTTCTAAATATGGTTTGGGCTTGTTGTGCTCGGTGGCTATTTTGTCCGGTTGTACCACAACCGGCTCTGAATCAGAAGGAGTGACGCAAGGTCCCGGTACCACTACCGGAGGCGAGAGACAAACGGTGAATGTAGACCGCGAAGCATTAACCATTTTCTACTTCGAGTTTGATCAAGCGACTTTAAATTCTGAAGCTCGTCAAGAGTTGACTATTCACGCTGAGGTTCTAAAAAGAGCGCCTCGCAATATTCGCCTAGAAGGCCATGCTGATGAGCGTGGTACTCGTGAGTACAATATGGCTTTGGGTGAGCGTCGTGCCAATGCGGTGAGAGACTTCTTGGTCCTTAACGGTGTAGATGGTTCTTTGATCGAAGTGATCAGCTATGGTGAAGAGCAGCCCGCTGCTTATGGTCAAGATGAAATGAGCTATCAGAAAAACCGTCGAGTAGAACTGAAGTAATATGCTGAAGAAGTCCTCTTCATGGGTTGCGGCTAGCTTGCTAGCGGCAACCGCGCTTTACAGTTCCCTTTCCTTATCTCAAGCGGTCGTCAGAGATTCTCAGCCTTTGGGTGATGATAGCCCTAGAAGTGCCTCCGTATCACCTCAGTCTGCTATTTATGATCAATTACAAAGCTTACGTCAAGAAGTGACTCTGTTGCGCGGCTTGGTTGAAGAACAAGCGTATCTGATCAAAAAACTGCAGCAGCAACGAATTGATGACTACGACGAATTTGATCGTCGTATCAGTGAGTTACGTGGTGGTGGAGCGGTTTCTCCCTCACAAGCCAGCGAAGAAGAGCAGGTGCTTTATCAAAGTGCCATTGATAAGGTCTTGCAAGACAAAGACTATGGTGGTGCACTCAAGATCTTTGATCAGTACCTCACCGAGTTCCCCAAGGGAGCGTTGGCGCCAGATGTCTATTTTTGGCAGGGTGAGATCTATCTGTTACAAGACAAGGTAGCTGATGCTGAGCTAGCCTTTAGCAGCTTAACTAGTCTATACCCCTCTCACGACAAAAATTATGATGCCTTGTATAAATTGGCAGAAATTTATGTTGGGCAGGGTAAAAAAGCCGATGCGAAACCGCTACTGGAATCAGTGGTGGCCAGTGCCTCAAATCCAGACTTAGTTGAGCAAGCCAAAGCATTGCTGAAGAAGGTTTCTAAATAAAAAAGCCTAGATCGGAAGAGCGTCGTGTAGGG
>CAXQRU010000040.1:0-22183 GCA_964226685.1 Polaribacter sp. | reverse complement strand
CACGACGCTCTTCCGATCTCTTTGATGAAGCAAGATGTTTACAAGCCATTGAGTCTCTCTGGTAATATTCATTAAATTGGTGGGTTTTATAAGCCCATTGTCTGTGACAATACATTTCTAACATTTGTCCATCAAGTTGAAAAACTGCCGCTGATGATTCGTCCATTAACTGATTTACTTGATGTAGATGCTGATCAGAAAACTGCTGAAAAGCCGTTTCGATCACCGTAACCTGTCTAGGGTGTATCGCTGTTTTCGCATAAAAGCCGTAAGCAAGATCAATGGCCAGCTCTTTTTGCAAGGTTTTAGTATCATCTATGATATCAAATACTGGTGCTGACAACTCAAAACCAGCGGGCCTAAATTCCAAAACCAGACGATCAATTACTTGTCTTAACGGAGTATCATAAATCGTCATACCTCGTACCCGCTTAAGACCCAGCACGTTCATTAGATCATTTCCACCAATGCGTAAACAAATAATAGAGTCTTTAAATCCATTCAACACAGCTCTTATCAAACGAATTGAATCCGTACAAAAAACCTGATGTGTTTCTAAGGTCGGCATGTAGGCAAAACCATAAGCATTTTGCTTTTCTATTACCTTCAAATAATCACTCGCCGTATCCATATCAAACTTGGGCAGTACAAAACCGTCGACCTTATCAATACCATCAAATTTCAGTACTTTTTCAAAAACATTAACATTTCTAGGGCGAATAAAGCGTTTGAGTTCAGGGCGAGGCTTACATAGTCTCAGTGCTTTCTGTAAATTGACTAAAGCGCTTTCCAATTGCTCATCTTTGATTGAGTCCTCTAGACAAATAACACAGGAACGACTACCAATGATATTGCCCTGAAGTACTCCCACAAGGTTTTCATGATTAGACGGTGTATAGAGCGTTGCTCCTAAATCAAAGTAAGTAATTTTTCTATCCATTAGGCCCTCAATACATCTTTTATTAATGAGCACGCCCCAAAAGGCATTTGCTGGTCGATGACAATATCAACATTTTTCTCGGCTGCCAACTGCTCGAGGTGTAAAGTGTCGATATGTTGCAATTTTTTCAATAATAAAACATCAGGCACTCGTCTAAGCAAAGCACGAGTAGCCTCAGCGATACCAGGTTTAATTCTATTTCGATTACTAATCCCGTAATCAGACATAATTCTTTTTAAAAACTGCTCGGTCTCTTGCCTGCGCTGATCCTTATCAACCTTATTTGGAGCATCTAATAGCTCTTGATCAACAGCTTGGTAAATTTCATCAACAAACCATCGAGACAAGTCATATGGCTCTAAATGGCGATAAGACACACAACCATGAAAGTCGGCCTCGCCAATTTGTTCATTCAGTATAGACCGAGAAATTAAACCCGAAACTGTTGAATTCATGAGTGCGCTCGGGATGGTGTAGTCGTCAAATGTTGCTTGCACGTCCGCTGTAGCACCAATATCTGAAACCACATACAATTCTTTGGAAATCTGAGTTTGACGAGATTGATTGTAGCGCTCAACCGATTGGTGTAATTCGCGCGTAATGACGCCTTTCGCCGTCCAGCCATCAACAAACACGATACTTTGCTCACTGTGACCTTGAGCTAATACGTAGTCAAGTGCGGTTTCATCAATGCCTCGATCTCGAATGATAGAAATACTGTAATGCGTCACATTTTTGTCAAATTTTTGACGAATGATCCTATGGAGTAAAACTCCGATAGGTGTGCCTGCACGAGCCAATGACAGAATAACGATATTATCGCCCTTTGCATCGATCATTTTTTTGGCCAAAATCATCAATTCCTGAGCTAAGCGTGCTTTGTATTGCTCAGTGAGTTTAAAAAAAAGATCAGTATATTCTTTAGAGGGAGGATGCTCTTGACTAATTAATTCGCTATAGTGAAGCTGACCAGATTGAATTAGGCTTTCCTTGTCATCAACAGGGCTGAAAGCCATTTCGATTGGCTTGAGTAGAAATATGCATTCTTCTGGGCTATAGCTGCCGGCAATCGGCTTATTAAATGCGAGCACATCAGTCTTCATAAGACAGATGCTCCCTAACAATCTGACTGTCACTGGGCATCAAAGAAAAATGACAAGCATTCATAAATGGCAAATCGCTAACACTATCTCCAACACCAATCGTCAGATCAGCCTCACTAATACCCAGTCTATTCATCACATGATTCATTGCCCGCTTCTTTCGGGTATAGGGTGGCAATAGTGCATGATTGTGGCCATTTTCATGGCGAAAAAAAGCGGCTGTATCTGCATGGGTAACAGCCTTTAAATGCTCCAAATCCTCCAGTTTGCCCTTCACGGACACATAAGCAGGAATCTCTTGATCCACAATTACTTTCGAACTTGCATCCAGCTTCATGGTTTCAATAGCCTGATTAATACTTTGGTTAGCCTGTTCCAATTGCTCGGGCCAATGTGCAAGCTCAGCATCAATTTCTTTGAGCCAATAAGGACACAGTTGATCATCCTCACTCAAAACCACCGCACCATGAGAAACGACTTTATAATGCTGAAAGTCCACCAACACTCTTCCCAAGGCATCTTTATTTCGACCCGTAACCGGTATAATCATAGCGCCACTTTTTACCAGCAATTCAAGTAACTGGCGCTGAGGCTGCGTAAAAAATGACAGCGGCTCACCTTGTTTATCCAGAGCGCCAACCTCAGCACTCTCTCGCCCCGCCAATTTTCGCCCAGTATGAATCAGAGTATCGTCAATATCGGTGAAGACAATAGTTTTTATGGCAGCACTCACTGACAAACCTCCTGATAATGTCCTTGGTAAAATCCATTACTATCCGCCAATTCTTGAGTTTCACAAAGAACAATCGGCTTTTTATCTTTGGGTAGATTGTAAATATAATTCACCTTTTGCTCACTGACATCAAACTTAATTTTCCGCCCGATACCATCTCCCATCAATATAGGCGATCTCGTTGTTGATTGAAAAAGCACATCTTTTCCCAATTGCTCCAATCGCTCTGCCGTCAGGAAGGGCAAATACAAATGCTCCCCAGTGCCAACAATGACCACTGAATCATCGACCGTAGTAATTGAAGGGAGATTATCTCGATATGGCATTTGTATCGCTGTGCGACCAATATCATCACGAGAATCAATATCACACAAACTGCTGTCGGTATCGGCGGGTAATTGTGAAGAAAAACTCATATCTGCATCAAAAGCAAACTGGCCTTCAATTAAGTTTACGAATTCAACACTCAACGGTAAGTTTGCAAAGGACTGTTTTGCACTAGCATCCAACCAACTCACTAAAGAAACAATAATGAGCTTTTTAAGCTTGGGCAATTTATCAATTAATTCTTTGGCTAACTGACGAAGCGTGTTGCCCGTTGTGATTTCATCATCCACTAATATCAATGTTTGAGTCTCTTCAATCGCAGGTAAGAGCTGAGATTGGGGCCTATAAACCAGATGACTAACCGCATGGGAGTGGTTTTCGCTAATGGTAAACCACAGAGGATGATTGAGAGTGTGGCGCGTGGTGTGATGAAAAAAAACAGAAGTTTCTGGATGAGCTAAAGAAAGGCTATCTGCAACACCAGCTCCGAGACCTGTTGCCGTTTCCGCTAAGCCAAATACGTAGCAGTTGCCCGAAATATCACACTGGTCAGCCAACTCATCGTAAATACTACGCATCAGAGAAGGCCTAACAGGTATATGCTTCCCTAACACTTTGCTAACAAATAAGAAGCCTCGCTTTTGATTCTCACGGCTAGCAAAGTCCACTAACTCATCCAGTCTCTCAGAACCCTGAGTCAAGCTGAGGCGTAAAACCCCAGCTTGAATACGCTTTTCCATTTGAAATGACTATCCGATATTGATGCCGTACTGCTGCGCCATAGCTTTAAGACCACCTTCATAGCCTTGACCAACCGCCTTGAATTTCCATTCATTATTATGACGATAGACTTCACCAAAAATCATCGCTGTCTCAACAGAATAATCTTCAGAAAGATCATAGCGAGCCACTTCGACATTACTCTCGTCATTGACAACGCGAATAAATGCATTAGCCACTTGACCAAAGTTTTGGTTACGAGCAGTCGCATCATGAATGGTCACAGTCACAGCAATGGTCTTAACATCAGCGGGAACTTTAGCCAAGTCAATCTTGATAGCCTCATCATCGCCATCGCCATCACCCGTTCGGTTATCACCTTGGTGAACCACTGAGCCACAGCCAGAACTTAGGTTGTTATAGAAAATAAAGTCACTGTCAGCACGAACTTTACCGCTGTCGCTCAACAAAAATACGCTCGCGTCCAGGTCAAAATCTGCGCCATCTGTTGAGCGCTCATCCCAACCCAAACCAATGAGTATTTTGGTCATACCCGGTGCTTCTTTAGCTAAGCTTACATTACCGCCTTTTTGAAGTGAAACCGCCATAGTGTTTAATCCTCTAGTCTATTAACGTAACAATCGAAACCTACAAACCGTAGGTACTTAGAAATGCTGCCAAACCGCCAGCAAAGCCATCGCCCTTAGCAGCAAATCGCCATTGGCCATCTTTAAGATACAGCTCCCCAAAAATCAATGAGGTTTCAGCAGAATAATCTTCTGTTAAATCGTATCGCGCGATATCTTCACCATCTTCCAAATTAGCAACTCGAATGAAGGCATTATCGACCATACCAAAGTTTTGTTTACGAGATTCTGCTTCGTGAATGGTGACAGCCACCAGCATCTTTTTGACATTTTCAGGAATTTTATCAAGAGCAACATGAATGACTTCATCGTCGCCATCGCCATCACCGGTTTTGTTATCGCCTTGATGAACGACTGAACCACAAGGACTGGTTTTATTGTTGTAGAAGATAAAACCGCCCTCACCAATGGCTTTATCATTTTCATCTAGCATCAGAACCGATGCGTCGAGGTCAAAGTCTGCACCATCAGCTTTCTTTTGATCCCAACCCAAACCCAGTAACATTTTCTGAACACCTGGCGCCTCTTTCTCCAGGTTAATTCTTCCACCTTTACTTAAATTTACTGCCATAGTATGTCTCCTAATTTATACTAAATCGAATTCTGCAGGGTCTAAACCCAACTCCTGAGCAATTTTTGCTGCGACTTTGCGCTCATCTTGGTCGAAATCACCATCGGCTGCGGCAATCGCACAAACCATTCGTAGCACTAAGCGAGCTTGCTCATTTTTGCCTTTCATCTTACCAATGGCCGACATCGCTTTTGCGGTACCAATGTCATTGTCAAGCTCCAGTGTATCAATGAAATTCTTCCAGGTTTTCACAACCTCAGAACTATCATATATGGAGAGCACTTCGTGATTTTCAATGAAAGCCATCATTTTAGTTTTTTCTGAGGCATCAATGGTGCCATCTGCCATAGCTATTAGAGCACTGCCGCCAAGAGCCGCTTCTAGGAAGTTTTTAGACTTATATTTAAGAGCATCATTTTTAAGCTCGCCCAGCTTTTCTTTCGTTTTCTTTAAAAAATTCGATAACATAGTGAAATCCCTCTAAGCAATTAGTTAATCAGCGCCTGAATACTATGCAAAAACTCAGCAATTGGGGTAGCCCATTCATACTGGTACGCACGACCCACAATGTAAGCTGTAAACAGAACATAAAGCATTAGCAAAGTATAAGCCTTGACTTTACCCAAACCCTTACCACAGAAAAAGATGAAAAATGCAACAACCGTCAAAATCAACAGTAAAATACGCAATTCAACGATATTGTTAAGTGTTTCTGGAAGAATATTGATTTCACCGTAGATAATGGTATATAGAAATAGAGGTAGGCCCAACGCGAAACAAATATCAAAAATGTTACTACCTAACGCATTGGAAACCGCATCATCATAATTTCCTTTCTTTGCATCTCGAATTGACAGAATGGTATCGGGTATGCTGCTAGCCGCCGCTGCTATGATTACCGCCACAAAGTAACCCTCAATTCCCATCGCATGACCCAACTGCTCACAACCATAGACAAGCAACCAACAAGCTAGAGCAATAACGGTCGTTGCCACAGTCAGCAAAACCCATCCATTGCCGGTACGCATTTCACCTCGACCAATAATCGCGAACTCTAAATCCAACGTTAGTAGCGATTGAAGTCTATTCTTACCTGCATGGTCTTCTTCCTCTTCATCATCATCGTCATCAGAGTCGCTTGATGGTTGACCTTTCATAGACCAAAACATGTAACCAATATAAAAGAAGTAAAATAACATCAGCATCAAACCGTGCCACCATTGCAAGGTATCCCCCATCGTCACGATGAGTAAGAGTTCTGCTGCGATAAGCATCAAGCCATCACGTAAAATTACCTTTTTCGACACACTAACAGCTACTAACTTGAAGAGTCTTAGGGCGACTAGAATACTGAAAGCGGGAATAATCATCGCATTAAAGACGGCACTTCCTGCTGTTGCGCCTAGACCGCCTGCAAAGCCTGTGGTATCAGCGAATATAAACAGGAAGACAAAGGTAGTGAAAAGCTCAGGCATCGAACTACCAATGGCATTGATAGACGCCCCTTTTACCCCTTCTGATAAATTTCGACCCAGATAATCCGCAGCGGCCTCGAAACCATCACACGCTTTGGCAATAACAATTGTTGAAATAACGACAAGAATGAGAGCAACAATAATGTCCAAGAAAAGTCCTACCTTGTGATTAAATGGAGGATTATCTTAGGAGGTATCCGACGGAAATACAAGGTTAATTTGGACTTGAAAACTGACACCAATAACCACAAAAAAGCTATAATTTTAGCCCACTATGAAAAATGTGCTTTAAGCTCCTGTTTTGTCAGCAAAAATACGCCATGGCCGCCTCGTTCAAACTCAAACCACATAAATGGCACATTGGGGAAGGCTTCCTGAAGAGCTTCAGCACTATTACCCACCTCCACCACTAAACTACCACTTTCAGATAAATAGCTTGAAGCCTGAGATAGCAACTTTCGTGTAAAGTCCAAACCATCTTTACCTGATGCCAAGCCTATAGCAGGCTCTGCATGGTATTCTAAGGGCATATTCGCCAAATCAGTCTCATCGACATAAGGCGGATTACTCACGATCAGATCATAGGTTTGATGAATATTGTCAAATCCATCTGACTGGATCACGTTGACACAATCTCCTACATTATGCCGAGATACATTACGCCTGGCCACCTCTAGGGCCTCAGGTGAAATATCACTCAAGTCCACGTCCACACCCATATGAAGGGCAATGGCGATTCCAATACAGCCAGAACCAGTGCAAAGATCCAATACCTTACGCGGCGGCAATACCCATGGTTGAAAGTGATTGTCGATCAACTCAGCAATCGGTGAGCGAGGAACAAGCACATCGGGGGTCACCTCAAAATCTATGCCCGCAAACCAGGCTTGCCCAGTCAAGTAAGCTGCTGGTAAACGCTCTCTCACACGACGCTCAAACAAATTCAAAATGGCTGAGTACTCAGTTTCTGCTAAAGCTTTTTCCAACTCATTGTCTGAGCTATCCCAAGATAAACCTAAAACATGCATCACCAACCACAAGGCCTCATCTTGAGGGTTGCTGGTGCCATGCCCCAAAAATATTTCGGATTGAATAAAATATTTTTCTGCCCATTCAATAGCTTGCAAAGGAGTTGTAAAGTGCTTCATTGGTATTGGCTGCATTGGAAAAAGGCTTATTCTACATGACTTTATTAGGCCAAAATATAAAGATCTATCATTAATGCTATTTAGCGTTATCTTTAAACTCTAACCTACTGATATCAATGGCATTAATAAAAAATCTTTCGGCATATTTGGCGACATCATGCGCCTGCTCCATATGAAAAAAGTGCCCACCTGAAATAGTCAGTGTGGGTATCGATAAATAATCAACAAACTCAATCATAGACTGATAAATCGATGGGCTATTGCGATCATTTAAACCATCAGAGGCTAATATCAGCTTCATGGGAGCCTTTATTCTATCGGCAAAGGCGGTAATTTGTTGACGAGACAGAGCCATAAGTGAAGGTGCAAATAATTTACTATCCGAGCTCCAAAAGAATCCGTGTTGGTCTTCTTTAATACCGCGTTTAACAATATATTCAGCCGCTTCTTGGCTAATAGGATATTCACTCTGACAGCGAGCCAAAATAGCCTTTTCTAAAGTGTCATAACGAACATTTGATCGCGTTTGTTTTCGTGCAATGGTATTGATACTTCGCACTAAGCGCTCTGGGGCCTGGGCATCTTCTTGATAAGGAGGGGTCAAAGCATCCAACATAAGGCTGGCAATCACACGATTTGGATAAGCGGCCGCCAGAATAAAACTCACCATAGCACCGCGCGAGTGTCCCAATAAGGCAAATTGATCCAAATCTAGGGCATTAACGATCGCTATCACATCAGCCACATCTTGCAACAACGAATAATCTGCCATACCAGAGCGATGGTCAGAATGTCCGTGACCGGCCAAGTCAATGGCAATCAGCCGGATGGAGCTTAACTCGCTGGCCAGCGGCTCAAAGCTTGCACTATTATCTAGCCAGCCATGAAGTGCAATAACGGGTAACCCTTTTGGGTCGCCCCACTCCTGCGCAGCAAATGAAAAATGATTGCTGTTGATAAGGTGCTGCTTTGCAACATTCATAGTCATCCAAATGTGGATTAACTAGCTACACAGACGTTTTGATCCAACCAACAAAGATTCCCACAGCTCGCCGCATAGATGTCTGCATCAATACGCGCTATCGAAGAGGTCGTTAACCGATATCGACCAGGATCAGCACCTGTTAAGGTATCAACCAAAATACCCACTAGGGGCTGGTGACTTACGAGCAACAAGGTTTTAGAGGTCGCCTGAATGCTCTCAATGACTTGAGAAACACTACCACCAGGATGAAGCCAGGTTTGAGTGACCAGTGGTTTATTGAGTTTTTCGTTAACAATCTGAGCGGTTTGCTGAGCACGAACTAGCGGGCTTACCCAGATTTCATCCACCAACATCAGCTCGTCGAGCTTTCTGGAAACAGCCGCCGCAACCTCCTCGCAACCTGTTTTGGTCAGAGGGCGAAGGCTATCTGATGCGGCTTGTAACTGAGCATCACCGTGGCGCATTATATAAAGAGGCATAACGTCTCCTTGGTATGATTAGTTAGGCTTTGGATTGCCAACGAATTCTACATCATTATTGTGATCAGCCATCATCAATTGCCTTATGACCGTCTCAACAGGTTTTTTATCAAACACAAGCGCATAAAGGCCAGTAACTAGTGGCATATAAACATTAAGCTCTTCTGCTTTTTCTTTGACTAGCGCCAAGGTATTGATACCCTCAACCACCTGACCAATGCTTTGTTTGCCCTGCTCTATACTCTTACCTTCACCCAGCGCTTGCCCCATTCGATAATTGCGGCTCAAATTGGATGAACAAGTCAGTATCAAGTCACCCACCCCCGCTAGACCAAGCAACGTCATAGGGTTGGCACCCAGAGCATGGCAAAAACGCCCCATCTCTGCTAAAGCTCGAGTCATTAACATAGCTAGGGTGTTGATGCCCAAGCCTCTAGCATTGGCCATCCCGGCGATGATAGCATAAATATTTTTCAGTGCACCCGCAAGCTCCACCCCATAGCGATCATGATTATCATAAATGCGCCAGGTGGGTGAACTCATCATTTTTTGCAAACGCTCAACAACCTCTCGATGTTCGCTTGCGATAACAGAGCCGGTAATTTGCTGGGCAATGACCTCTTTGGCAAAATTAGGTCCACTCAAGACTCCAATCAAGCGGCTCTCCCCAAGCTCTTGCTCTAAAATTTGGCTCATCAGGGAAAAGCTAGTGGCTTCGATTCCTTTCGTCGTGCTGATCACATGCGCATGTCCAGGAAGCAAGGGCTTAACCAAGCAAGCCACTTCTCGAAAGGAGCTACTAGGAACAGAAACAAAGACGGTATCGGCGTCTTTCACCGCAACCGCCAAATCAGAAGTCGCCGTTAAATGCTCATCAAACATGTAGCCCGGCAAGTACTTGCTATTTTGCCTTTCAAGCTGGCATTTGGCCGCACATTCACGATCACGCATCCACAATCTTGTCGCATGACCATTTTTAGCGATGGTATTGGCGATGGCAGTGCCAAAACTGCCACCACCTAATACCGCAACGGTGAAGGCCATACTTAGTTGCTCAGCTCAAGCAACAATTTGTTGAGTCTGTGAACATAAGCAGCAGGGTCTTCTAGGCTCGCACCTTCCGCCAAATTGGCTTGATCAAAGAGAATATTGAGTAAATCAGCAAATCGATCTTCATCTGGCTCTTGATCCAGTTTCTTCACCAATGGGTGATCAGGATTCAACTCAAAGATCGGTTTACTATCGGGTACGGCCTGCCCAGCTTGCTCCAAAAGACGTCTCATTTGGGCGCCCAAATCACCTTCTCCGATCACCACACAGGCAGGAGAGTCAGTCAAACGATAGGTCAAACGGACACTCTCAACTCTCTGTTCAAGAACCTTTTTCGCTCTTTCCGTTAGGGCCTTAAAGGTTTCATTAACCTCTTCTTGAGCTTTTTTCTCCTCTTCGGTATCAAGGTCTCCCAAATCAAGCTGGCCTCTACCAACATCTTGAAGTGACTTGCCATCAAATTCCCGCAAATGACTTACCATCCACTCATCAACGCGGTTGTAGAATAAAATGACTTCGATACCTTTTTTACGGAAGACTTCCAAATGGGGGCTATTTTTGGCGGTATTAAAGTTTTCAGCAGCCACATAGTAAATTTTATCTTGCCCCTCTTTCATACGGCTCACATAATCACTGAGCGACTGGTCTTGCTTCGAATTATCGGTATGAGTGGTGGAAAAACGCATAAGCTTGGCGATTTTTTCACGATTGGCAAAATCTTCTCCGGGCCCCTCTTTCAAGACCTCACCAAAGTTATCCCAAAATGTTTGGTAATCGTCTGGGGTTTTCTTGGCTAATTTGTCCAGCATGTCTAGGATTCGTTTTGTTAAGGCGGTACGAATTGAGTCGACATTGGGGTCTTTTTGAAGGATTTCCCGAGAAACATTGAGAGATAGGTCGTTAGTATCAACAACCCCCTTAATAAAACGCAGATAAAGAGGCAAAAACTGGTCGGCATCATCCATAATAAAGGTTCGCTGAACGTAGAGCTTCAAGCCTCTAGCCGTATCACGATTATAGAGATCAAAAGGCGCTTTTTTGGGCACATACAGCAAGCTGGTATAGTCTAAATTGCCCTCTACTCGGTTATGGCTCCATGTTAAAGCATCACCATAATCGTGTGAGATATGCCTGTAAAACTCTTGATATTCCTCATCTTTTATATCACTACGCGAACGAGTCCAGAGAGCCGTAGCCGTGTTGATGGTCTCATCTTCTGGAGTTTTATTCTCTTTTTGCTCTTCATCCGTCAATTCTTTTGCCATGATAACCGGCACGGAGATATGATCAGAATATTTCTTGATGATCGACTTTAAACGCCAAGCATTGGCGAACTCTTTAGCCTCTTCTTTTAGGTGCAAAATAATTTCGGTACCACGCTGTTCTTTTTCTATGGCTTCGACCGTAAATTCTGCATCTCCCTCACAAACCCAGCTCACACCCTCACTCTTATCCAGGCCTGCTCTGCGCGTGCGCACTTCAACTTTATCAGCCACAATGAAAGCGGAGTAGAAACCCACACCAAACTGACCAATCAATTGGGAATCTTTTTTCTGATCACCCGATAGGTTCTCTAAAAACTGCGCCGTACCCGACTTGGCGATGGTACCAAGGTGACTGATCACTTCATCACGGCTCATACCAATGCCGTTATCACTGATAGTGATCGTTTTAGCCGACTCATCGACACTCACTCGAACCGCTAGCTCCGAATCACCTTGATATAGGCTGTCATTGCTCAACGCCTCAAATCTTAGCTTATCAATAGCGTCAGAGGCATTGGATACTAGCTCTCTTAGAAAGATCTCTTTATTGGAGTAAAGAGAATGGATCATCAAATGGAGTAGTTGCTTGGCTTCAGTTTGGAAACCCATCGTTTCTTTTTGAGCAGTTACAGTCACAAAAATTCCTCTCTGTAGTGATTAGTATTACTGCAACAATTTGGGGACATTCGTCTTAATTTCAAGTCTTTACAATAAAACATCGACACCTCAATTCTTGGGCTACACTATAAGCTATGATAGAACCAGAACTGGCCAATGAGCTCATCACCAGTTTTGATGAGCACTACAGCACCATTCAAAGTGTGCTAGAGCAGCTCTCTCACAACAGTGATGACGATCAGCTCAATAACTTATTCCGCTCGGTGCATACCATTAAGGGCAATGCAGCAATGGCTAATTGCGACCCCATTGTTGATTATACCCACTCCCTCGAGGAAGCCATCTCATCCATGAGGGCCCACCGATTTGAGCCGAACGCCACCATTTGCGACGTGATGCTTATGGCAATCGATCGACTTAGGGATATCCATGAAAAATATCTATACGATAAAAAATTTGACCCGATTGATGAAGTTAGGGTGGCTAAAACTTTTGAAAAAATGAGCCAAGCCTCCAATACCGAAGAAGCCTCTGAACTCTGCCATGAACTGATATTGCTATTTACTCCGGGTCTTGAAGAAACAGGTGGCAAAACGGTCGTAGATGATATTCCTGCCATCCTACCCGTTACCGCTGAAGGCTCCGAACTTGATGTCAGTAATGTCATTAACCACAGTTTTCTAAACCTGGATGAAGAACAGAAAGCTGACCTTACCTTATTACGATCACTTGCTCTGCAGACTGACCAACAATGCGGATTCTGGCAAGGCCGAACTGATCGGATTATATATTTGGCCTTAAAAATGGCGAAACAATCAGAAAAACAGATCGATACCACGCAATTGATTGGGGCTATTTATGGTCACGATATCGGGATGGCTTTCGTACCTGATAATATCCTAAACAAGGGCAGTAAATTAACGGATCACGAACTCAACATTCTCAAAAAGCATGTAACTTGGAGTTATGGAATTGTGTCTCGCTTTGCTCGCTGGCAAGCCGCCGCCGAAATGATAAAGCAGCACCATGAGAGAGAGGATGGCCAGGGTTACCCCAATCAACTGATGTCCAAGGATCTTGAAAATGGCGCTCAGATCATAGCCATTTTGGATGCCTACTATGCCATGACCCATATGCGACCCGACCGCCCACATAGACGCTCAGTGCTGAGATCCGTTTCTGAAATTAACGCTTGTTCAGGCACCCAATTTAATGAGTACTGGGTGAATGTATTTAATGAAGTGATTAGAAATGAAGTCAGAGAAGGCAATATTTGAAGCCACAAAAGCGCATAGCGCTTTTGTGATTAGAAGATGACCATCACACCAAGAACGAAGAAACCTGCACTCAATAAGGCTGCAGCTTTTACAAAGAGCTTATTGACGCCTTCATCTTTAAGATAATCACCTGCAATTTGCCATGCGGCCAGAACAGAGTTGGCGCAAGCAAACGCTAAGGTAATCAAACTATAGAGCTTGAACCATACGTATTTCTCTAGCAGCAAACCAGGATTTCCGCCGGTCAACAAACAAACCAATAAAAATACTCCGTACAGCACAATCAGGGCATTACTAACGCGCTGAAAAACCCACTGATTTACGCCATTCTTACTTTTTTCACAAGCGGTCATGTTCATATCATCACCCCTAGAATCACACTTATTGCCACACCACCAATAATGGCAGCCCAGGAAACCATTTTGCCACCCTCAAAGTCCTCAAAATAACCTAAGTCTTGCACTATATGCTTTAGTGTTGCCAAACAATAGTAACCAAAGGCACTTAAAAAACCCCAAGAAATAAACGCTAGGAAACCATTACCAAACGCACTGACGTTCATTGAGCTTAACAACAGAAAAAAGCCTAGCCCCACCCAAGATATAACACCACAAATGCGATGCGATATGGACGCAATAGCCGTGATTGGGAAGCGCACTGTAGTCAAATCGAGATTGACAGGACGACTATCTTTCATTGGTTTCTCCACTTAGATGTTCATTAACAAAAATCGCCCCAGTTGCCTGGGGCGATAGTCTTTACCAGCCAGTTATTTCTTTCAAGCCGGCACCAATATCTGCAAGGCTGCGAACAGTTTTAACACCGGCACTTTCAAGTGCAGCAAACTTCTCATCCGCCGTACCTTTACCGCCAGAAATAATGGCACCCGCATGACCCATACGCTTACCAGGAGGTGCGGTAACACCTGCAATGTAAGAGACAACAGGCTTAGTGACATACTCTTTGATGTAAGCGGCCGCTTCTTCTTCAGCAGTACCACCAATCTCACCAATCATCACGATGGCTTCTGTTGCTGGATCTTCTTGGAACAATTTCAATACGTCAATAAAGTTAGTGCCTGGAATTGGGTCTCCACCAATACCCACACAAGTTGATTGACCAAAACCATGATCGGTTGTCTGCTTCACAGCTTCATAAGTCAATGTACCTGAACGCGATACAATACCGACTTTACCAGGCTTATGAATATGGCCAGGCATAATACCGATTTTACACTCACCAGGAGTGATCACACCAGGACAGTTAGGACCAATCAAACGCACACCCAACTCGTCACACTTCACTTTGGCATCCAGCATATCCAAAGTTGGAATACCTTCAGTAATACAAACAATTAATTTGATGCCGCCATTAGCTGCTTCTAAGATTGAATCTTTACAGAAAGCTGCAGGAACGTAGATTACTGAAGCTTCAGCACCCGTCGCTTCAACCGCATCTTTAACTGTGTTAAACACAGGCAAGCCTAGGTGTGTTTGACCACCTTTACCAGGAGTCACGCCACCTACCATTTTGGTTCCATATGCAATCGCTTGCTCTGAATGGAAGGTACCTTGTGAGCCAGTAAAACCTTGGCAAATGACTTTAGTGTCCTTATTAATTAATACGCTCATTACTTGCCCTCCGCTGCTGCGACAACTTTCTCAGCTGCATCTGTCAATGAGGTCGCACCGGTTAGATTCAATGTACTTTCATCTAGAAGTTTTTTGCCTGCTTCAGCATTGGTTCCCTCTAAACGAACGACGACAGGAACTTTAACGCCTACCTCTTCAACTGCACTGATGATACCTTCAGCAATCATATCGCAACGAACGATACCACCGAAAATGTTCACCAATACTGCCTTCACTTTGTCATCCGACAAGATCAGTTTAAAGGCTTCGACAACACGCTCTTTGGTTGCACCACCGCCCACATCGAGGAAGTTAGCTGGGCTGCCACCATGAAGGTTTACGATATCCATAGTACCCATGGCAAGACCAGCACCATTAACCATACAGCCAACATTGCCATCAAGTGCCACGTAGTTTAACTCAAAAGAAGCGGCGTGAGCTTCGCGCTCGTCTTCTTGAGTGGGGTCATGCATTTCACGGATTTTGGGTTGACGGTATAGGGCATTACCATCAATGTTAATTTTGCCATCAAGACAGTGTAAGTTACCCGCCTCTGTAATCACAAGAGGGTTAATTTCGAGCAATGCAAAGTCAAAGTCTTGGAACATTTTGGCCAAGCCCAAAAAGATTTTGGTGAATTGCTTCACTTGGTCATTGTTCAAACCCAATTGAAAAGCCAACTCACGAGCTTGGTAAGGCTGAGCACCCACTAAAGGATCAATAGTTGCCTTTAAGATTTTTTCAGGCGTTTCTTCGGCAACCTTCTCAATCTCAACACCACCTTCTGTTGAAGCCATGAAGACGATACGACGAGTAGAACGGTCAACAACCGCACCAAGATACAACTCTTGAGCGATGTCTGTGCAAGACTCAACCAAAATACGGCTAACAGGCTGGCCGTTTTCATCAGTTTGGTAGGTCACTAGGTTTTTGCCCAACCACTGCTCAGCGAATGCTTTAATTTCTTCTTTACTGCTAACCAGTTTAACGCCACCAGCCTTACCTCGGCCACCGGCATGGACTTGGGCTTTAACGACCCACTTGTCACCACCGATCGAGTCTGCAGCATTAACAGCTTCTTCTACTGTTTTCGCCGCAACACCGGTAGAGACAGGCAAACCGTATTCGGCAAATAATGATTTAGCCTGATACTCATGCAAGTTCATGTGTTGTTTCCATTGTTAAGTGAATAAATAAAGGGCGCTCTCACAAGCACCCCGTTTTAACTGTGTGTCACCATGTGCACACATTGTTATTGTTAATGTTTCTTACGATTTGGCATGTGAATCGCGTGGCCATTCACCGCCAAAGCAGCCTCTTTAATGGCTTCTGAGAAAGTTGGATGACCAAACACAGTCATACCAATATCTTCCGCCGTTGAACCAAACTCCATCGCAATCGCCACTTGTTGAACCAAATCAGAAGCGCTCGGGCCAACCACATGGCAACCCAAGATGCGATCAGTTTTCGCATGAGACAACATTTTCACCATACCATCGGCATCATCGGCAGCTACGGCACGACCAATTGCCAAGAATGGGAAAGTACCCACTTTGTAATCTTCGCCTTCCGCTTTCAATTGCTCTTCAGTTTTGCCAACAGAAGCAACTTCAGGATGGGTGTAAATTACGTTAGGAATAATGTCATAGTTCATCATGGCATTTTGACCCGCGATACGCTCGGCAACCACAACGCCCTCTTCAGAGCCTTTGTGAGCCAACATGGGGCCGCGAACGACATCACCCACAGCCCAAACTCCAGGAGCATTGGTTGCACAATTTTCATCGACATAAATGAAGCCGCGCTCATCCAAGTTCACGCCACTATCTTCAGATAAAAGGCCTTCAGTATACGGACGACGACCCACGCAAACGATCAGTTTGTCGAAGGTCTCTTTTTGCTCTTTGCCATCAGCATCGGTAAAGGTTACTTCAACTTTTTTCTTCTTGATGGTGCTACCTGTTACACGGCAATTTAGGCGGATATCGAGGCCTTGTTTGGTAAAGATTTTTTGAGTTTCTTTAGCAATCTGCTGATCCATATTCGCCAGAAACTTGTCCATCGCCTCTAAACACACTACCTCGGCACCCAAACGAGACCAGACACTACCCAATTCCAAACCGATTACACCCGCGCCAATAATACCTAGGCGTTTTGGAACAGAGGTGAATTCTAGTGCACCAGTTGAATCAACAATAATGTCATTATCAACAGGAGCAACAGGAATGTTTACAGGTACAGAACCTGAAGCCAGAATCACATTGCCCGCTTCTAACACGGTCGTTTTACCATCGTGATCAGTAAATTCTACTTTGCGACCCGCAAGCAACTTGCCATGACCGTACAAAGCCGTCACTTTGTTAGCTTTGAACAATCCGCCAATACCACCAGACATTTGATCAACAACTTGCTGCTTACGCTCTAGCATCTTAGCAACATCCATTTTCAAGTCACCAGTGCTAATACCATGCTTCTTAAACGACTTTTTGGCATCGTGGTAACGGTGAGAGCTATCGAGCAGCGCTTTGGAAGGAATACAGCCAACATTTAGACAAGTACCACCATTGATACCTTTGCCATCTTTGTTTTGCCACTTCTCGATACAGGCGGTTTTCAAACCCAACTGAGCCGCACGAATAGCCGCAACATAGCCGCCAGGCCCCGAACCAATCACAATTACATCGTATTTATCTGACATAGTAATTCTCAACCCCAAATAATAATAGAAACGCCAGCAAAGCCAGCGTTAGTCATTTCGTCTTATATTTCCAATAAAATTCTTGCTGGATCTTCAAGAAGATCTTTAATCGCCACAAGGAATTGTACCGCTTCTTTACCATCGACCAAACGGTGATCATAAGATAAAGCCAGATACATCATTGGTAAAATTTTCACTTCACCATTCACAGCCATCGGGCGATCTTGAATTTTATGCATACCCAAGATGGCAGTTTGTGGTGGATTTAGAATCGGTGTCGATAATAGCGAACCAAACACACCACCATTGGTGATGGTGAAGGTACCACCCGTCATCTCTTCGATGCTGAGTTTACCATCGCGACCACGCAAACCAAAATCCCTAATCGATGACTCTATATCCGCCAAGCCCATATTCTCAGTATTTCTAAGAACAGGAACCACTAGACCCTTCTCGGTAGAGACCGCGACACCAATATCTTGGTAACCATGATAAACGATGTCATCGTTGTCAATTGAGGCATTGACCGCAGGGAAACGCTTAAGTGCTTCAACCGCCGCCTTAACAAAGAAGCCCATGAACCCTAAGCGGGTGCCATTATGCGCTTTTTCAAATTGGTCTTTGTACTTCGAACGAAGGTCCATCACCGGCTGCATATTCACTTCATTGAAGGTCGTCAACATGGCCGTTGAACTGGTCGCTTCCAACAGTCTCTCGGCAATACGCTTACGAAGACGAGTCATCGGCACACGTTTTTCAACACGATCACCTTGCTGAGCGATTGGTTCAACAACAGGAGCAGCGGCAGGAGCTTTCGCAGCAGCAGGCTTGTTAGCTGCGCTCTCTACATCTTCTTTATTGATGCGACCGTCTTTACCAGTTCCTTTCACCTGAGCCAAATCAACACCTTTCTCTTGAGCCAGCTTGCGAGCTGAAGGACTTGCGATCACTTCATCATTTGCTGAAGCAGTGCTAGAGGTTGTTGCAGAAGCCGCTTGAGCAGAGCCACTCGCACCGACGACTACTTTGGCAATCACTTCATTGCTTTGAACCGTATCACCTTCTTGTTTAGTAACAGAAGCCAATGCTCCATCAGCCGGCGCAACCACTTCGAGAACCACTTTATCTGTTTCAATTTCAACAATTAACTCGTCACGAGTGACTGCTTCACCAGGTTTCTTATGCCAAGTCGCAATCACACCATCTTGAACAGACTCTGGGAATGTTGGCGCTTTGATATCGACCTCGGCACCACCTGCACTAGCAGTACTTTTTGTAGTGCTTGCACTGGCTGCTGGGGCTGACGCACCGGCTGAGTCACCAATGATAGCAATCAATTCATTGCTGAGCACGGTGTCACCTTCACCTTTAATAATCTCACTCACCACACCATCGGCAGGTGCCACTACTTCCAACACCACCTTGTCAGTTTCAATTTCAACCACCAGCTCATCACGGGTGACAGTATCACCTGCTTTTTTATGCCATGTGGCAACGACGCCATCCTGAACGGATTCAGGGAATGTAGGGGCTTTAATTTCAGTTGTCATTTCTTCAAGTTTCCTGTTTGCTCAAGCACGTGAATAAAAAATTTAAGTTAATCGATGGTTAATGCATCATCGATGAATCGTTTCTGTTCCTCCAAATGCACCGACATATAGCCGGCTGCAGGTGCAGCAGATGCCTCACGACCTTTGTAGTACAAGTCCAGCTTGCTGTCGTGTTTGGCGATCACTCGACGCATATGATGCTGGCTGTGATACCAAGCACCTTGGTTCATGGGCTCTTCTTGACACCACACCACATCTTTCAATGATTTGTAGGGAGCCATTGCCTTTTGAAGCTCTTCGTCGGGGAACGGGTAAAGTTGCTCGATACGAACCAGCGCGACATCAGTTTGTTCGCGCTCCATCCGCTCTTCAAGCAAGTGATAATAAACCTTACCGCTACAGAGAATCAGACGTTTAACCTTCTTGGGGTTTACTTCGCTGTCTGGAATCACATTTAAGAAGCTACCTTGTGAGAGCTCTTCTAAAGTCGATGTGGCTAGCTTGTGACGCAAAATCCACTTGGGGCTCATGATGACCAATGGACGACGCAATGGGCGTAAAGCCTGGCGACGCAAAATGTGGAACACCTGAGCGGGTGTTGTTGGGATACAAACCTGAATATTATGTTCGGCACAAAGCTGCATGAAACGCTCTAAACGCGCAGAAGAGTGTTCAGGCCCCTGCCCTTCATAACCATGAGGCAATAACATGGTTAAGCCAGATAGACGCCCCCACTTATGCTCACCACTGGTAATGAACTGATCAATCACCACTTGTGCACCGTTGGCAAAATCACCAAACTGGGCTTCCCAAATCACTAATGTATCCGGTTTGGTCGTTGAATAACCATACTCAAACGCTAGAACCGCCTCTTCTGACAGGAGTGAGTCGTAGATATCAAAGCTGGGCTGATCGCTCTGTAAATTGGCTAGCGGCACATACCTTGAACCGTCTTTCTGACTATAAACCACGGCATGACGATGAGAGAAAGTACCACGACCTACGTCTTGACCAGTAAGTCGAACAGCGATTCCCTGTTTCATCAAAGTGGCATAAGCAAGAGTTTCTGCCATACCCCAGTTGATGGGCATAGACCCACTGGCCATTTTGCGGCGATCTTCATAAATTTTTTCAACTTGACGCTGCAGTTTGAAACCATCAGGGATTTCACACATCGCCTGACCCGCTGCCTGCAAGTCTTTTAAGGGATAACCCGTCTCACTGGGTGTTTGCCAATCGTGCCCAAGGTATGGGGACCAATCCACAAACAAAGATTTATCTGGCTCACTGACCAAACCATCGGCAACGTGCTCGCCTCTATCCAAAGCCGATCGATAGTTGTCCGTCATTTGGT
The DNA here is from genome assembly GCA_964226685.1 of Polaribacter sp. GTDB lineage: Bacteria > Pseudomonadota > Gammaproteobacteria > Pseudomonadales > Cellvibrionaceae > CAXQRU01. Next base: position 1,612 of record CAXQRU010000040.1, on the reverse strand, counting down.
TGGCTTCTTCCTCAGATAAGAGACCACTGGCCACCAATTTTTCAGCATACTGAGTACGAGTAGTCTTGAGCTTTTTGATCACTTGATACATTTGAGGCTGAGTTGCTGAAGGCTCGTCCGTTTCATTGTGACCACGGCGACGATAACAAACCAAATCAATGACTACGTCTTTTTTAAATTCATAACGGTAATCAATGGCAAGTTGAGTCACAAACATAACAGCTTCTGGATCATCACCATTAACATGGAAAACGGGAGCACCTACAAATTTTGCCACATCGGTACAGTACTCGGTAGAACGTGAATCTTCGCGATTACTGGTCGTGAAACCTACTTGGTTATTGATCACGATATGAATCGTTCCACCGGTTTTGTAAGCACGAGTCTGTGACATTTGGAAGGTTTCCAACACTACGCCCTGGCCTGCGAAAGCCGCATCACCATGAATAGAGATTGGCATCACCAAATCACCAGAGGTATCTTTTCTTCGATCTTGTCGAGCTCTTACAGAACCCTCAACCACTGGCGATACAATTTCTAAATGAGAAGGGTTAAAGGCCATCGCCAAGTGCATTTCACCACCGGGCGTCATTACGTTAGATGAAAAACCTTGGTGATACTTTACGTCACCAGAGGTATCTACTAATTTTTTACCTTCAAACTCTTCAAACAAATCGGCTGGATTTTTACCAAAAATATTGACTAGAGTATTCAAACGGCCACGGTGAGCCATACCCAATACAATTTCTTTAGCGCCGTAAACACCGGCTCGCTTAATGATGGCATCCAGCATTGGGATCAATGACTCACCACCTTCCAAACCAAAGCGTTTGGTGCCAGGGTACTTACTATCAAGATGTTTTTCCAAGCCTTCTGCTGCCGTTAAACGCTCAAGCAAAGCCTTTTTCACTTCATTAGAGTAGGTCGGTTTTGAACGGACGCTTTCCAAGCGTTGTTGTAGCCACTTAACTTCAGCCAGCTCGTTAATGTGCGTAACATCAGCGCCCACACTTGAGCAATAGGTTTGCTCTAAATCGTTAATGATTTCTTGTAGAGTTGCCGAACCTTTACCAAAAAATAAATCGCCCGTTTGGAAAGTATCATCCAGGTCAGCGGGTGTTAAGCCGTGAAACGAAAGATCCAAATACTCAAGACCAGTCGTATTATCTTTCAATCCCAATGGATCAATTTTGGCTTTTCGATGACCGCGAGAACGATACATTTGAATCAACTGAGTCACTTTAACTTGCTTGCGCTCATGCTCAATACTGGCGGCACTATCACTACCCACAGCAGCCGTGCGCAATTTATGTTTAGCCAGATTTTTAAATTGCTCTCTGATCACAGAGTGCGGGGTATCTTGACTGATAGCCGAAGCATTCAACCTGGGCAGCTGATCAAAATAATCACGCCACTTTTCGTCTACAGCGTTCGGGTCGTATAAATAAGTATCGTATAGAGCTTCAACATAGGAGGCATTGCCGCCGGATATGTGTGACGTGCTCCAAAGAAGCTCCATAATGCTATCTTGCATTGACAGGGTACTCTTTAATTAAAAGCAAAACTTTGCCGATTAATCTATAAAAAGCCCACAATTGTGGGCTTCACCTCA
>CAXQRU010000039.1:0-17494 GCA_964226685.1 Polaribacter sp. | reverse complement strand
GGGGGTTAAGATATGGCTGTTGCCAGTTCAATCTTATCTGATAGTTCATTGTTAAGTCGTCTTGATAGATGTCTTTTTAAGCTAGAGACAGCGTTGGCTATTGCTGGTGGGGCAGTCATATTCGCTGTGGTTTTGATGGCCGTCGTCAATATATTGGGGCGGACTTTGTTTGATATTCCAATTCCTATTTACGATGATTTAAGTTCTTTATCTCTACCATTTATTGCTTTTTTAGGTTTCAGTTATACCCTGCGTGAGGGTGGTCATATTCGAATGGATCTTCTCGTTGGTCGTTTTAAAGGAAGGATGCTGTGGTTTATGGAATCTGGATTCGCATTGTTAATTGTGTTGATGACAATTATTCTTTTGATTGGCACTTATCATGATTTTATAAAAAGTACAGAGGGCTCGAATACGGCCAATAAAATTCCTGAGTGGCCGGCTAGGTTAGTGATCGTGGTGATGTTTGCGGTAGCACTTTGTCGATCCCTGCTGCAGTTTTTGTCCTTTGGTAAAGCCTTTATATACAATATCGATCATCCTGTTGCTGTACCATTAATTGAAGACCCTGCGGCCCTAGCTCTTAAAGAAGCTGAGTCCGTTTCCTAGATAAATTGAGAGAACGATAATGTTAGAACTTTTTATGGTTACAGAAGCTCAGCTTGGGATAATCATCGTCGGCTTCATGCTTCTTATGTTGTTTTTGGGGATGAGGGTTGCCTATGCTGCTGCAATTGCGGGCTTTGTTGGCTTGGTGTGGAAAGGCCTTTTGGTTCAAGATTCTGAGTTTGGCCAAGCCTTTACGGTGGCTTTGGAGTATGCCGGAGGTATGCCCTACTCAAAAATTAGTAAATCAACACTGACTCTAATTCCTATTTTTATTTTGATTGGATTCTTGGCCTATCATGCGGGTCTGACGCGTGCCTTGTTTGATGCGGCGAGGAAGTGGTTGGGTTGGTTGCCGGGTGGAATGGCTGTGGCAACGGTATTTTCTACGGCTGGTTTTGCGGCGGTTTCTGGAGCCTCAGTGGCGACATCAGCTGTTTTTGCTCGTATTGCCATTCCAGAAATGTTAAAGCTTAATTATGATAAGCGCTTTGCGGCGGGTGTTGTGGCCGCAGGTGGTACCTTGGCGTCGTTGATTCCGCCATCAGCCATCTTGGTTATCTATGCGATTATTGCTGAGCAAGATGTCGGCGCATTATTAATGGCAGGTTTTCTTCCTGGTGCGGTTTCAGCGGTGATTTACGGTGTCCTAGTGGTTGTGTTGGCGATGAATAACCCAAAGCTTGGGCCACCTTCTCAAAGCTATCCTCTGTCTGAGCGTATAGCTTCGTTGTGGCCAACCACTCCGATCATCTTTGTGATTGCTGTAATTTTTACGGCGGTCTATGGTGGTTGGGCTTCTGCTGCTGAAGCGGGTGCTCTGGGTGCGTTTGTTATTTTCTGTGTGGCATACTTTCATGGTATGACTCGCAAAAACTTTGGTGACGCACTACTGGAGTCCAGTAAGTTAACGGCCATGATTTTCGCCATTATTTGGTCTGTTTATATTTTTGTTTTGTTTTTGGGAAACATTCATTTGCCGGACGCCTTTGCTGAGTGGATTGGTAATTTGGATCAGTCGGTTTGGGTAACCTTGATACTGATACTGCTCGCCTATGCTGTGCTTGGTATGTTCATGGATGCGATTGGTATGTTGCTGCTTACTTTGCCTGTTGTTCTGCCGGCCCTTGTAGCTCTAAATGCGGCTCCTACTGATGGTGTGGGCAGATTTGGTATGACAGATGAAGCATGCCAGGTTTGGTTCGGTATTTTGGTGGTGAAAATGGCTGAGTTCTGTTTGATTACACCACCAATTGGCTTGAACTGTTTTGTGGTAGCGGGAGTCAGAAAAGACTTGAGTGTACAGGATGTCTTTAGAGGGGTAACCCCATTCTTTGTTGCTGACTTGATCACAATAGCCATATTGTTTGCCTTCCCAATGATCGTACTGTGGCTACCTGAAGTCACAGGTACACTCGCTCTGGATCCCTTTGAGGGGCTAGGGTTTTAGGTTGGTCTCATTAACCTGCACTCACTGAGTGCAGGTTCTTTTTGTGTAAGTTTGTGCATATCCCATTTTGTAGTTTGAAATAAAAGCTGTGCAACTTTTGGTAGGATATGTATTTCGACTGAGTTATCATCGATAGATGTTTAAACTTTATCAAACATTGCATAGAGCGAAATGGCTTCTATTGCTAACGGTGTTGAATATTGTCCTGTTGGTGGGCTTTTACTTTTATTTGCTCTTAAAAACCAATATTGATAATGAAAAAGCTTTTTCCATCTATGAAAAATCCTTTACTGCCTATATCAATCAATTTACTCATGTCCCAGAACTTTTAGCTAATAATCGTCTTTTAAAGGCTGTTATCCTAGATCCAGAGGCGGGTAATATAGAGGCCAATCAGCGTTTGGCTTTGATGAGTGAGTTATCAGGGGCTAAAGAGGCTTTCATTATGGATGCGGGTGGACAGGTGGTGGCTACCAGCAACTATCTCTCTGTCAATAGTTTTTATGGCCAAAATTATAGCTTTCGCCCGTATTTTTATCAGGCGCTTAGAGAGCAAACTCGGCAGTACTATTACGCCAAAGGCGCGACCACCGGAATTCCGGGTTTCTTTTTGTCAGCCCCTATTTTTGATAGGGATGAAGTGATTGGCGTAGCGGTGATTAAGCTTGACATGAGACAGTGGGAGCGAGATTGGCGTCAGAGTGGTAAAAATATTATGGTGGCGGATGAACATGGTGTGATCATCTTAACATCAGAGGATGATTGGCGTTATAAGACCACGAAACCACTCGATGATAAAACCAAAAAAATGATCGTTGATCGCCAGCAGTTCCCAGGTCAGGATCATGAGTTACTCTATGAGAAGACTTACCTATTTGGGCCGCAAATTGACACCAATTTGTGGAAAATTGATGATCGATATTTTATTGTTAATCAGTTTACCATCCCGCAAACGGTTTGGAGTTTATACTATTTAGTCGATCATGGCGAAATTATTCGCATGTCACTTTTGTTTTTTTTGGTGAGTCTTTCGATTAGTGTTTTATTCTTTATGTTTTATCGGGAGCGTAAAAATAAGGCGAAAGCCACGTTGGCTTCGGAGAAAATCAAAAAGAAACGCCGTGATGCTCTGCAAACAATTATGGATAATATTCATATTGGTGTGATTGTCTTTAATGAGCAGGGTCATATCAATTTAATGAATAATCATGCCAAGTCATTGGCTAATATTAACCGGCGTTCAGTGAAAAATATTGTTGATGTCATGGGAATCGATTTAGCTAATTTACAAGCATTAACTTTAAAAGATGCCGTTAATGTCAGTTATCATGAAACTCAGTTGTTTAAAGCAGGTGGCGTTCGTCTTCCTATTATGTTTGCCGTTAGTCCGATCGATAGCATTAGTAAAAATGCGTATTTGATGACGTTTGTCAATATTAGTCGCAGGAAAAAGGCTGAGCGAGAATTATTGCAGTTAAATGCCAATTTGGAAGAAACGGTTAACCAGCGTACTCAAGAGTTGAAACAGGCTCAAAATAAATTGATTCAAAAAAATAAAACTCTTGCTCTAGGCAATATGACCGCGACTATTGTGCACGAGTTGAATCAACCCTTGACCGCAATGAGTAGCTCTCTAGCGGCTATGGTCTCCAAGATTAACAATAAAAATTGGGATGGTGCAGTAGAGTCTTCCAATCGTTTATCTTCTTTGCATAAAAAAATGAGTAATATTGTTAAGCAGCTAAAATTATTCAGTTATCCAAATGCTAAGCTTGGGGAGTGTATTGACCTGAGTAAACAGGTGGCCATGAATGCCGATCGATTTAAAGATGTTTTAGATGATGCAAATATTGAATTGGTGGAGAAATATACCCACTTGCCAACTAGTATCAGAATGTCTCCATTAAAATTAGATTTAATTATTTCGAATCTTTTGCAAAATGCAATAGATGCACTAAGTGCTTGTGAAAGTAGAAAAATTTTTATTGAAGTGGTGAATAATTCCTCCTGGGCTACAATTATTGTTGAGGATAATGCTGGTGGGGTTGATCCATCGGTGATCACAAAAATGTTTAACCCTTATTTTACCACAAAGGAAGTGGGTAAAGGTGTGGGGCTGGGATTGGCGATTACCTATGAAATTATTCAAGAACATGAAGGTGAGGTTAAGGTGGTGAATACCCCAAGAGGTGCCAAGTTTATTATCAATCTTCCATTGGCAAATGAGCAATGAGTAACTATATGACCAATGATGATATTCACATAATTATTATTGATGATGATGAAGATATTCGAGTGACGACTGAAGATTTGTTGTCGACTCAATTTAAAAATGTTGTGTCCTATTCTTCGGTGTCGCAGGTATTAAAAAACATTAAGCCGTATGTTCCTTGGGTGATTTTAACGGACTTGAGGATGCCAGATGCCGACGGCTTGGAGTTTTGTAAAAGTGTGATTGATATTGATCGTCAGTTGCCCGTCATTTTAATGACTGGATATGGAGATATTTCCACGGCGGTGGATGCGATCAAGCATGGTGTGTATGACTTTATTGAAAAACCCTTTGATTCAACGGCGCTTTTAAGTGCGGTGAATCGTGCGGTTGAAAAGCGTGTATTAACCTTGTCTTTGCATAAAGATAATGCCGCTTCAGATAATGTACAAAAAATTGATAATTATGTAGTGGGTAATACTCCCATTATGAAGCAGCTTAAAAATGATATTCTCGAACTGGCACCCATGGATATCCCCATTATGATTTACGGAGAAACTGGTACCGGTAAAGAGTTGGTTGCTCAGTGTTTGCATGATTTTAGTAGTCGACATAAGCAACGATTTGTTGCTTTAAACTGTGCTGCAATTCCCCATGAATTAGCAGAAAGTGAATTGTTTGGGCATGCTAAAGGCGCATTTACGGATGCCAAAAGCGAGCATAGTGGAAAGTTGATTCACGCCAATGGAGGCACTTTGTTTTTGGATGAGGTGGAAAGCTTGCCCTTGGGCGTTCAGGCAAAACTATTAAGAGCATTGTCCAATAATAAAGTGACGCCCGTGGGTAGTCATGAAGAGTTGAGCTTTAACTGTCGTATCATTTCAGCCAGTAAAGATGAGTTGCGTAATAATCCTGATTTTAGACAAGATCTATTCTTTCGCTTACAGGTCGCTGAAATTAGAATTCCTGCTTTGAGGGAGAGAAGCGAGGATATCATCCGTTTGTTTGAAATCTTTTCAATGCAACATTGTGCCAGGCTGGGGACTCAATACAAAAGTGCGGATGCTCACACCAAGGAGCGCTTGCTCAGTTATGATTGGCCCGGAAATGTCAGGGAGTTATTGAATGTGTCCACTCGTTATGCGTTAAAAAATTGCTCGGACATTAGCTATGCTTTGGATAATGCAAGAACAGTCAATACGCCAGTTGCAGACTCCATGCCGTTAAAGCAAATGGTTGAAAATTATGAGGCCTCTATTATTAAGTTGAAGCTTTATGAGCATAAGGGTAAAGTCAGTAAGGTATTAGATGATCTGGGTTTGGAGCGCAGGACATTTAATCAAAAACTAAACCGATACGGTATCCAAACTACTGATTATCGAGAGGATTAATCGTGTTTATTGTTTCCCTTAACTATACTGCGGACTTAGATTGTATCGATGGTCATTTGGCTGACCATATTCGATATTTAGATGAGCATTATGCACTAGGGCATTTTGTCCTGTCGGGTAGAAAAATGCCCAGAACTGGCGGAGTTATTCTTTCAACTTTGACCGATAGAAACGAGTTAGAAGCCGTGTTGGCTCAAGACCCATTTATCCAGCATCATTTGGCAACCTATGATGTTATCGAAATGGTGCCGAGTAAGGCGTCTGCTGAGTTAGAGCATTTGATTGAAGCGCGTTGATGGCCCACATCCCTATGAGCCTTGAGATTTAAAAACGGTAGGTAACGCCTGCGCTGACCACCGGGTAGAATTTGTAATCGTCCAAGTCGTCTTCAATTTCTTGCTCTTCAGCATCAAGTTCGGCTTGGATGGCCGCCGCGATGGACGCGTCCGCGCCCACGCTGCGTAGCTCTACATCGGCATCACCTTGATAAATAATACCGATGTTAACAGCAAAACCTAAGCCCTGATTTTTCATGCTATTGCTCCAGCCCAGTCCAATATAAGGCGCGACGCTATCGTAGGTCACATCGGCTTCAAGGGTGCCGGCAAGGCTTGAGTTAAATGTGGTATTACCAATATCGACGGTGGCATTGGCTGGGCGCCCCGTACCATTGACTTCATTGCCATTGGCAATAAGGCCGGCGCTTAGGTGGAAATTGCCACCGGTTGGATGCCAGTCTACGATGGCACCAAAGCTGGATAAGTCTAATTCAAAATCATAATTGACTTCGTCAACACTGTCGTCTCTATCATAGTCATATGTATTGACCAGTGCGCGAACGTTAAAGTTTTCATTGATGCCAAAAGTGAGGTTGGCACCAAGGCCATTAGTGCTTGCGTGAACGCCAATGGCGACTTCGCCGTAACTGGCTGAACTGGCTGCTATTAGTGCTAAAGGAAAGAGGAAATGCTTCATGGCAACTCCCGGATCTATTTATTAGTTTCCTTCCAGTATAGTTAGGTTTTGTTATTATGCTCCTCATTATTCATATTTTGTGATGTGACTATCGTTATGGCGTCATTTTCTAAGTGGGTCGATACCCATTGTCACTTTGATGATTCAATTTTTGATCCTCAAGCTTCGACTTGGTTGGAATTGAGTCAGAATTTGTACGCAATGATTGTTCCTGGTGTCTCCCCTGATTCATGGGATCTAATGATCTCCAAGCTCGCACCTTTGGTCAATGTCTATTGGGCCGTTGGGGTGCATCCTTGGTGGGCGGAAAAAGCTTCCATTTTGCCAGATGATTTTGGTCGATTTTTTGAACATCCCCGATGTATAGCCCTCGGGGAGTGTGGGTTGGATGGGGCCATTGCCTTGCCAATGGATCAACAATTGAGTATTTTCGAGCAGCAAGTAAGATGGGCCTGTGATTTAAAACGCCCACTAATCATTCACGCCCACAAAGCCCATTCGCAGGTGTTGAAGGTCTTGGCTCAACATCGCCCACAAGCTGGTGGAGTGATTCATGCCTTTGCGGGCAGCTTTGAGTTAGCTATGCAATATTGGCGCAAAGGTTTCTATTTAGGTATTGGCGGAGTCATTACTTACGAGCGCGCCAAGAAAACTCGTGCTACAGTAGCGCGTCTACCCCTGGAGGCGATATTGCTTGAGACCGACGCACCTTATATGCCTCTTTGTGGTTACCAAGGGCAAGCGAATAGCCCCGGCAGAGTCATCGAGGTTGCTCGCCAGCTAGCGGAGCTTCGTGAAGTTAGCCCGGAGCAGATTGCACAGCAAACATTTATTAACGCACAAACACTTTTTGGTTTTCAATATGTTTGACCCACAATTATTTCGTCATTTTTTCCCCTTGCTCAATACCGGTGATAACCGAGAATTGATTTACCTAGATAATGCCGCGACAGCGCAAACACTGCAGGTGGTCATTGATCGAATTCAACGTTTTTATACCTACAGTAATGGCAATGCCAATCGCTCCAGTCATCGCCTGAGTCATGAAGCGTCTCAGATCGTTGAGGCAACTCGAAAGAGCGCTGCTGCGTTTATGGGGTGTGAGGCCAGTGAAGTGATTTTTACTTACGGCGCGACCGATGCGCTTAATGGCCTTGCCCGTAGTCTTACGGATGGCCTTGGCGTAGGCGAAGAAATTTTAATATCAGAGGGTGAGCATCATGCTAACTTTGTTCCGTGGCAGCAGTTTGCTAAAGAAAAATCTTTGGAATTGAGGTGTGTACCCTTAACATCCAGCGGCATTGATATCGATGCGCTGCTGGCCATGGTTTCTAATAAAACTCAGGTGCTGTCCTTTAGCATCGGTTTAAATAGTTTTGGTTGTTATCCTGATATGGAAGAACTAAATCAGCGCTTAAAGGGATTAAAAGCCCGCTACCCACAATTAACGATTATTTTTGATGCAACGCAATATGCGGTTCATAAACCGTTAGCCTGTGCATCTTGGGCGTGTGACTTCTTAGTTTGTTCGGCGCACAAACTCTATGGCCCAACGGGTGTTGGTTTACTCTATGGTGACGTTAATGCTTTGGCAGCACTGAAGCCTTGGCGATGGGGTGGCGACATGGTGCAGTCGGTGACCTTAGAGCGCACTGAGTTATTACCATCGCCAGATTGCTTTGAGTCTGGCACTTTGCCTCTTGCCTCAATTGCCGGCTTGCAGGCGTGTTTAGAGTGGTGGCAGAGCATTAATCGTCACGAATTGGAAGCCCATGAGACAAGTTTGACAAGCTTGTTGCATGAATTGTTAAAGGCTTTGGTGGCCAGTGAACCAGAGCTGCAATTGCTTTCTGAGGAAAAAAATAATTTGGGTCTTGGTGTGTTAGCGGTTAATGCCGGTGCTAGCTTCAGTGTGTTCGATATTGCTCAATGGTTGGATGAACATAACATCGCTGTGCGAGCCGGAAAGCTGTGTGCCCAGCCAGCGTTAGCCGCAAGAGGGGTAGATGCTGTATTGCGACTATCGATAGCGGGCTATACGACAAGAGCTGACATTGAAAAGACGGTACATAGTATTAAGGCTTTTTTAAATGAAACCACGGTCGCCAGTTTACCCAATGGCTGTGTTGATAAGCTCGACAGTTTAGATTGGGATGCCTTGATTTCTCCTCAGCCCTGGCAGTCTCGCTATAAGCAATTGATGTCGTGGGCAGAGGCTATTACCCCCAAGCCAGAAATTTGCATTCCTGAAAATCAAGTCAGTGGGTGTCAGACGGACGTTTGGCTCACCTGCGATCGCGTGGGTGAAAAATGTTATTTTTCCGTTTATTCTCCCTCAAGATTGCTAAGAGGTTTTGCAGCGATTGTGCTCTATCACCTGCAAGGTAAATCCGCTAGTCAAATTTTGCGCTTTCCTATTCATCAAACCTTGCAGCCAATTGGTTTGGAAAAACAGTTAAGCGCAAGCCGCAATAATGGCTTTCATGCGCTATTAAGTGCGATGCTTGAGTGTGTGGAGAGCCAAATGAGTGAAATGGCTTAAGGTTTTGAAAAGGGCCTTTCACTATGTGTGTGAAGGCCCTTTTTTGTTAGCGAGTTAGCAGCACATAAGCAATAGCAAGCAAGATGTGAACAAGCGCAAAGGGTAGCGCTTTTTTCACAAAGCCTGCAAAAGACAATTTGATGTTGTATTTATGCATAATAGTGACTGCAACCAAAGTGGATGCACTGCCTATAGGCGTTAAGTTACCCCCAAGGTTGGCTCCAAAAATGACTGACCACCAGAGTGATGGGTCGGCCACTTCTCCTGCCCCTAAAATTTTCGCGAGCATCACGGCCAGAGGAATGTTATCCGTTACTGAGCTGAAGAAGGACGATACCGCCAGTAGCATACCTGTGCCGTAAGCGGAGCCATCGGTGCCGATCAAGAAGGTGATGAATTTGCCAATCAGTACCAATACCTGAGCATGCTCCATGACCCCAATGACGACAAAAAGCGCGATAAAAAAGAAAATCAAATCCCAATCAATCGCGGTATAAAATTGGGTGACTTCTGATTTGTAGCGAGCCAACATAACGATGGCAAAGCTCAAGGCCACAAAACCCATGCCCAGATCAGAGACTGTTGGCAGGATAGAGGTTGTGGCGATGACCACAATAAAGGCCAAGAGCATAGCGATGGAAAAATAAAAAAATCCGCGCGATGCGATACCATCGTTTTCATCAAAGGATTGCACCATATTCAGAGCATTTTGTTTTTCGTCACTAGCAAGGCGTTTGATGGCAAATAACTTAGCGCCCATAAATAGGGTTAGCAACGTAGCAACAACAACAAAAGGCGCCGCTTTAATGAAAAACTCCACAAACGAGATACCCGCCGCATTGCCCACGATAATATTGGGTACCGATGAAATCAATGTCAGCAGGCCGCCAATATTAGTGAGTAAGCCCTCGATTAATAAAAAGCCCAAAAGCTTGTCTGAGCGTTCCAGTTTTTTCAAGGATACGGCGGTTAATGAGCCGATAATAATCATGGCGGTGACATTGTTGAGCACCGCGGAAAACAGCACGGTCATGATCCCGTAGTACCATAAGAGCAGCACTGGATCGCCTTTGGAGGCTTTAGTGAGCTTGATCGCAATCCACGAAAATAGACCGGATCGAGACGTGATATCGACGAATAAACTAGAGCCAACAATAATAGCAATTACCCCCCAGTCGACGGAGGGGATGTATACCGGCATTTCAATGTGGTGGCCATTGGGTAGGGTGATGGCACCGAAGGGTAAAATCCCCATAAAGCCACCCAGCAATAAACAAACGGCGGCAAAAAAGCCCACAATGAAAGATTTTTTCGCGTGTATTTTCTCTTCAAAAGCCAAGCTTAATATCATTAACACCAGTATGATGGCAAAAGTTATGGTGGTACCTTGTGAAACGTGGTGAACTTGCTCTACGACTTGGTTGAGTTCAGTTGTCATGTTTTGTCCTTAAAGCATTAATAAAGGAATGTGTCGAACTTCGACGGCGAGCGGGTAAGCTAAGCCATGCATCGCCATTTGATCGCCATCTTTGGTATTGATCACCAGTACATCGACCTTATGATCTTCTATATAGCGAATGTGATCTTTGAGCTGGTGACCAAACTCTACGGTGGAGTGGATGGTCAAGCCAAGCCCTAGTGAGCTGATGGCTTCCTTGACAGACTCAATATATTCAGTCGGCTCTTTTAAAAGTTGTTTCGCTAGTTTGTCAGAAGCCTCATCAGTATTGATAGTTGGGATTTTGCTGATGGCAGCCAGAATTCTGGCAAAGTAAGCGCTATCTTCAATATGAGATAAGTGCAGGTCACCGTCTTGACCGACGATGGAGCAGGCCTGTTGAATCAAGGCTTGATCATCGATCATATGATCCGTGACCACCAGCGCTGATCGGCATTGCTCGGGCAGTTGGCTACTTTCATCCAGTGGGTGCGGTATGACCAAGATCGGTACAGACGTTTTTTGTAAAAGGATATCCAGATGTTCGCCTAAGCTATACGGGTGTCGCCAGGCATCGCTGTAGAGATTGCGGTAGGTAATGACCAAATCCACGGTGGACTCATCAATGCGCTCAAGCAGGGCGCCGCAGCCCGTTGAGGTGTTGCAATCCATCACTTGCCAATCAACCCCATCAGGGCCAGCTAGATGTTGACAAAATACTTTGACGGCTGATAAAAGTTGCTGGGTTTTTTCCGTCCCAAGATCCGTAATGAGCAGCGCTTTGCGGATGGTTACGGCTTGGTGGCTGTACGCTTCCTTTATTGCAGAGCGAAACACGCTTTCAAATTCATCGATCTGTAACATGATAACCTTCAATGGTGTATGAAAACCGCACATTCTACCCGACTTTGTGGGTTTTTCAATGTGGCAATTTTTAGCACGTTCTCAATCGTAGAGTGAGAGTGTAAGTTCAGATCAAGTTGATACGGTTTTGGTTTGGAGTTAAAGGTGTGTTAGTGTCGACGCTGTTGATTTTATTGGAGATCGTATGGGGGCGTTTTTAGAGGCAGAGGCAGTAAGATGATGAAAATAGTGCTTTGTTTTATATTCTGCCTGTTGTTTGGATGTGACTCGATCTCAAATAGAAGTGATATTCCGGGCGCCTTTAAGGCTGAAGAGGTTGTTTATGAGGAAAGCATATTTCCTTCCTGCTATGCTGCGGCCATCAGGGTGACACAAGAGTCTGACGATCATTTTAAGCGGAGTTCGAACGACTTCCGCTTGAGCAAAACGACTCATAGCCGCTATAGAGAATGGCAAAAAACACCGATCCCATCGGAGTTTTTGACCGATGATTACGAAGGCCTTGAGGTAGCCCTGTATTATGCGATTGAAAATGGCATGGGATGTCAATCAGGAAAGTCTGAAAGTGAAATGCGGTACTATTCAACTTATTGGAAAGCGCTGGAGTCCGAGGGTGCCTATTACACGAATACAACCCGTGGTTTTATACTCTACATACCCGAGCAGCGGTTGCTATATTACTCGTACGCGGGGCATTGATCCATGATGCGCCTAAAACCCACTTATTGTGCAGTGCACAATGACACAGGCCTGCTCAAGGAGTAGACTCTGGGCAATCTTGTCGGGGTGCTCTTAGAGCTGAGATTGGTTTTCCAAATCCCGTTGAACCTGATCAGGCTAATACCTGCGTAGGGAACAAGGCGCTGGCGTGCACTCCAAAACCACTTGCCTTCCTGTAGCTGAAGCTGATCACTCATTCATATTGTAATAGGGTGCTACTCATGGCGAATACAAACATCAAAAAGTTGAGTGAAACGGCCAAGGTCGACCAGCTCTCCACTAAACCCTTTCCCGCTTCTCAAAAAATTTATATTAAAGGCAGTCGCGATGATATTCGTGTTGCGATGCGCGAGGTGACGCTTTCACCCACCACCTTGCAAGATGGCAGCGTAGAGCCAAATGCATCGGTAAAAATTTACGATACTTCCGGCCCTTATACCGACCCAGACGTGACCATTGATGTTCGCAAGGGCTTAGCGCCCTTGCGTGCGCCTTGGATCGAGGAGCGAGGCGATACCGAGCAATTAGACAACTACACTTCAGACTACACCAATTTGCGCGATCGAAATATTGCCCTGGAGACCCTGCGCTTTCAAACGGATCGCAAACCCCTAAAGGCTAAGCCTGGCAAGAATGTGACTCAGTTGCACTACGCTCGCCAGGGGATCATTACTCCTGAGATGGAATACATTGCCATTCGTGAAAACCTAGCACTCGATGAGCGAGCCATGGCTGAGGCCGTGGCGGCTCAGCACAAAGGGGAAGCCTTTGGTGCTGCAACGCCCCAGTACATCACCCCAGAGTTTGTGCGCTCTGAAGTCGCTGCTGGCCGCGCGGTAATACCGGCTAATATCAATCACCCTGAAATCGAGCCGATGATTATTGGCCGTAATTTCCATGTAAAAATTAACGCCAATATTGGTAACTCGGCGGTGACCTCCTCAATCGAGGAAGAGGTAGAGAAGTTGGTGTGGGCCACTCGTTGGGGCGGCGATACTGTGATGGATCTATCTACAGGTAACAATATTCATGAAACCCGCGAGTGGATTGTTCGCAACTCTTCTGTGCCCATTGGCACTGTGCCGATTTATCAAGCGCTTGAGAAAGTGGGTGGCGTGGCCGAAGATCTGACTTGGGAAATCTTCCGCGATACCTTGATCGAGCAGGCCGAACAGGGCGTGGATTATTTTACCATTCATGCCGGTGTACTGTTGCGCTATGTACCGATGACGGCCAAACGTGTGACGGGCATCGTCTCTCGCGGTGGTTCGATTATGGCCAAATGGTGCTTGGCGCACCACAAAGAAAACTTTCTCTACACTCACTTTGAAGATATTTGTGAAATTTTGAAGGCCTATGATGTCACCTTCTCCTTGGGAGATGGCCTGCGCCCAGGCAGTGTGGCTGACGCCAACGATGAAGCCCAATTTTCTGAACTGAAAACCTTGGGTGAGTTGACCAAAATTGCCTGGAAGCACGATGTGCAGGTCTTTATTGAAGGCCCAGGCCATGTACCCATGCACATGATTAAAGAAAATATGGAAGAACAGCTTAAGCACTGCCATGAAGCGCCTTTTTATACTTTAGGCCCATTGGTGACGGACATCAGCCCGGGCTATGATCACTTCTCATCGGGGATTGGTGCGGCCATGATTGGTTGGTACGGCTGTGCCATGCTCTGTTATGTCACGCCCAAAGAGCATCTTGGTCTGCCCAATAAAGACGATGTTAAGCAGGGTATTATCACCTACAAAATCGCTGCGCATGCCGCGGATTTAGCCAAGGGCCACCCTGGTTCACAGTTGCGAGACAACGCCTTGTCGAAGGCGCGCTTTGAGTTTCGCTGGGAAGATCAATTTAACTTAAGCCTCGATCCAGATACCGCTCGTGCCTATCACGATGAAACCTTGCCCAAAGATTCGGCTAAAGTCGCACACTTTTGCTCCATGTGTGGCCCCAAGTTTTGCTCGATGAAAATTTCTCAAGAGGTTCGAGATTATGCGGTGGCTCAAGAGGTGGAAGAGGGTATGGCCGAGATGGCGAAAAACTTCAAAGAACAGGGCAGTGAGTTATATCACGAGGTCTAACCAAAAGGCACGCTTATGAGCGAACACATTGGTATTGCAGGAGCGGGTTTATTAGGGCGCTTACTGGCTTGGCGGTTGCTACGGTTAGGGCACCAAGTCAGTTTGTTTGATTCCGGCTCTTTTCTCGGCTCGCCTTCTGCGGCGTATACCGCAGCAGGTATGGTAGCTCCGGTATCCGAGGCCATCGATACCGAGCCCTTAATGTTTGAGTTGGGAAAAGTAGCACTTGAGGTTTGGCCACGCTGGCTCGATGAGCTTGATGCTAAACCGGTGGTGCACTACGGGCGCGGGGGGAGTTTGATTGTGGCTCATCGTCGCGATCACTCCTTGTTGCAGCAATACTTGCACGATATTTCCACTCGCCTACCGCCAGAGGCTCAGGGGCGTTTACTTGAAGGCAATAATTTACATGAACTGGAGCCTGATTTAGACAGCCATTTTCGAGAAGGCTTGTGGCTCACTGGTGAAACTCATATCGATAATCGCAATTTGCTCGAAGCCTTGCTCAATGAAATTCAAGCCTTGGGCGGCCATTGTGAAGAGTGGCAGTCAGTGACGGTGGAGCCTGGTCAACTTCGCACTCGAGATAAAGTGCATCGCTTTGATCGCGTGATCGATTGTCGCGGTGTCGGCGCGAAATCTCAGTGGCCAGAAGTACGGGGTGTTCGCGGTGAGGTGCTTAGAGTCTCGACCAAAGAAGTGAATCTCACCAGGCCCATTCGTTTATTGCATCCTCGTTATCAATTGTATGTGGTGCCTAAACCTAAACATGAGTATGTCATTGGCGCGACTCAAATTGAAAGTGAAGATATGTCCCCAGTGACGGTGCAGTCCTCGCTAGAACTCAATAGTGCACTCTATGCCATTAACCCGGCATTCAGTGAAGCCCGTATTTTAGAGATGCGAGCCAATTTGCGCCCAGCACTCAATGACAATCGCCCTCGCATTGAGTGGAGCGATGAGTTGATTCGAATCAACGGCTTATATCGCCACGGCTATTTGTTGGCTCCCGTGGTAGTCGAGCATGTGCTCGCTCAGTTGAGTGGCCAGGGGAATTTAGATTTTGCCAACGAACTGTTTCAATTTTATCAAACTGAGCGAGAGTATGCAGACGCTATCGATTAACGGGGAGGTCATCGAATACGCTGGCCCCACCAATTTATTGCAATTATTAACGGAGCTGGGTTATCAGCAGGAGCGCATTGCGATTGCTGTTAACGGTGAGTTTGTTCCGCGCTCACAATATGGTGAGCAGCAAACCCAAGATCGAGATCAAATCGATATTATCCGTCCAGTCGGGGGTGGTTGATGTCAGATTTAACACTCTATGGCCAAGCGTTTACAAGCCGCTTCTTACTTGGCACGGCGCTCTATCCCTCCCCGAAAATAATGACTGATGCCATCGCGGCAGCGGGCTGTGACATGATCACTTTAGGCCTGCGTCGGCAATCGCCCAATGATAATAGCGGCGAACACTTTTGGCGCTTAATCCGAGCAACGGGTTGTGCTCTATTACCCAATACCGCAGGTTGCAAAACCGTCAAAGAAGCAGTGACAACCGCATTAATGTCTCGCGAGTTATTTGAAACCGACTGGCTCAAGCTTGAAGTTATTGGTGATGATTACAACTTGCAACCGGATCCTTTTAAGCTGGTTGAAGCGGCAGAGCAATTAATTAAATTAGGCTTTAAAGTGCTGCCCTATTGCACCGATGACCTGGTGCTCTGCCAGCGTTTATTGGAAGTTGGCTGTCAGGTATTAATGCCCTGGGGCTCGCCCATCGGAACGGGATTGGGTTTAATGAACCCCTATAATTTAACCACCTTGCGAGAGCGTTTACCCAATGTACCCTTGATTGTGGATGCGGGCATTGGTAGTCCATCCCAGGCTTGCCAAGCGATGGAGATGGGCTTTGATGGCGTGCTACTGAATACGGCCGTTGCTAAAGCATCGAACCCCGTAAATATGGCGGCCGCCTTTGCCGGTGCTATCAAAGCCGGTCGTAGCGCTTATGAGTCTGGTTTAATGCAAACCCGCCAAACCGCCGCGCCCAGTACGCCAACCATTGGGCAGCCCTTCTGGCACCAATAACGAGGGTTAACGTTTGAAAACATTGAAAAGGATAGCGATATTTTTGACTTTCTCAATCGGTTCCTTAACATCATTTGCTGAATGGAAAAACTTGGCCGAGGGTATTGACCTCGGCCACTTCACTACCCAAAAACGCAGTATGGCGGGGCCATCTCAAGTCACCATTTTAAGAATTGACCCTAAGCACTATCAATTTCACTTGGCCGGAGCCAGTTGGCCCAATAACGGTGAAAATAAAACCGCAAAACAATGGGCCAAGTCTGAGCAATTTATTGCTGTGATTAATGCGGGATTATTTGCCAAAGATCGGAAAACCCATATCGGTTACTTGGGGGATGACAGGCACATCAATAATGCTCATATCAGCGGCTATCTCTCTGCAGCCGCCTTCGGCCCAAAGCGGGAGGGCCTACCTGAGTTTGCCATCTATGATCTCGATGATCCCAAGGTTAGCATGAACTGGTTGATAGAGAACTATCAATCGGTAGTACAAAACCTGCGCTTAATTAAAAAACCAGGAGAGAATCGCTGGACTAAACCCGGACGCGTCTGGACCGAAGCCGCCCTAGGTGAAGACGATCAAGGTCGAGCGCTATTTATTTTTACCGACTCGCCTTACTCTATGGTTGATTTTAACAATGAATTACTAGGGTTTAATATCGGCATAGTAGCAGCGCAACATCTTGAAGGCGGCTCAGAAGCTCAACTGTATTTTAATGTGGGCGGTATGGAGTTCGAAGGCTTTGGTGTGCCTTGGCCATCAGTGAAGGAGTGGCCAGTTCCTAATGTGATTGGGGTGAGAGGTAAAGATTAGTATGTTTTTAAGGGGGTACTTATGACAAATAATTCATCTAATAGATCGTTTGGAGATCAGGTAAAAAAAATTATCCTAATAATTTCTGCTTTTTTAGGCGTGACTAGTGCATTTGGAATAGTTGGGGGCGTATTGTTTCAAAAGGGAGTTTTGATGGAGGCGAATTTGGCTGGAGTTGAGATAAGTACCAGCTTTTATGATTTGTCTTATTACGGTTATTATTCTACAGCCTATATTGTTAATAGAGTGTTTGAAGATTTTACACTTGATTCTGTGCTTGAGGAGATCGGAAGAGCGTCGTGTA